>JAHZIE010000099.1 GCA_019419895.1 Clostridiales bacterium | reverse complement strand
CGCCTGTCTAAGATCATCAGGGCGCTTTTGCTCTTGAGCGTCCCCACAAACTGTGGTGCTATACTCATCTGAAGATGGATGTGGTCGGGGCACGCCTCCCCTCGATGATTTCCACTTCCATCTCTCCGCACAGCTTTTTTATGTTCTCGATCACATCTTCCCTTGTTGTTCTTTTCTCCGGTACTTTGGCGCGAATACCACGTGGTATTCACACCGCCAACTGGAATGTGCTGTGTGGTTTACTTCATTTTTCATCCCGCGTAAAACCTCCTTGCTCTTTCGTGATAGCGGCTGTCAAACCATCTCCATTGTAGCATGGAGGTTTTTTTGCCAACGCCTTTTTACCTGCCCCTGGTTCTACCGGGGGGGGGTGCTTAAGCCTAAACGCAGCAAGAAGAATCCGACGGCAAATTATTTGCCGTCGGATTCCCCTATGCGATTGTTCAGTTCTCAAAGGTATAAAGCCTCGCCCAGGAGGCGCTTTCTCCCGGCCTCATTTCCAGGGAAATAAACAGTTCGCAGGAAACCGCATGTTCCATTGCCCAAACCGCAAATTTGCACGGCTGAAAATCCACTTTCTCCGACATGCCGATTCCCCTCTGAGGATAGGAAAGCTTCCAGCCCCGGAGCTTTGCGCTCTCTTCGGGAGGCATACTCATATAACTGGCAAAATGGGAAGCATCCACAAAATGCCCCTGGTACTTTTTCGTCAGCCCGGGATCGCTTACCTCCAGATGATAATCGCTGGAATAGGGTATGCCGTCCAGATTGACGAAATTATGCGCGTATTCGGTTGTCGAAAAGGGCTTTTTTCCTGTATTCTCCATCGAATAATTGATTCTCAGGCATTCCCCTTCCAGAGAAATCCGTTTGGTATAAGCGCAGGCATATCCGTTCTTTTCCCCCGACTGCCATGAAATGAAAATTTCTTCCGCGGAGGGAATCACCTCCGTCCGCCCTTCTTCCTCCACCTCATAGCTCCGACCGAATTGATAATTTTTTTCATCCGGCCGTTTCAACCAGCCCACTCCAATTTTTAAAAAGAGCGCCCCCGGTTCAGCCTCCTCATATCCGACACCACCGTCGATGCCAAACTCGTTGGCAAGCCCAAGCCCTCCAGTGCCCTGCCCCGGTATCAAGCTTTCTACGCTTCCAAAGGAAATTTTTTCTCCGCCGGGCAATTTCTTCCAGATTTGCCGGATGATTCCCGTGTTGTCAAATCTCTGTCCGTGATAACAGTCCCGGGAAAAATCCAAAAGGAGTTTTTCATTTTCCAGCTGCAAAGTTCTTCCCTCCAGACAAACTAAATTTCCTTCATCTTACCTTTTTTCCCACAGGATTACAAGACGCCTTTTCTCTTTTTTCCAAAGGGTGTGAAAATGACAGTAATTTCTTCCGAATCGACGCCTTCTTCTTCAAACAGCACAATCTCATTTTCTTTTTTCAGCTTGCTGAGGGGGATCCAAAGGGACTGCTGGGGCCCTACCTTCCAATAACGTCCAATATTAAATCCGTTGATCCAAACGCTTCCCTTTCCCGCGGCATGGGTATCCAGGCGGACAGCGCCTTCAAAGCCTTCCGGGCAGGAAAATCTTCCTTTGATATAACAGGGACCCTTGACCTTTCCCTTCTGCTCCTGCCAGACTACCTCTCCGACCTGGGGCCACAGCTCATAGGTTTCATCCTTCCGCAGTCCTTCCCTCATTTTCCAATGCTTGATTTCATTTCCGTTCATCCATACGGGGCCGTAAATTCCTTTGGGCTCTCCCATGGGAATATCCATCTCGAAGCCTGTATTATACATTCCCAGATTTTCGGCTAGAATCGCCAAAGTATGTTTTCCCTTTGTCAGATAAACCGCACAGTCCTTTCCAAAATGGGTATGCAGTCCCCTTGAGACACAAAAATGACCGTCTACAAAGAATATCCAGCGGTCGCTTGCCCCGCTGACAAAGAGCATCTGCCAGCCCTCATTCTCCACCTCAAGCTCCGCGCGGTACCATGCCCGGCCGTTTCCTTTGCCGAAGCGCGCCATAGGCTCAGGCATTTCCGCCGTGTACCAACCGCTGTCGTCATATCCGGGCTGTGCCTCCTCAAACTGGAAGGAAACCTTTTTCTCTTCCAGTCTTTCCGTCTTGACGGAAAGTTCTCCCTCAGTTTCTGTTTTCCATTCCGCAAATCCCTGTTCATCCGCCTTCCAGGTCGGATAAGCGCCGCCAAAACCGGTGATCTCCATCTTTTCTCCCCGCGGAGTCACACTGTCAATCCGTTCCAGACCGCCGGCAATGACCGCCGGATGCCCTGGAAGCTCGATACGATAACAAAGATCCACCGCCTCCTCAGATAAGAGAAGGACTGTCAGCTTTTTTCCATCTTCCTCTATATTCCATACCAAAGGCGTTCCGTCGGCTTTCGGGCTTCCTTCCAAACGAATTTCCTTTCCATTTGCTCCTTTTTCCGCTGTCAGGCTGATGACAGTCTTTTCTCCCGCTTTTTGGTAAATGACCAAGGCGGGATCTCCCGCGAATAAATGCCCCGTGGTACTGTTCAGAATAAAGCCTGATTTCAAGGGCAGCCTTTCCACCTTCCATCTGACCTCGCCGGCCGGGATGGACATATCTACCGCCGCCTGTTCCTTCTGCGCGTCGGCGATTTCCATCTGTTCTTTGCTATGATTGATGTAGAAGGTGAATACTGTATCCCCATTGCGGCGGACGGCGGTGCATGCTCCGCTGATGTCTCCGGTAATTTCAGGCATTCCCGCCCCCGCCAACACCTCTGACGCTGTCATGAGGCCGGTAAAATTTCTTTTAAACAGCGTGTATTTTCTAGAAAGGCTTCCGTCATCTAAAATGGGGGCGCCAGGTCCATAGATGGTTGTCATAAAATTTCCATCAGAGCAGATGGACTGGCCGTGCCAGTATCCAAAATTCGCGCCGCCGCTGAACACAAACACTGTCAGCCCTCCTGCTCCCCCCGCCACCATTTCCAAGGCACCATAGAGAGCCCGTTCGTCGTCATAAACCGCCGATCCATCCCTGCCCCACCAGTCAAAGGCGGCGATCCAGAACTCCGTCAGGAACAGCGGGGCGTCCTGCTGCATGGTTCTCGCCCTCTGCAATACCCGGAGGCCGTCCCCTCCCGCATTGCAGCATAAGTTTATATCCTCCCATTTTTTCGGACGGATGCGGTCAAACTGAATAAAGCTGTCGCAGTTTGTGATGGGCACCGTTACACCGCGGGCACGGAGGCCGTCACGGAGATGATAGACGTAATCCCCTTCCTGGTGCTCTCCCACATGTCCATATTCATTTTCCACCTGGGCCAGGATGATGCTCCCCTCCCTGCCCAACTGGTATTTTGCGATGATGGGGGCGATGCGATCCCACCATTTGTCACAGTAAGAAAGATACTGGGGATCCGCGGTCCGGATACGGATATCCCTGCGCATGGTCAGCCATGCCGGAATGCCGCCGCACTGCCATTCATTGCAGATAAAGGGCCCTGGACGCGCCACCACATAAAGCCCAACCTTCGCGGCGGTCTGCAGAAACAGTTCCACATCCTTGTCGCCGGAAAAATCCCAAACTCCTTCCTCCACTTCGTGGTAATTCCAGGCAAAATAAACCGAAACCGTGTTGAAACCGGCCAGCTTGAGCTGCAACAGACGGGGTTCCCAATCTTCTCTTGTCATACGGAAATATTGGAATTCCCCTGAAGCCAGCCAAGTTGGTTTTCCCTGTATAATGTAGCCGTTTTGATCAAATTCGCAGATTCCCTTCCATTGATTCGACATGATAACCGCCTCCCTGTATTTTGTTTTTGATAATTAAAAATGGATTTTCTCCGCCAGCCGTTGCGCCACCCTGATATGCCCGTAATCTGACAGATGTACCAGATCTACTGTGAGATCGGTAAAGCAGTCCATGATCTGCTCCCCTTCGATGATATGGCAGCTGGAATATTTTTCCGCCAGTTTTCTCATAATCCGATCTCCCTGAAACCTATCTGCCCCCGCTTCCTTCTTGCGGCACGGAAAAGCACTTTCCCCTTCCGCAATACTGGCGTTGGGGTAAGCCGTCACGCAATAGATCGGGATATCCGGAAACGCCTTTGTCAACCGTTCCAGAAGGTAAGAAGTATTTTTCTCATAGGCCCCAGGCATATCGCTCATATTGACGGCGTTTTCCAGCAGGACAGCGTCAAAATGCTCTCCGCCGCCGGCGAAATAGTCCGCCACAGTCCTTTCATTCATGCAGGAGCCTCCCATCGCCTTGTTCAGAATATTACATCCAAGGAAGCGCCCCAAAAGCTGACTATAGGAAATACTGTGAGCGGTGGCGCAGGCACCGTAGGTGAGGGATGTGCCATAGCAGAGAAGGGTCTTTTGCGGAACCTCCTCCGGTTTGGGCGGCCGGATTTGATAGCCAAAGGTTTCTATGTTCTGAAAAGTCAGGATAAAATTGATATCAGACAGAATCCTCCAGACACAATGGGAAAAGGCCCCCTTCTTCAAGGGCGGGGCAGCTTCGTCCATCGCCCGGTTGTTCTGCAGCATGATATGGGTCATCTGTCCCCGCTTTACCGGAAAAGAATAGGTATAGCCGCTGTAATATTGGAAGTCCCCGCGGAAAATCTGCACATATCCGTCCTCATCCAGCGAGGAAAGGGAAATGAGCGTCCTGTCTCCTTCCGTCACAAAACGTATTTCACAGCCGGCGGTGGTCTGGGACACATACCTCCCATACCGTTCCTTCCCCTCCCCCATGGTTTCCCTTACCTCTTTGGGAAAGCGGTAAATCCGGTATCCGGCTGGGGAAGCCTCTACCTCCGCCGCATTATAAAACTCCATGTTTTGAAAGATCATTTTGCAGCCTCCTTTCAAACCAAAACCGCCGCGCGCCTCTTATCGGCAAAAGAAACCCCTCCCGCTGTTGCATCACGGGCAGCGGGAGGGTAAAACCGCTACATGGCGGCGATCACGGATCAATTATTTTGTTTTCAGCCATTCGTCATACTGCGCCTGGAATTCCGCGATAATATCATCGGAACCGGCGGCCTTCAGAGCATCGATGAATTTTGGAAGCTGCTCGTCGGGATCGACCGCGCCTACCTCAAGAAGGTTTGCATACTCTTTTACGACAGAAGTGCAGGCGGCCATCTTATCGTCAATCTTCGAGGTATCCGGCTGGAAGCCCAGGGTTACAGCCGCAGTCGCCTTATCATTAAAGGCTAGATACTGATCATATTTATCATCGGGCTCGCCTACCAGCAGGCTGGAAATGAACATATTTCCAGTGGTCCAGTTCTGGCTGCACCACATCTCCTGTACTCCGTCGGCAACCTTCACCTTGCCGTCCTCCAGCGTATAATGGAGATCTTTAATACCGAAGCAGAGAAGATCCTTGACAGCTCCGTCAGTATTGGCAATCTCCAGGAATTCCAAAGCTTTTTCCGGATTCTCGGATTTTGCCAGAATACAGGTCACTGATCCTGTGGTGGAAGAGTTGGTGGTGGTAATCGGGGTAACAGGCATTGGAGTAAGTTCTTTGCCGTAAGTGGTGGCCTGAACCACTTCATTCAGGGGGCTGTAGGAAACATATCCCAACCCATATCTATGGGAATCTTTGGTATACTCGTCATAATCTTCCCTGGTTACCACGTTCTTGTCGATGTATCCTTTGTTATACCAGTCTCGCATTAAATGGACAAAATTTTTATAATTCTCAGTTTCATAATAGTTAACGATAGTCTTTCCTTCCTTTTTGTCTACAACAGAAAGGCCGGAACGGTCGGCGCCGACCTGATCAAATTCCGCAAGCTTGGAAAGGCAGGAAACATCCTTGCCGGGAACCACCTGGAAACCCGCGCGGTCTGTGTCCTGCAATGCCTCAAGAATCACTTCGGCGTCCTCGATCTTCGTAATTTTGGAGGCGTCGATGTTCTTTTCCTTCAGGAAATCTGTTTCAGCATAGAGCGCCCACTGCTCCGCCAATTCCTTATAAGTTGGAACACCGTAAATACCGCCGTTGATGGTAACACCCTGCCACAGCAGGGGATCAACCGTCTTATAGAGATCCGGGGTCAATGTTTCCACCTTTTCTGAAATATCATAGTAAGCATTGCTCTTTGCACGGTTGACATAGTCCATCCAGCCAGCGTCAAAGCAGATATCCATCTTTTCGTTTGAAGCAATAGCCAAAGGCAATTTTTGTGAATAGTCCCCCGCACCATATTTGACAATCTCAATTTCGGCGTTGATCTTGGGGCGGATAATTTCATTGATCGCATCAGCTACCTTAGCATCGTCAGTACCTGTTGTGTCTGACAAATAGTATCTCAATTTTACTGTTTCGCCAGAATCACCTTTAGAGCCGGAACCACCTGAAGAGTTTCCTTGCTCTTGATTGCTCTTGCATCCCACAAAAGCTGTTCCTGTAAGCATTGCCACGAGAATAACTGCGAGAAGCCTTTTGCCCTTTTTCATTCATCTTACCTCCATTATTTGTTAATTTACACCTTTTCTTTCATGTGCCAGTTCAGAATATGAAGCTATTTTTTCGCATTCCTAGGGGAATGCTTTTTTTATTTTCATTCCAAACCTCCAGAAAGAAAAGGTGTACTTTATCCGCGGTTCACCACGGGTAATTCCAAACTTTGCTTATCCCTTCACCGCGCCGGGGACAATCAGAACCAAAAGGTTATCCCGCATATTCCATACACC
>JAHZIE010000098.1 GCA_019419895.1 Clostridiales bacterium | reverse complement strand
ACGCCGAACAATCGGAGTTTGACGGCAAGCATGGCATTATGGCCTACAACAAAACGATTCAGAAATCCGGCAAGTCCAACCAAATGCGGGATATGGACGAATGGATTGTTGCTGTGGGGAAGCACAAGGGCTTGATTGCCGGAGCCGATTGGGTGAAAGTACAGGAACTGCTCAATCAAAACCGTTCCAAGTCCTACCGCAAACCCAAAAGCAATGTGGCGTTGCTCTCCGGTCTGCTGTACTGTGGGAATTGTGACAGCTTTATGCGTCCCAAGCTCAGCCAGCGGACAAACGCACAGGGAGAGAAGATTTACAGCTATCTCTGTGAAACGAAAGAGCGCAGTCGTTGTCAGCTCTGCAACAGCAAGAATCCCAACGGAAACGAGCTTGATAAGATGATATGCGAACAAATCAAGCTGATTTCAGAGGATAGCTCCGACTTTATCAAAAATTTAGAGAGCGTGCAAAGAAAGCTGGAAGGCAATCGGGAAGAATACGACCAGCAGTTAAACGCTCTCAAAAAGGAATTGCAGGAGAACGAACAGCAGATTGCCAATCTGGTGGATACCCTTGCAAAGACGCCGAACACACCAGCATTTGATTATATTACCGAGCAGATTAACATCCTCCATGAGAAGAACGAGAAAATTAAGAATCGGATTAGCGAGCTGGAATCCCTCACCAAAAATCATCTCTATTCCAGTGAAGAATTTGACAGGACAAAAGAACTTTTAAAATCCTTCGGGCAGTCCTTCGATACCATGGGCGTGGAACAGAAACGGATGGCTCTGCGTGCGTTCATTCGCCGGATTGTCTGGGACGGGAAAAACGTCCATGTGGTGCTGTTCGGCGACACGGAATCGGAGATTGACTACACCGATTTGGCAGAGGAAAACCCAGAGCCAAACCGAGGGGATAGCGAATGAAGTTCTTATGTATTTCCGTAATGGGAAAAAGAGCTCTCAGGATGTCTCTATCAGCGATCCGATTGACACTGATAAAGATGGAAACGCGCTGACACTTATTGATGTCATTGCGGTAGATGACACCATTGTGGATGATATTGACTTGAAAATAAAATCCGAAAGGGTTCATCAGTATATTCGGGAATCACTCGAACCAAGGGAAAGGGAAATCATCATTCTGCGTTATGGCATTGGTAATAATCATCCGCTTCCACAACGGGTAGTTGCAAAAAAACTTAATATCAGCCGTTCCTATGTCAGCCGCATTGAAAAAAAGGCGTTGGAAAAGCTCAGAAAAAAATTTGACAACTAATCATATTTTTTCTGTGCCAGTTACATATAAAATTTTCCACTCTGTTCCGAATAGTATTTGTCAGAAGAAACAGTCTTTCACTGAAAATCAGGCTGTCTCCTGTTTTACTAGCGGTATGCAAAATAGTGATGACCGTTTTCTCCTTCTTTCCAGTCACAGGTTCATCTTATTTGCCTTTTGTCACCTTCCGTTCCCCAACAATGCTTTCTAATTTTTTTCAAAAAGTACAGAATCGCCGCAAAAGTTCACCGTTTCCTCCCCTTCTTCAACCGTTATCGCCTTTTTGAGGTAGAAATCTTTCTTTTTTACCGTTCAATCAGAAAATTATCATGTTTGATATGCAGGAAGAGGGCCAAGGAGGAAAATCTACGACAACACAAACACCTTGGAGAAAAAGAGAAAAACAATCCTATTTTTGCATATCAAGAAAACTCTGAGCGAAAAAAAGAGCCTGCCGTCCGTTATTCACGGCCTTACAAGCTCTTTTTGATATTCATTCAATCTGAAGCTGCCGTCCAGCGATTTAGGAACCCTTTCCACTTTCCATAATATCCGCCGCCATTTTTCTTGACGATATCTCTTACCAGGAGGATTTCAGAAATCATTTCTCTAAAAAGCTCTTCTGCAATCGGAAGCGGTGAGAACCCGCCTCTTTATTCATGAGTCAGTTTTTCCGCCATTTTCACCAACTCATCCGCTTCTTCAGGAGTCTGTGCGTCTCTTACAATCAGCATCAATCCCTTGGAGGAGAGCTCTGTCAGAAGTGTTTCCACTTCATCTATTTCAGGGAAAAGCACCAAGCCGCGACCGGATTTCTGGATCCTGCGAAGGGTTTCAATGTGGGTGCTGGTACGCGGTTGGCCCGCAACCGGAGTCCATTGGATCATCCTGATATTAGGTACGGAAAGGATATAATCCAAGTGGCGGATCTGTTCCTGTCCATCCAAGTGGTAGATCGCACGTCCCAGGCTTTCAGAAGTGGCAACCAATTCCGGCAGCGCAAATTTCTCATACATATCAGTAGAAATCATCACTGAAAAGTCCACCTGAAGCTGTTGGTGAGTGCAGGGGCTCCAGCTGTTCATCCAGCCGTGGCAGCATCCGTCCTCATTATTCTTATAAATCGCGTCACAAAACTGTTTGGTTGTTACTTTCCAGGCACCCACAATCTTATGGATACATTCCTCTACCTCATCGGGAGAATCCAGCATATCAAGCATCAGCTGTTCGCTGCCCCGCAAATGCGCCAGCGCGTCAATACAGCCGCAGTTGTCCGGGAGGGACACAAAATATTTTCCCATGCCGTTTTCGCTTAAATAACGAACGGTTTCCAATTCTTTTTTCAAAATCGGACTTTCCGGATCAAATACCAGCCTGCTGGGATCAAGTTCCTCGTCAGTCAGTGACGGATCAAACCAGACGGTATCCTTTCCCCAATGATATTGTGCGCCTTTAAAATATTTTGCGTGGCCGGCGGTACCGAAATTGCTCCATATCACCGGAAAACTGTCCCCAGCGAAATAAGTGTTGGCAAACTGGGCTTCCCAGTTGCTGCGGACAGTTTCCTTATCCATATAACTTTTATAGAGCTCATCTTCAGTCCCCGCCATTCTTTCGGTCTGCCAGGGTTTGCCGGGATCAAGCTTTGTGGCAATGGAAATACAGCACCGATCTACAATTTCATTCTCCCAAATGGCCAGCAGGCGTTCCTTTACTTTACCCCAGTCTTTTTGATACAACATAAATTTCCTACTCCTTTGCCAAAATTGATGTACAGCAGAATTTCCGCTGTTTCTTCTGGAGCAGATCGTATCATGACTTTTTTTCATGTCAACAAAATCTTCTCAGAAATGATTGTTGTAGGCAAAATAGTGATTTTTAATTTCTCAAACGGAGGAGAAATTTTCGTATTTCAATTCTCATATTCTTTCAGAAATTTTTGTAAAAGAGTCAATTCTTTCGATACTAGGACAAAACGACGGGGAATCGGGAAATCCGGTTTTCACCGCTCTTGAAATCATCAATAGGATTATGTCTATAGCCGCAGGCGGTTCTTTTCTCATAAAACCAAGCTGCTGAATTCCCCTGTTACGGCGGTAAGTCCTCCTGATGACGCCATTGATAAACATCACATGCCTGTTGGAAACAGCGCCTCAATTTGCTGAGATAAGCGTTCAAAACTAAGGGGGTTAATCTGAGAGAAATCTCCGCACCGGTAATCTACCCTTTTCCCTGTGGAGATAGACCTCTCCTTCTTGTGTGGGAAAAGTTCCTTCTATCCAATCTAATCCCATCAAATTCAAATATTCATCCTTTTTTCCGGTGTCTATTGTCTCCAAAAGATATCTCTGAAACAAGACCGCGGGACCAGCTGACCATCCATGGCAATGACTGACCGTACGATCGGAAGTAAACTTTTCCGGATGTTTCAAGTCAAGCTTTTCCCAGCAGGCTGACGCTGAGTGATCCAGCATATATCCCCAACATTGTCTGATCAGGAACAATGCCTCCTCCTGAAGCCCCGCCTGAAACATGCCGTCCAATGTCCAGAACCACATAAACCCAGCTACAGGAAGCTGGGCGTCCTCTCTCTTTTTCAGCGCCTCAAACGCTTTTCTTCCCTCCTCCTGTGTGAAAATTCCGCTTTTCACCGCAAACGCTTGGGCTGCGTAATAGACAGCCTGAGGATATTCCCCACGAGCCGGTTCGATCATAAGCCCCTCTTTTATGTAATCCTTATGGATACAGCTACATACCCTTTTTTTCCACAAAGATATTTCTGCTTTCTGTTGCCCCATCAAATCACATAGTTTCTCCAAATCCTTCAGAGAACCATACAATTGACAGAGGTAGACAGAAGCGCAGCCAATCCAGCTGTTTCGCTGAAACGGATTTTCATCTGTAATAAAGTCAAATTGGTAGATCTTTTCCGGAGGACAACTCTCCATCAAATACTCCGAAGTCCTCAGAACAAATGGAAAGAGCTGTCTAACCGTTTCAAGATCGCGGCTGTTACAATAATATTCCCAGACAAAAGAGATAAAATCGGCCATATAATTACAAAGCATCCAGCTTCCAATGCTGTTTATCAAATGGTCATGATCACGGAATAAATATCTTACGCGTTCATAATTAGCTGGATCGCATCCTCTAGCCGCACAAGCCGGAACAGCGCCGTCCCTCCTTTGGGAATTTGCAATCATCCTGAGTGAACGGCGCGCCAGCTCGGTATCCCCAAACAGCCGGTATCCGCACTGAGCTTGTACTCTGGCATCCCCAATCCATAAAAAGGTATCCCTCTTAACGCCATCCTCATAATAGTCATGCATGCACAGCCTTGTGGTATTCGCGCATAAACTCCAAATATCATTCAGCCTGTGGTCGCTGCATTGAAAGGAAAATGTCTTCTGGAGCGGATATTCTTCATGCAACGCCGCCAGCTTTTTTAACATAATCTTACCACTTGGTATAAGCCGGAGATAGCGAAAGGCTCTCCTGCCGGAGGATGTTAAACTGCATTCCTGATGAATCTGAAAACTGTCGCAGGGAAAACGGTACCAGCTAAGTTCCAATTCCTTTGGAGCAAAAAGCTCCTCAGTATATTCTCCATACCGCACTTCCAGCATTCCCTCGCCTGAAACCTCCAGTAAGACAGAGCCTATAACTATATTGTCAAAATCAAATACAATTTCTTCTGTTAACCACTGATTTGATTCTTGAAACAACTCTGATTTTCCGTTAGGTCTTATCTGCCATTTTGCATATCTTTCTTTTTTTTTCTGGATTGACGGTTCCAGTGTAAAATAATGGGTGTATGGATAGTCCAAAACCTCATCTCCTCCATCAAGATTTCGAGAATATCATGGGTTCTATGCCAGTATAGCAGGATACTGTATGCTGGTCAACCTCCACGCCCTACCACTTTTTACCCTTCCTCATTTTTCTTCCAATCCCCAATTCCAGCTGTTCAAAAGGCTCCGTTGGCAGCGTATATTCCTCTTTTTCAAAACAATACAAGAACAAAATAAAGAATGCCGGATAGTAATACTGTCCGGCACTCCTTCAAATTTTATTATTCGTATTTAGTTACTGCCTCTTTAGCTTTTGTTATCTGATCCTGACCCCACTCGACGATCTCAGCGAGTCCCAATTCTTCGCTTTGAGCAATCATCTGATCAAACATAGCATCAAATTCTTCATCAGATTTGGCTTCCATTACCATCTTCCATGACATTGTTGTCACAACGCTTGAAATATTAGTTTTCAGATCCTGCAACTCATCAGGCATTGTCTCAATAAGTTTATTCCACTCAGGACGCGGGCACAGGGCATCCATTTCTCTCCAAACCTCAATAGGACGCTCCTTACCATAATAGTCGCCCCACATTTTATAGATTTTGTTATCCTTAAGAGATTCCGCGTTGTAATCAACTGTACCGCCATACGCGAGTTCAACATCATATTTGGAATGCTTATTAGAACTCATTAATCCCCAAGGAGCCCAGAAATCTTTGCAGGTTTCACCAGTTGAAAAAGTATATTCGCCGGTCTCACGTACTTTCTTGACGTTTTCTTCCTTTAGCGTCCATTTCCCGTCAACAACATCCCATAGTTCTCCCTGCGGGCCGCTGTACATTGTCATAACAGCATCTTCATCATACATAAGATTAACAAATCTCAGGCAGGCATCTACTTTTTCTTGGCTGACAGTAGAACTAATGCTTGGTTTCTCCTACTACCGCAGGATGCTGTCCTTCCCAAATCAAAGGCATATATCCTTTCGGATCTTCCGCGTTATTATTTTTAACATTATTATATCCAGAATAATAACTTCCCCACATTGCTGAAAGCGATTGTCCGCTTTCGCGTACCTTTGCGTTGGAAACGGTGTAGGTCTGGGTTGGGGAGTCAGGATCGAGCAATCCCATACGATTGGCGGTATTCAACCATTTCAATCCCTCATAATAAGGACTGCCTTTTTCGATCATGGGACAAATTTTGTCATTAACAAGATCATATACGTTATATCCAATATTAATTTCCATGATTCCATTGATAGTTCCCCACTTTTTCCAGCAGGAAAGCTCCGTGCTATCCCACTCAGGGAAAAGACAGATGCCATATGTTGGAAGCCCCTCTTCTGTTTGAGGATAAATCTCCTTCATTTTGACCAAAGCGTCAAGATAGGAGTAGGGATCAGTAACCTTCGGTTTTCCAGCCTTTTCGTAAATATCCCAACGAACCGCAGCGGAATAGGTACCTACGTCAATCGGATAGGAATTATAGTTACCAATCTGAGTCAAGAAACAATAAACACCATTTGTTCCAGCACTTTTGTAATCCTTAACAAACTGAACCGACTGAGGATGATTTTTAGCGTAATTAGGTACTTTGTCTAATTGTGAAGAGACATCCAGCACATGTCCCCCCTTAATCAACTGCAGCCTGATTTCGTCAATCGACGGCCGTTCTGCA
>JAHZIE010000097.1 GCA_019419895.1 Clostridiales bacterium | reverse complement strand
AGAGACGGGAGAAAGATTAAGTGAGCGTTGTCAGATTCAGAGCGGCACACAGAATAGAAATCTTTCGGTTTCGTAAAAATGACGGATGAAAAAGGGTGCCGTTACGGGAATATCCCGTGTAGTATACATAAATTACAGATAATTCTTGTGAAACTTTTTATTTTCTGTTGACATATTTGGAAAATCATGGTAATCTGAATTCAATTGAATATTTAGCAAAACCGATGAAAGTCGGCGACGCAAAGCTATAGGGTCTTCGTCCGCAGGATATGACAGCCAGTTGCAGCAAATTTACACTGATCTTTATGAGCAGTGTTTTTTGTTTAAACCAGGTCGGCCTGCTAGCTTTACGCTTGCAGGCTTTTAATTCGTCAAAAATGAATGAGACTTGGTGTTGATAATGTATCAAATAGTGAGCGGCACATATTCTTTAGAGGGAAGTACATATACTTCTTTTGGGATTCAGTGCGGAACAACTGTCATAGAGGATATCTCCTTGGACAAAGCAGCTGTGGCCGGATTGGTTGCCCTTTGCAACAAGGAAGAATTGGATCCCTGCCATCTCCCAGACGTCGTATCAGATTTTTTGGTGTGCGGAAACGATCGTGTGGTTTTTACACAGCCTGGTTCTGGCGAGACAGGCGGTTTGGAGGAACCAAAATTGATAGAGCCTCCCTTGACCGCCAGGCAGAGCCGGGCATATGAACGCCTGAAGGAAATGATGCAGGCCTATTTGGTGGAGCGTGACGTCGAAAAGGCGTTGTCTTATTATACAGAAGACGTCCAGAGTATTGGAACAGGCGTTCAGGAGGTTGCCTTTAACCGCGAAGGGCTCCGCCTGCTCCTGGAGGATGAAATCCATCAGGATCCCATACCTTTTGATATAACCTTTGAAAAAGTGCGTCCTTTGGGCGGTGCGGAAGAAGGGGACGTCTATCTTTATACGGTAATCAAGGTTAGAAAACTGCTGTCAACGGGAATTACAATCTGCGTGGAAATGCGCCAGACCATCCTGCTCTGTGAGCGGGACGGCTTCTTTTACATCCGCGCCGTACATGTCTCTGTGCCGGCGGCCCAACAGAAGGAAAACGAATATTATCCCATTCAGTATGGGGAACAGACCTTGAAGGAACGAAGGACTAAGCTGGATGGGGATATGCTGGAGCTCATGAGTGAAACCCTGCCGGGCGGGCTGATGGGAGGTTATGACGAGCCTGGCTTTCCATTATATTTTATCAATGATCGAATGCTCAAGCTGCTGGGATACAGCTACGAAAATTTTGTGAGTGGTACCGACGGGATGGTCATCAATTGTATTCACCCAAGTGATCGGGAACGTGTTACCAAAAGCGTAGACCTGGCCCTTCAAAGAGGGGAAACATACACCATTACTTACCGGATGCTGAAAAAGGACGGCAGTGATATTTGGGTCTATGACAAGGGGCGGCGCATTGTAACCGAGGATGGACGGAAGGCTATTATCAGCGTATGCCTTGATATTTCCACTCAGGTCAGAGCGGAAAGCGAACTTTCCTTTATCGCGCAGAGCAGGATTGGAGGCATTTTTAAAGCGAGAATTTCCGATGGTTTTCCCGTGCTCTATGCAAATGAATGTTATTACCAGATCCATGGCTATACCCAGGAGGAATTCCGGCAGGAGCTGGGAAATGAGGCGGCAAAGCTGGTATATCCTGATGATCTGCCGATTGTGTCCGCGAAAATAGACCAGACAATCAGCAAAAAGAAAAAGAACATCACCCTGAAATACCGGGTTATCCGCAGAGACGGCAAGATCTCTTGGCTCCATGCGAGTGCGGGCTTAACCTATGACAGCGATGGCATTGTGCTCAGCGGCATGGTCATCAACATTGATGAATGGCAGATTTTTGAACAGCAGCTGGAATGGAGCGAGAAGAAATTCCAGATTGCCATAGAACAGACAAAGATCAATGTTTGGGAATATGATCTTCAAACCAGAAGTATTTTGCAAACAAGGAAATCATATCAGTTTTTTGGGATGGCAATGACTATTCCAGATGTACCTCACAGCATGATTGCAAATAAGGTGGTTCACCCCAATGACGCGGCAAACTATATGGAACTATATGAAAAACTTCACCGGGGTGAAAAGACAGCGGACGCGGTGGTCAGGCTTCGCGCCACGGACGGCAAATATTATTGGGAAAAAATTAATTATACGAATATTTTTGATGAAAACGGCATGCCGGTGCGCGCTGTTGCGGTTTCGGAGGATATCACAGCTCAAAAGGAGGCGGAACAGCGTTTTTTTCAGGAGGAACATCTGCGTGAAATGCTTTCGGCGGATGTGCTGGTTTCAGCAAAGATCAATTTAACCCAAAACAGGGTGCTCCGGATTTGGAGCAATTTCCATGATTTTGAATCACTTCAGAATATCGCGTCGTATGATGATCTTTGTACGGCGATCAGGGGCTATATCGCAAACAAGGGGGATGTCAAGAGGTTTCTCAATATGTTTAGGGGAGAAGCATTGACACAGAGTGTTACAAAGGGAGAAGAAAACCTGTATGGGGAATTCCGCTGCATCAACGGCAGAGGCCAGATTGTTTGGTGCGCGTTCCATCTAGCGGTTTTGCGCGATCCAGATACCTCGGAACAATACGCGTTTTGTTATGTGAGAGATATCAATGAAAGGAAAAAGACAGAGCTTGCCTTACAGGAACGGGCCGAGCGGGACGCTCTGACAGGACTTTACAACCGCCAGACGGCGGAATCCATGATTTCCCAAAGACTTTCCCAGCGGGAGGCGGGGAGGGAACAGTGTGCCTTTTTTGTCATTGATATGGATGACTTCAAACAGGTCAACGACCGGTTCGGGCATCATTTCGGCGATCAGATCCTGCAGGAAATCGGCCGTATCCTAAGGGCAGAAGCGCCGGGAAACAGCATTTCGGGCCGGGTGGGTGGAGATGAGTTTGTCATTTTTATGGAAGAAGTGCCCAATAGGGATTGGGCGGTAAAAACAGCGGCCAAGCTGTGCGGCAGCCTGTCTGTCAGTTACAGCATTAACGGGGAGCCTATGCGGATTTCCGCCTCGGTTGGCGTCGCGGTTTCCGAGCGGGAAGATTTAAGTTTTCAGGATATGTTTCAGCAGGCGGATTCGGCGCTTTACGACGCCAAATACCAGGGAAAGGCCCGGTATACCTGTTTTGACGGCAGACGGGAGACGCCCGGGCAAATGTGCTTTGTGCATGACGGCTGCGTGATCAGACAACATTCAGACACCTTGTGTATGCTGGACGAATTAGATGATTCTATTCTTGTGATAGATGAAAAAAGCCATGATATCCTCTTTATGAGCAACTCCGCTCAAAGGGAATTTGGCATTGAAGATTATCATGGACAGAAATGTTATGAAATTTTGCAGGGGTTTACCCGTCCATGTATCTTTTGCCAAAATCATCTGCCGGGGGAACATGGGTTCAAGACATGGGAAAATACCAATGCCCGTCTTCATAAAAGGCATATGATTCGAGATAAAATTATCCAATGGGACGGACGCCGGGCCCGTCTGGAAATTTTTACTGATTTATGCAAGCATGAAGAACGCCTGAATTCCAAAGCCGAAGGGGATCGCGTTTTGCTGGAGTGCGCTTCCCTACTTCTTGTCACTGGAGCGCTAGGGGATGCTATCAGGGGGGTGTTGGAAAATTTAGGCAAGTTTTACCGTGCCGATCGTGCGTATTTTGTAAGGGCGAAAGGAGTCAATTCACTCCAGATTGCCCCTCAGGATTGGTGTGCGCCGGGGATTGGGCCTGTTCAGAATGAAAATGAAAGACTGGAGAACAGCGATCTGAATAAATGGATGAAAACTTTGTCAAGCAAACGGGTGACCGTATTCCAGGAATTGGAACAGATGCAGCTTCTTTTTCCAGAAAAGTATAAAGTCCTGAAGGAAAAGCAGGTGGATTCTTTCGCCGCGGTGGCGCTGATGGAGGGCGACAGCCTGGTAGGTTACATCGGCATAGAAAATCCCCGCAGAAATCTGGACAATACCACCATGCTTCAGTCCTTTTCTTATTTTATGCAAAATGAAATCAGTAAGAGAAGCATGCAGGAGCACCAGAAATTTATGGAAAATCATGATATGATGACCGAACTGCTCAATTGGCAGGGATATTCGCAGGCATGTGCCTGCATGCAGCCGGATGTCCTTTCCTCCCTGGGAATTGTGGCGGCGGAAATCAATCAGCTTCATTCTATCAATCAGGAATATGGAAACCGTTATGGGGATCAGATGATTCAGGATCTGGCAGCCGCGCTCAGGGAGGAATTTGGGGAGCCCTGTGCATTCCGTATTTCAGGGGCGTCTTTTGTTGTGATGTGTCAGGATATTGCTTATGAATCATTTCTTTCCCAGCTCGAGCGTCTTCGGGCAAGGATGGAACGGATTTATCCGGGCCGTATTTCTCTTGGGTATTCCTGGGCGGACGAGGATATCCAGCCGGCGCTGCTGATGAATTGCGCGCGGGAAATCCTCACAATTACCCAGGAGAATGAAAAAGCCATGGTGCCCCGAAATGCCACGACGCGCGCCATACGTCTGCGGCATCTGCAAAATGCCATTCAGGAAGGGCGCTTCCAGATATATTTGCAGCCAAAGGCGGAGGTGGACGGTGGCGCCATCAAAGGGGCGGAGGCTCTGGTCCGCTATTCAGATGAAATTCACGGCGTTGTTCCTCCGATTAAATTTATCCCTCAGCTGGAGAGGGAAAATAATATCCGCTATATTGATTTTTTTGTGCTGGAGGAGGTCTGCGTTATCTTAAATAAGTGGAAGCGGCAGGGGTTCCCGTTATTTCCTATTTCGGTGAATTTTTCCCGCTGCACGCTGATGGAAGAGGACGTTGTCGGAAAAATCAACCAGGTGGCTGATCGGTATGGGGTTGATCGTTCTCTTCTGGAAATTGAAATCACTGAGAGTATGGGTGAGGTAAACCGTCGTTTCCTGACGGAGATCGCCGGACAGATTGTTCAGGCGGGATATCATCTGTTCCTCGACGATTTTGGTTCGGAATACAGCAACATTTCCATTTTGACCACAGTTCCTATCAACGGGCTGAAATTCGACAAAAGCGTTATCAATGATTTATATTCCAATGAAACGACCCGGCTGCTGATAGAAAACCTTATTCATGTCTGCCGCCAGATGGGGATTGACAGTATTGCGGAGGGGGTGGAGGAACCGGAGCAGCTGGAAATATTAAAGGAATGCGGCTGTACCTACGCGCAGGGCTATATTTTCAATAAACCGCTTCCGGTGCGGGATTTTGAACGCAGATACCTGAATAAGGGCTGGGAGCTGGGGGACAGAAATAAAAGCGTGCTGAACCGCGGTAGCGGGAAAACGTCTATTCCCTCAAAGTGCCGGCGCCGGTCTCTTTTGCGCGGCAAACCGTTACAGGAAAAAAGAAAAATATATAAACTGAAAAAACGGATCTGCTGAAAATAGGCAGATCCGTTTTTTAGCTGTCATTATATTGAGAATTCACGGCTGAGCTTGGGATTTTCAGGAAGCTGAGCGTTCCATGAAAAAGAAGGAACAGGCGGCGGATGGGAAAGGAAAAAAAGAAGGTGAGAACAGAACGGTGGCGGGGAGGTAGAGAAGCGGGGTATGGAAGCCATGCGGCGCCATTTTCTTTATAGAAAATCGAAGAAATTAGGAGCCGTTTGGAACGAGAGAGGGGAAGCGGAGAAGAGGACAGCTTCAAATATCTTTAGGCTATTGAGAATGCTTTCGCAACAGCCGGTTATTGTAGAGTAAGACCACAGGCCAGTGGTACAGGAGAGCCTATTATGGCGCCTTTATGATTATACCTCAAGACCAATTATTTCACAACCAAAATTTCCCAATTTATAAAATTTAATGACAAAATTTGTAAATTAATGCTGTTATGCTTTTCTAAAGAAAAAATTCCCCAGTCTTGTCCAGGAGAAAAAGGCGGCAAGACTGGGGAAAAAAGAGAAAGGAGGGGCGGGATAATTTCTTTCAGAAAGCGAAAGCCTCTAGGGCGAATGGAAGCTTTTATTCTGACATAACAGGCTCTATTTTTCCGGACAGGGGGAAGCTGTCAGTTATTTTCCGCAGCAGCAGCTTTTTCCCTCTTTCATATTGTTTTTTTGCGGTATCATATTTCAGGCCCAGCTTCATTGAAATTTCTTTCAAATCCATTTGATTGAGAAACATCAGGACAAAAATTTTTTGATATCCTTCCGGCAGAGCATGGATAGTGTCTGTGAAAAATACAGAGCCGCTTTCCATGCAAAATTTTTCCCAAACGCCGTCACAGCCTAAATCCGCGAAAATATATTCAGCGTCCTCAAGGCTGATGGAAGGCTTTTCATATTTTAAAATCCGCAGGGCGTCATGCCGGACTGTTTTGAAAATATAGGATTTTTGGGCGGCGTCTGTCAACTGGAGAACCGTCCGCAAATGCTGACCGATGGAAAGAAAGGAAGTTTGTAGCACATCCTCAGCGTAATAATGGTATCTGCCCAGCAGGTGACAGGAGTAGGCATAGGTTTGGGCTTTGTACTGATTGTAAAGCTCCTCAAATTGCAGTTCTTCTTCCGGTGACAAAGGAATGAATGCCATTCTTATCCCCGCCCTTTTTCATTTAATTGTACGCTTATATCATAAAAAACAAAATAAATTAAAATTATGTGACGATTTTTGTCCCTTTTTTATTGTTTTAATTCTTTTTAATGTATATAGTAAAAATTGGTTATTTTTCGGATTGAATACTGACATAAATAGTAAAGTGCGTTAAAAATATGATTCTTTTCTATTATGATAATAAAATAAAGGAGGTCTATGAAAATGAAAAAGAGGTCAACTAGTACACGTAGGAGGATTTCCATTTTGGTGGCGGCTTGCCTGATGGTGACGCTGTGCGGAACGGCTATGGCGGC
>JAHZIE010000096.1:5191-6970 GCA_019419895.1 Clostridiales bacterium | reverse complement strand
CAGTTGGCAGACCTTTTCGAGGCCCCTTTAGGGGTATTGTCCGTATTATGCCCTTCTAGGGCTTCTTCAAGCCTCCGGCTTAGCCGGAGGTTTTGACTATTGGTACCTATTTCCTAGTCATGCTTGAGGATAGAAAGGAATGTTGCAAGGAGGGGGAGACGCGCCTTGGAGTACCACGCTGGAAAGATAGACATCAGTTTAGATGCTACAGAAAACTTTGGAAATGACTTCTTTCCAAAGAAGTCAAACAAAAGGGGTTCTTTTTTACTGCTTTCCAGCAGTTCTGTCCATATGCTTTTACTCGAACCTCCCCGGGAAAGGACTGTAGAAAACAGATAATAAAGAAGAAACAGGAAACACGAACAACATGTCTCCTGTTTCTTTGTGCCTCTTGTAGGCAAACGCCTTATGTGAATGAAAAAACAAATACCCCTTTCTTAAAGAAGGAGGAAATCCGAGCAACAGTCAGAGAATAAATTAGAATGCGCCTTGTGCCAGCATCGCGTCGGCAACCTTAGTAAAGCCGGCGATGTTTGCGCCTACAACATAGTTCTTGGCATAGCCGTATTTTTCAGCGGCATCGGAGATGTTATTGAAAATATTGACCATAATTCCCTGAAGCTTTGCGTCAACCTCTTCAAAGGACCAGGACAGACGCATGCTGTTTTGACTCATTTCCAAAGCGGAGGTAGCAACGCCGCCGGCATTGGCTGCCTTACCCGGCGCAAAGAGAACGCCACTTCTGATGAACAGCTGGGTTGCCTCCATGGTAGTAGGCATATTGGCGCCTTCGCCGACAGCAATTACGCCGTTTTTAATCAAAGCCTGGGCATCCTCCAGATGGAGCTCGTTCTGAGTCGCGCAGGGAAGCGCTACATCACAAGGAACGGACCATACGCCCTTGCCCTCATGATACTCAGCGTTGGAACGGTACTTTGTATACTCGGACAGGCGCGCTCTCTTGACTTCCTTTAGCTCCTTGATAACATCCAGATCGATTCCCTGAGCATCATAAATCCAGCCGGTAGAATCGCTCATAGTGACAACTTTTGCGCCCAGCTGGGTGGCTTTTTCAGCAGCATAGATGGCCACATTGCCGGCGCCGGAAATAACACAGGTCTTTCCAGCGATATCATGACCATTTTTCTTGAGCATTTCGCTGACAAGATAAAGCAGGCCGTATCCGGTTGCTTCCTTACGCGCTAGAGAACCGCCGTAAGTCAATCCCTTTCCGGTTAAAACGCCTTCAAATTTATTAGTAATACGCTTGTACTGCCCGAAGAGATAACCAATTTCACGGGCGCCGACGCCGATATCACCGGCAGGAACGTCTGTATCAGCGCCGATATGTCGGTAAAGCTCCGTCATGAAGCTCTGACAGAAAGCCATAATTTCGCGGTCGGATTTACCCTTTGGATCAAAGTCGGAACCGCCCTTGCCGCCACCGATGGGAAGCCCGGTCAGAGAATTTTTAAAAATTTGCTCAAAGCCCAGGAATTTGATAACCCCCAGATTAACAGAAGGATGAAGGCGGAGGCCGCCCTTATAAGGTCCGATAGCACTGTTGAACTCAACGCGGTAGCCGCGGTTGACCTGAACCTTGCCATTGTCATCCACCCAGGCGACGCGGAACATAATCTGTCTTTCCGGTTCGACGATTCTTTCTAGAATAGCAGCATCCTGATATTGTGGATTTTTTTCAATTACAGGGGCGAGGGACTCAAGAACCTCAGTAGCGGCCTGAATAAATTCAGGCTGGTCTGGATTCTTTTTAATCAA
>JAHZIE010000096.1:0-5181 GCA_019419895.1 Clostridiales bacterium | reverse complement strand
CAAAGCCTCTAATGTTTCACTGACATAAGACATGAAGAATCTCTCCTTAAAGATTTATTAACAGCCTAAACGGCCATTTGCGGCAATAATAAAAAATGGCCTACTGTTCTTTTTTATTGTAACACTTTTTCACGGGTCGTGCAATAAAAAAACATAGATTTTCATAATATTTTTTACATGAAAAGAAATATCTAAAATATTTCCTGCAATTCCGATGGCGGATAACCGGGTTTTTTAAAAAAAAACGGCATTTTTTTATTTTAAATGCAGGATTTATTTTTTGTTGTTCAAAACTATTTTTGATATTACAGTATTAAAGCATCTTGTCTTAACCGCTAGAATAAGAGAAATCCATGTTAGAAAGAACAAAAACCCATAGAAGGCGGGGAGGGAAATTGCAATAATTGAAGAAATATACCAGGAAAGCTTTCTGAAAGTGATTTTCTTATGGAATTTAAGCGGAAAATATGGTATAATATCAACTCCTGGAAAAATTCCTTTTGTTGGGGTTTTCTAGGAGATTTAGAGTCGTTTTGGATGCGTGTACATCCTGGCATAGTACAAAATATATGGATTTAAAAAATCTAAGGGGGATTTGTTCATGGTAAAAGGTGAAATGATGTATGAGGGAAAAGCAAAGAAGGTATATGCCGTTTCTGACGATCCGTCTCTTTGCATTGTTGATTACAAGGATGACGCCACCGCTTTCAATGGCCAAAAAAAGGGAACCATCGTTGGAAAAGGCGTTGTAAACAACAGAATGTCCAACATGCTGTTCAAGCTGCTGGAAGCCAAGGGCATTAAAACCCACTTTGTTAAGGAGCTCAGTGATCGTGAAACCCTGGTAAAAAGGGTAGAAATCGTCCCTTTGGAGGTTATTGTTAGAAATATAGCGGCTGGCAGCCTTTCCAAGAAGCTTGGGATTCCTGAGGGGACGCAGCTGAAATCCACAGTATTAGAGTTCTGCTATAAAAATGATGAGCTGGGAGATCCCATGATCAACGAGTACCATATTCTTGCGGCTGGCTATGCGGAAAAAGCAGAGGTGGATGCCATTACCGATATGGCGCTGAAGGTCAATCAGATTTTGATTGATTTCTTTAAGGCGATCAATATTGAATTGGTTGACTTTAAGCTGGAATTTGGGCGTTGTAACGGCGAGATAATTCTTGCGGATGAAATTTCTCCGGATACCTGCCGCCTGTGGGACAGCAGAACCCATGAAAAACTGGATAAAGGTATTCGCAAGGCTGGGGCTCTGATTCTCACTCTGATGGACTTGTGTGCGGAACAGAGATTCCATCCTTTTGCCCCCTTTGGGGGCAAAAGCCTTTTTATCTATAAAATTTATTAAAATTTAAAGTCAAAGGGCTGAAAGAGCCTGTTTGAAGGAGGACAATTCCTTGAAGGATATTTATGAATCTCCCCTTTCCTCCCGTTATGCGGATAAGGAAATGAAATATTTGTTTTCACCGGATATGAAGTTTAGGACATGGCGCCGTTTGTGGATTGCTTTGGCTGAAGCGGAAAAGGAATTGGGACTGCCCATTTCCCAGGAGCAGATCGATGAAATGAAGCGGCACTCTGACCATATCAATTATGATGTGGCTGAAAAACGGGAAAAGGAAGTACGTCATGACGTCATGTCCCATGTTTACGCCTTTGGCGAGCAGTGCCCGTCGGCCCGTCCTATCATCCATTTGGGGGCGACCTCCTGCTATGTTGGAGATAATACGGATCTTATTGTAATGAATGAAGCGTTGAAGCTTGTCCGGAACAAACTGGTAGGCGTAATCGGGAAGCTGGCGGAATTTGCGGAAAAATATGCGGATCTGCCAACGCTGGCGTTTACCCATTTCCAGCCGGCGCAGCCTACGACGGTAGGCAAGAGGGCGACCCTTTGGATACAGGATCTCTGCTTGGATTTAGAAGATGTGGAATATCAGATTTCCAAGGCGAGGTTACTGGGCTCCAAGGGTACCACCGGTACCCAGGCGAGTTTTCTTGAACTTTTTGACGGTGATGATGAGAAGTGCAGACGCATTGATCAATTAATTGCCGAAAAAATGGGATTTTCCAGTTGTTATGCGGTTTCAGGTCAGACCTATTCCCGCAAGGTGGACAGTCAGGTATTGGCTGTTCTTAGCGGAATTGCCCAGAGCGCCGCGAAATTTTCTAATGATATTCGTCTGCTTCAGCACTTGAAGGAGATAGAGGAGCCTTTTGAGAAGAATCAGATTGGTTCTTCCGCTATGGCGTATAAGAGGAATCCCATGCGTTCCGAAAGAATTGCCTCCTTAGCCCGTTACGTTATGGTGGACAGCTTGAATCCCGCTATCACTGCCGCAACCCAGTGGTTTGAAAGGACGCTGGATGATTCTGCGAATAAACGTATCAGCGTGCCGGAGGCATTCCTGGCGGTAGACGCGATTTTGAACCTTTACCTCAATGTGGCTGACGGGTTGGTGGTATATCCCAAAGTGATAGAACAGAGGATGATGAGGGAGCTGCCCTTTATGGCGACAGAAAATATTATGATGGACGCTGTCAAGAGGGGGGCCGACCGGCAGGAGCTGCACGAGAGGATACGCGTCCATTCCATGGAAGCTTCCAGGGTCGTGAAAGCGGAAGGCGGAGAAAACGATCTGTTGGAACGCATTGCGTCAGATCCGATTTTTGGTGTCTCGTTGGAGGAATTGAAAACGCTGATCCGACCGGAAAAATATGTAGGCCGTGCTCCTCAGCAGACGCGTGATTTTCTGAAAGAGGCTGTACGTCCTATTTTGGAAAAATATAAGGGGTTGAAGGAGCAGGCTGTTGAGATCAATGTATAAAGCCCATTTGATTTTTGTGAAATAATTTGACTGGAGTTGAGCTTTTATGGTAAAGGCAATCGTAGGCGCAAACTGGGGAGATGAGGGAAAAGGCAAAATTACAGATGTATTTGCCGCTCAGTCCGATGTTGTTGTCCGTTTTCAGGGCGGCAGCAATGCGGGACATACAATTATTAATCATTACGGCAAATTTGCACTGCATCAGCTTCCTTCCGGCGTTTTTAACCAAAGGGTAACCAATATTATTGGCAACGGCGTTGCTATGAATATCGACAATTTTATCAAAGAATTGAATTCCCTGGTGGAACGCGGCGTGCCAAAGCCGAATATTCTAGTTTCCGATCGGGTGCAGATTGTCATGCCTTACCATATCCTTTTTGATGTGTATGAAGAGGAAAGATTGTCCAAAAAATCTTTTGGTTCAACCAAATCGGGCATCGCTCCATTTTATTCCGATAAATATGCGAAGATAGGTTTTGAACTGGGCGAATTTTACGACGATGATGATTATATCAAAGAGAAATTAGAGCGTGTTTTGGTGCAGAAAAATGTCCTGCTGCGGGAGCTTTACCACAAACCTGAGCTGAAGGTTGAGGAGCTGTTCCAGCAGATTGTCAAATGGCGGGAAGAGATTCGACCCTATGTGGCCGACACCTTTTCGTTCCTTCACCAGGCGGTTAAGGAAAATAAGACCATTCTTCTGGAGGGACAGCTTGGTTCTCTGAAGGATCCGGATTTTGGTATCTATCCCATGGTGACCTCGTCTTCCACTTTGGCGGGTTACGGGGCGGTCGGTGCCGGATTGCCTCCCTATGAGATTAAGGAGATCGTCACCGTGGTTAAGGCATACTCCAGTGCGGTCGGCGCCGGAGAGTTTGTCAGCGAGATTTTTGGAGAAGAGGCGGAGGAACTTCGTCGCCGCGGCGGTGATAATGGAGAATATGGAGCTACGACCGGCCGTCCCAGAAGAATGGGATGGTTTGACGTGGTAGCCTCCCGTTACGGATGTCAGGCGCAGGGAACTACGACGGTGGCCCTGACGGTTCTTGACGCTCTGGGATATTTGGATGAAATCCCGGTCTGCGTCGCGTATGAGCTTGACGGCAAGCGTATTGATCATTTCCCGGCGACTCATCTGCTGAAAAGGTGCAAGCCTGTTTTGAAGAAATTCCCCGGCTGGAAGTGTGATATCAGGGGAATCCGCCGCTATGAGGATCTCCCGGTCAACGCAAGAAATTACATCGAGTTCATTGAAGAACAACTGGGGTATCCAGTGGGTATTGTTTCCAACGGCCCCGCAAGGGAAGATGTGATTTACAGAAACCGGTAAACATTTAGAAAGGAGCTTTTCATGGGACGGGCAAATCAGACAGTTTTAGTGATGGATTTTGGCGGGCAATATTGCCAGTTGATTGCGCGCAGGGTGCGTGAATGCAATGTGTTTTGTGAGATAAAGTCCTATAAAACCCCCTTGGAAGAAATCAAGGAAGAAAACTATGTGGGGATTATCTTTACCGGAGGACCAAATTCGGTCTATCTGGAGGAAGCGCCCAAGTGTGATCCGCAGATTTTTGAGCTGGGAATTCCGGTGCTGGGAATTTGCTACGGCGCCCAGCTTATGGCCCACATGCTGGGTGGGGAGGTCAAGACGCCGGACATCCGGGAATACGGAAAGACAGAGACAATCTTTGACACCTCGGGGAGCATGTTCAGAGAACTCGCCCCCGTGTCGGTCACCTGGATGAGCCATACGGATTATATTGCCGTTCCGCCGGAGGGATTCCGCTCGGTAGCCAAAACTGACGCCTGTCCAGTGGCGGCCATGGAAAATTCTGAAAAAAAGCTTTATGCGGTCCAGTTCCATCCGGAAGTGGAACATACTGTTCAGGGAATGGCCATGCTTAGAAATTTTTTGTACCGTGTTTGTCGCTGTACCGGGGATTGGAAGATGTCCTCCTATGTGGAAGAGGCTGTTGCAGCGATTAAAAAACAGGTAGGAGACAAAAAGGTTTTGGTGGGACTCTCAGGTGGTGTGGATTCTTCTGTCGCGGCCGTTATGGTTCATAAGGCCATCGGGAAAAACCTGACCTGTATTTTTGTGGATCATGGCCTATTGCGGAAAAATGAAGGCGATGAAGTTGAGCAGGTATTCCGCAAGCAGTTTGACATGAATTTCGTCAGGGTGAACGCCCAGGAGCGTTTTCTTTCCAAACTCAGGGGTGTCAGTGATCCGGAACAGAAAAGAAAAATTATCGGTGAGGAATTCATCCGGGTTTTTGAGGATGAAGCTAAGAAGCTCGGCCGGGTGGATTTTCTCTGCCAGGGAACGATTTATCCCGATGTGGTG
>JAHZIE010000095.1 GCA_019419895.1 Clostridiales bacterium | reverse complement strand
CTGTTTATGTCTTTCTCTGTCATGGAAAAGAACTCCTCGATATTTTTAGTTTGGTAGTCAGACCTTTACTTTAATCTTTCGGGGAGTTCCTTTTTTGTCCATAGCTAATCCTTTTTTATCTCCACTGGCAGAGCCAGTGGTTGTCTTTTACAACAATGGGAACAACAGCCCGCGTAGAAACGCGGGCTGTTGTTTTTATCTGACAGCGTCTTTCAACCTTGCGAGGCGGAAAGATTACAGCAGCCGGATAACAGTCAAAGAAGAATCCAAAATGGTAAATTCCCCTTGATCGACATATACCGCTATTACCGCGGGCACCCCTGCCACCTGGAAGGGCGTTGTCATTGTAAGATTATCAATCTCACCCGAAGAGGTGAAGGTATGGTATGCCGCGGAACCTGGAACAGGAACATTGTTTAGATGAAGCTGCATCATAATCTCTGCCGGAATGACGGAACCTGTGTTTGTTCTTACCGTACAATGGAAGAATGCCTGGTAGACTCCCGCCTGCTGAATTGTGATGTCAGGAGAACCGGGAGTATAGGAATAAGCGGCATCCTCCACCAGCGCCGGATTAGTGAAAACAACTGGATTTGAGGCCGAGCCGCCTTTGACCGCAGTATCAACCACCGCAAGACTCTGAAGGGCCCCGCCGGAAGCCCCTCTGGGAATTACAAAATCAAAAATGGCATTACTTTCGTCTCCTGTATTGGTAACCTCCGCCGGTGTCCCTGGATCGCCGGTTGTCACGGTTCCTATCCGTATCGTTGCCGCTTCTCCCTGTGGGCCAGCGGCGCCCTGCGCTCCCGTTGGACCTTCCGGTCCCTGCGGCCCCGCGATTCCCTGACTTCCCTGCGCGCCTGCCGGACCTTGAGGTCCTGTTTCTCCCTGCGCGCCCCTGGGAATCACAAAATCGAATACCGCGTTGCTGTCAGTCCCAGAATTCGTCACTTCGGCCGCTGTTCCCGGCGCTCCCGTTGTCACGGTTCCGACCCGGATTGTTGCCGCTTCTCCCTGCGGACCAGCCTCCCCCTGCGGGCCTGTAGGACCCTGGGCTCCTCTTTCGCCTTGCGGGCCTTGAGGTCCGGCTGCTCCCTGTAAGCCTCTCTCGCCCTGGGGGCCCTGAGGGCCCGCAGGGCCTTGCGCGCCAGTCTCACCTGGGGAACCTTGAGGTCCTGCCGCCCCTTGAGGCCCTGTCTGTCCTTGTGGCCCCTGGGGAATTACAAAATCAAAAACAGCGCGGTTTTCCGTCCCGGAATTTGTCACTTCAGCCGCTGTTCCCGGCGCTCCCGTTGTCACAGTGCCCACTTGAATCGTCGCGGCTTCCCCTTGCGGACCTTGGGCACCCGCGGCTCCCTGAGGTCCTGCCGGGCCCTGCTCGCCTGTCTCTCCTCTTGGACCTTGCGGACCAGCTGGCCCCTGAGGGCCTGTTTCACCCTGAGGGCCTTGCAGACCAATGGCTCCCTGAGGGCCCTGGGGGCCTGTTTCCCCTTGGGGCCCCGCCGGACCGGCGGGGCCCGCTTCGCCCTGTGCGCCCTGGGGGCCCTGAGGGCCCGCGATTCCCTGAGGGCCCTGGGGACCCGTAAGTCCCTGTGGTCCCGCTGGTCCGGCAGGACCCTGTTCTCCCTGCGGGCCTTGAGGTCCCTGAGGGCCGCCCGCATCACCCTTCGGCCCCTGGGGACCTTGCGGGCCTTGAGGACCTTGAGGACCCATAGGGCCAGCCGGGCCTTGAGGACCCGGAAGTCCCTGAGGGCCAGGATCTCCCTTAGGGCCAGCTGGGCCAGGGCACCCTCTAGGACCTTGAGGACCTGGGCATCCCTGCGGCCCCTGTGGGCCAGGACAACAGCATGAGGATGTCCCTCCACAGCCATTGGAAGGCTCACATCCGCATACCTCTTGATTTCCATAATAATGTTTCATATTATGCCTCCTTACATTCTCCTAACGGCCATTCTCCGAACAGGGGGAGAAAAAATTTTCTGTCCCTGTTCCGCTTACAGAATGGTACACTTCATTTTATGCAAGAAGGTATGGATGGTGTTCCCTCATAATAAAGTTTTTCCTTCTATTTTTCTGAAGAGAACAGATTTTACTCCCAATCTGACAATATTTAGCAAAACTTTTCATTTATAATCATCTCCCAGATACCGACCTCTCCCTCCACATGCCCGCGAAAAGCAGCTTTCATCCCGGCTTCCCGAGGAGAACTCGGAAAATTGAGAAAAATAAATTGACTTTGAGTAAACTCCAAGTGATATAATAAGAATAATGATTCCGCGGCAGATCAAATTTTGCCGGTAATATAGAAAAAAGGAGTGCAAATGGTATGATTTACAATGATTTTCAGGATCTCAGGCTTTCCTCTCTTGGAATGGGCGCCATGCGTCTTCCTGTTGCCGATGGAGATGACTCCAAAATCGACGAATCAGCAGCTATGGAAATGGTTGATTACGCCATAAAGAATGGAGTTAACTATTTCGATACCGCCTGGGGATACCATAACGGGCAGTCCGAAATCATCATGGGGCGGGCTTTGAGCCGTTATCCCAGGGAAAGTTTTTATCTGGCGGACAAATTTCCCGGATATGATCTGTCCAATATGAATAAGGTAAAAGAAATCTTTGAAAAGCAACTGGAAAAGTGTGGGGTGGATTATTTTGACTTTTACCTGTTTCACAATGTCTGTGAAATGAATATCGACGCTTATTTGAATCCCAAGTATGGGATTTATCACTATCTCATAGAACAGAAGAAAAACGGACGCATCCGTCATCTAGGTTTTTCTGCCCACGGCGGTTATGACATCATGAAACGGTTCCTGGAAGCATATGGAAAGGATATGGAATTCTGTCAGATACAGCTGAATTATCTTGATTGGGAATTTCAGGGAGCCAAAGACAAAATGAAGTTGCTGGAAGAATACCATATTCCCGTCTGGGTGATGGAACCCCTCCGAGGCGGAAAGCTGGCGGCTCTGACCGCGGCAGATGAATCCACCCTTAAAAAAATGCGGCCTGACGAGACAGTGCCAGCATGGGCCTTCCGTTTTCTGCAAAGCCTTCCAGATGTGACCGTGATCCTTTCCGGAATGTCGAATATGGAACAGCTGCAGGAGAATATTCGCACCTTTGAGGAGAACCGTCCGCTAAATCAAGATGAGATGGATGCCTTGCTCTCCATCGCCGATCGTATGGTAAAGAAAATTGCCCTCCCCTGTACGGCATGTCATTATTGTGTCAGCCACTGTCCTAAGGGATTGGATATTCCCTCCCTTCTCAGCCTGTATAATGAGCATTGCTTTACCGATGGAGGTTTTCTCGCGCCGATGGCATTATCCGCAATCCCCGAGGAAAAGCGTCCCAGCAGTTGTATTGGATGCCGCAGCTGTGAGGCGGTATGTCCGCAGCAAATCAAGATCTCTGAAGCCATGGCAGATTTTTCACAAAGGCTGAACCAGTAACAAAACGGAAGGAGAGCCCACATGGAATACCGCAGGCTTCCAAGAGGAAATGAAAAAATTAGCATTCTAGGCCTTGGCAGCAGTTCTCTCGGCACAGAGGGAGAAAGAGAGGCGGAAGCCGTCATTGCCACCGCCTTGGAGAGAGGAGTCAATTATTTTGATCTAGCCGCAGGGGATGCCTCCCCTTTTGCTCCATATGGGCGCGCGACCGCCGGATGCCGCGGCAAAGTATATTTTCAAATTCATTTTGGAGCGGATTATAAAAGCGGAACCTATGGCTGGACCCTGAACCTGGATGACATCAAGCGTTCCGTGGACTGGCAGCTGAAAGCGCTGAATACAGACTATATCGATTTTGGTTTCATCCACTGCATTGATGAATTTGATGATTGGGAAAAGGTGCGGTTCCATGGCATATTGGAATATATACAGAGGCTGAAAAAGGAGGGAGTTGTCCGTCATATCGGCCTGTCCTCCCACACGCCTCCTGTCGTCCAGAAGATTTTAGATTGGAACATTACCGATATGCTCATGTTCAGCATCAACCCGGCCTATGATTCCAATCACGGAGAATTTGCGGCCGGAAGCATAGAGGAACGTATGGCGTTGTACCGGCGCTGTGAAACTGAAGGAGTAGGCATCTCCGTCATGAAGGCATTCAGCGGCGGTCAACTGTTAAATGCCGCCTTTTCTCCCTTTCAGCAAGCCTTGACAGAATATCAATGCATTCAGTACGCCCTGGATAAACCTGGTGTTGTGACTGTGCTTCCAGGCGTCAGGAACCGGCGGGATCTCAACCGTATTCTCGGATTTTTAGATGCTCCTCCGGAAGAAAAAGATTATTCCGCGCTGGGTACCTTTTCCCGTTATAGCGGGCGAGGCGCCTGTGTATACTGCAACCACTGCCAGCCCTGTCCCGCCGGACTGGATATCGGGCTTATCAATAAATATTATGATTTATCCCGTATGGGCGACGCCCTGGCGCGGGAGCATTATTTAAATTTGGACAAAAATGCCGGGGATTGTATTTCCTGCTTCCACTGCAACTCACGTTGTCCTTTCCAAGTTGATCAAGCATACAGGATGAAGGAAATCCAAACTTATTTCCACGGCTAGGAAAATAAATGCGGAAAGGATGGCCTATTCATACAAGAGATATCAAGTATAATTTAAAGCTAAATGCCACGGGAATCTGTATTTCCGTGGCATTCTGCTGTTATATCACAAGATAGGTCTACATTTTTTGTTACATGATCTCTTCCAATCCCTACCTAAAAATTTTCCAGACCAAATTATTGAGTGATACTTTTAAACACTTCAAGTATATCATCACAATAATGTCCCAATGAAATAATTTTATCACAAATCGGTCTCATTTTCTCTTTATCAGAATAACGCGAGACGATATGTGAAAACCACCTTCCATACTAGCAAGAGTATCAAATCCGTTTCTGCAACGTTCCCGATAGATAGGAATCAACGTCTCAATAAAGATCAACTCCACGTTTAACTCAAAGATCCTCTTTAAAAAGCTGTCGGCACAGACATTTGTCCAAAGCATACAAAGGCGGCATGCATATTACAACATGAAAAATCAGAATTTTCATGGGTATCCCATATTTTATCATCCGGATGATATTGTCTGAATAGATTACTTTGAAAACTGCCGGTCCAATCCAAGAATGCCTGTTTACCAAAGGAATACTCCTTTATTTCCGGGGGTGTTATAGGAGACGCGGTTTCCATTACAGCATTTTTATAAGATTCTGGTAATGACGGAACATTCATTTTTATAACACTAAAAATCAATCTCTCATATCGACATGCCTTTGGTATTGGTTCCTCGCCTATAAGAAAATGGAAATTGTCATTGTCATATCCAGAAATAATACTAAAAGAACGAAAAGTGTCATTTAAACTCGCAATTACCGGAATATCTCTCTCAATATAATCCCGTATTTTCTGATCCAGGTTTGACTGATTTTTAGTGGTAGCCATGAAATACTCATAATCATATCCGCATGCATTAAACGCTTTCCTTACTGCTGTTTCCATCCGGACATGGAAATAACAAAGCGCCATATTCCCAGACTGCTTACTATTGCTTGAGAAAAACTGTCGTCAGTTATACCCGAAAAAACAATAATTATATGCAGGATTGTCTCCATCACACTCCATCAAAAATGTCATACAGCCATTCAGCCAATAATTCTATCCTCTATACTTTTAACCGCGATACCCCTATAATACCTTTAAATAAAAAGCAAAAATAATGTCTGTACCCCATAAAAAAACACCTTATAAAAAATATCGGACGAATTTTTGTTATATTTAATAGCATTTTATATAATCGGCTATTGGCGGTTCTCCATAAAGTCGAACATAATCATCAGATAAATAACAGGCGAATGTGGTTATTTCTTCAAATCCGCAAGCCCGATAAAAAGCAATATCCTTTCGAATTACATCTGGATGAATCGTTAAAGCAACAGGCGGCTTTTTCCAGCCGGAAAACAATGAATTATCCAGCCAATAATCTAAAACCACAGAATCTCTGCGCCCAAAAAAATCCAAAAGCGATCGAATACTGTTGAGCAGTGATCTGTTTTCTTCGTTTTCATTAAAGGGTGAATCGGTATTAGAACGCATGGGAGCAAATTGCAAAAAAATTCCTTCTTCCGGTTGAACCTGCATCGGCGGCATCTTTTGGTCTGCATAGGCTAAAAAACATTGCTTTCCTACGGGATCCACCTTGCGAATTCCCTTTAAGATAGCGTTAAAAATCAACATAGCCTGATCCGATGGATCGGTTCCCATACATTTTTCGCAATGACATCCCGCATCTGCGATATCATCCAGCCAATAATAATATTTTCCTGTATCCGATGGCAAAATGCGCGTCAGTTCTGAAACACGTTCGGAAACATATAACAGTGCTTCTTCATTAGAAGGACACATATTCATATCGTTGATACGCTGTCCACATGCATCCGCTCGAAACCATTCCGGATGATAAGAAAAGAGACCCCGCGGCAGAAAATAAGATAGTGCATGAAGATGATACTCTATAGCAATGCCATGCGCACGGAGAGTTCGCAAGCGTTCTTCAAATTCTCGTGTTCCTTTTAGTTTGACCAGGGCCGTCAAAGATTCCGCAGCTCTTTTTCCCCCTACAGGATGTAGTCCTAATACTTCCACTCCACAGTCAATCACCCGATTTACCATGTTATCTGTCAATTCCTCCGGATGTATTATAATACTTTTTTTCATACCCCAATCCCACCTTTTAGCACTTTTGATAAAAGACATGTGACATAAACTTTTCATTCCGCAGAATCATAATTCATCAAGCTATTAACAGAATTGCCCATAATTATACCTATGACACTCAGAAATGTCAACTTTTTTACAAATTATAAATTTGTACCTTTATGGTCTGACATGCATTGTCATATCAAGAAGACTTTTAACAATTAAACAGGGTGCAGGGGCAGTTTGAGTAACATACATCTATTTTGTTTGAACAAAATTGTGATTTCGACT
>JAHZIE010000094.1 GCA_019419895.1 Clostridiales bacterium | reverse complement strand
CGAATGGCGCATTTAAGCAAGTACAGTTACTCCATCTTGTACGCTTCGGCGAAGCGCTCAGATTAACAACAGACCGGCTTGACTCTAAAAATTTCTATGCCTTTAATCCATCCTTTGATAAAAAATAATTCTCGAAATAAACAGGTTCCGAAGGGTACCCTGCGCAAAAAGGTCACTCTGACGGTATCTATAAAGCAAAGTCCGCACCTTTTATGGTGCGGACTTTGCTTATAGCGCCTAATCAGCTCCTACTCAGTCTCAGTTTATCTCCTACCGCTCTTTTTCAATCTTTGCTTTACTTGAGAAACATTTTCTCCTTCTCTTGTAAGATATCGGCTTACAAAAGCGTCCTCTATTTTAGTGTAGCCGCTTGATAAAAATTTTCTGCCGGAGCCGGATAATCTTTTTCATCCTTATCCATAGAACTCTAATCTTTCTTTCCCAGCAGGGGAAACACTGTAACGCGCAGACAGGAAGCGCCATAAGGAATTAGGCGGATTCTCTCCTGCCGGCTGAAATCAGCTGTAATGATCTCCTCCGGCCTTATCAGGGGAGGCGTAAAGGTATAATCCCCCTCTAGCCGGAAAACAGCGCGGGTGACGGGAGGATCAGGCCTCTGGCTTTCAATTTCAGACTGCCGGTTCAGCTGGTATTCCGGCAGCTTCACCGCAGGCACAGTCATCCATACGGGGCAATACCCCGGTGTCCACTCATTGCCTTGGGGAATTCTGCTATGGAATTCCAGTCCCTCTGATAAAGCTTTTTCCGTCAGGCCATAGCCGAATCCGGAGGCGGGATACATGTTATAGGCTGGGAATTCTTCTGAGGCTTTCTCTTCCTCCTCATCGATTTCACGCCGTTCTTCTACTGGAAGAACATAAACCAAGGGCCCCCTTTCCACCGAGACACCATTGACGCCCCAGCGGCGCGTCACGGGAGACATGGGCAGTGTAAGAAACAGCTTGCTGCCTTCGGCAAAGGGCCCGCGCACCGTCAGCCACTCCCCCGGCCGCCCGGCTATGGAAGCATCTCCAAACCGCAGGACCGCACCAGCACACCATCCAGGGATTCGGAATATCAAGTCCATATCCAGCTTTTCTTCCCCGTGAACCGTAAAAACAATCCCTTCCTCAAAGGGATAAGCGGTTTCCTCCTCAACCACTGCTTTCCTACCACCGCGGTCGGTAAGAACGACCTGGGAAGGACCGTACAGCGCGGCCGCGTAAACACCTCTTTCCCTCTCCATCCAAAGGCGGGAAGCGAAATTGGGCATCGCGCGGTTGACATTGCCCGGACAACATTCCGTGCCAGGATTGGGGCGATAGGACATCCACTTATCACCCCTGTAAAACAGATTGTGATTGGATCGCCTGTCACAGATAACCTGATTGCCGCAGGAAAAATACTGGAGAGCCTTAAAATCCTCTGTCACGGAACCAGGCGCCGCGTTGAAGATGATTTTTTCTATCATATCCGCATACTGGATATCCCCGGTAGCCATCAGCAGATAGCCAAGGCTCCATGACATATCCGAGATATCGCAGGTTTCATAGCTGTCCAGGGGATCCTTTCCTCTCAGAAACTCGGAAGAACTGCTCACTCCGGAGGGCAGCTCCTGATCCCGGCGGATCTTCTCATATCCGTGCACTGTTGCTTTCAGATATCGTTCCTTTCCCGTGGAAAGATACATTAACACCCCCAATTTAGCCATCTCATGAAAACTGACACCATGAGTGGTTGAAACCCTGTCTGATTCCAGGCTTTCAACGCTGAAATCCTCCTGGGCGCTCTCTTCGTTAAAACGCTCATACGCCTTCTCCGCCCGTTCCAGCAGCGCCCCGTTCCCTGTCTTTTGATAAAGCCAAAGCAACATTTCAAGATTGCAGGCCTCCCGGTTATGGTAGTGGCCGCTGGTATCCGAGAGATAATGCCGTTCCATAGCTGGAATGACAGAGGCATCCAGCGCGCTGTATGCCATAAGGGCCCGGAAAAAGACCGCGTGGGCCCACCGGCTGATTTCCGTACCGTCGCTTTTCTTCAGGTTCCGCGGGCCCAAATACCCATCGGCGTCCGGATGGTCCAGCACATTCCGGATGCTTTTTTCCGCCTTATTCATCAAAAACTCATCCCGGAGCAGCATCCCGCACCGGGTCATGCCGTCCACCCAGTAGCCTGTCTGTTCATAAGGCCACCATTCGCTGGCAACGCCGCAGTCATAATCAATGCCATCCTTGAATTTATCCCAGCCCACGGTGTCAAAGGGATAACCGGCAACCTCCAGATGTCCCGTCAGCCCGTCCCTCTGTCTTTTCAGATAATCCTTCAGCCATCCCTCCGGTGTAAAGCTGTTCAAAGGAAGCTCCTTAAATTTTCCATAGTACATAACCCGTATTTTCCTCCCTTTATCACGGAACCACCGCCGCTCTCAAAGGCGGATCCATCCTTGCCCACAGACAGATATTCCTTCCATGTCAGCAGCCGTTTTCTTCTTTTTCCCGCATTTCTTCCATACCAAAAACCCTCTGACTAATTATAAAAAACAGCCGAAAAATAGGTCACGGTATTCTGTCCGTTAATATACTTCATCCCACACAGGGGCGCAAGGGAGGAAACATTGACGCAGTAAGCCTCCAGGGAAGCGAATGCCAGCTCTGGGAAGCGGCAGGGCTTTCTCTCCCTTTTTGCGCAGACCGGGCACAGAGAACAGCCTCCCGCCGTGAGAAGAAGAAAGTCCCTTTTCTCCTCCTTCATCCACTGATGCACCCCCAAGGAGAGCTCCTTGTGTTTTTCTCCCGCCTCCATCATCCCCTCAATATCCAGGGAATCCTCCAGCTGTCCCACTGTCTGGAATACCAGCGCCTTCTGGTAGGATCTGGCCTTGGCGATAACCTCCTGCGGCTCTCCGCAGCTGGGCGGACAGGCGTAATTGGAATCATAATGGCCGCAGGAATTTTCCTCACAATATTTTCTCAGCCCCGGATCAAATGGAATTCTGGAAACCTCTATTACCGATGCTTTATAAGCGCCCTCTGCAAGGCATCTTTCGATCCATTTCTGTTCTTTTTCCATCGTTAAACCCTCCTCAACCACCGGTATGATTGGGCACAGGCCGGCCTGTCAGGCAAAGAAAAGCGTTGTCGCACCTGACTTCGCCGGCGTCTCCCTCTTTGGCGAACAGCAAAACCGCCCGTCCATCCTCTCCGGCGCGGAACCGGAGGATATACCTCTGCCAGGTTTCCTTGTGGGTCTTGCAGAAGGCCGTCTTTTCCACAGAAAGCTCAACCCCCATAGATTTATGATCCCCTGTGACAGCCAGGGCCTCCTTTTGAATCCTTTGAAGGTCAACCGGCTGATTTTCTCCCAAGACAAGGCCAAAATACCCAGCCGAGCCCTTGCATTTCAGCCAGCCGGACGCCACATAATCCGCGCCGGGCAGCAGTCCCGACACAGTCTGGAACACGATGGTGTTCCCCTCCAGTTTTAATTCATGGAAAGAGGTTCCCGTTGCATGATAAGGAATATGTCCCCAGCCATTTCCCTCTGCCAGTGAAGCCTTTCCGTCTCCCGCGACGCTCCAGCCGCACAGGGCGTCGCACTCAAAACAGCCGTTATAAATATGGGAGGAATAGGGATATTCCTTCTTATCCCATACGGGATGCTCTGTTTCCAGATCAATCCCCTCATAAGAAAGCGCCTCTTTTCCGCGGCCCCATGAGGGGATATGTTCCAGCCGGTAATCGGGGATGATTTTATTGCCCCGCACGTCGGCATGCTCTGGATAGAGGATAGCGTCGTTGACAATATTGTCCATAAAGCGCATTCCAAAAATATCCTGCCTGTCGGCGTGATCAAAGGTCTTTGTCTCCTTAGCATTGGCCGCCCTGTTATGGAATACCTGATCGAAATAGCCCGGATTGTTGAAGCGGACCGGATCATTGCGCAGGTTTTCAATCCAGTTGTCATGGACAATAAAATTATGACTGAGATGATCAAAATATATGCCGAAGGCGCAGTCATCCGCCATATTGTCATGAACATAATTATACCGCAGGACAGTGCCGTTACCGTCGGTGTTATGTCCATAGGTCAGCCCCAAATCAGAGGTAATACAGCCTGAATGATGGAGGTCGTTATATTCCAGCACTCCCTCCCGGATGCCGTGAATGGTAACTAAATCCCGTCCGGAATAACAGATGGTATTGCTGCTGATCAAATTACGGTATCCCGCCACCGAGAAGGCCCCCGTCCATACGGCGGCGTAACCCCCGTCATGGATATAGCAGTTGAATACCCTGTTGAATTTTCCCCGGACGGAAACAATGCTTCCTGAGGAATAGGCCAGTTCGCTGTTCTCCAAGGCGATATGATCCCCGAGGATATTGACGCTGCCGTAGACAGGATTAGAGGAAAATTCCTGCAGGAAGCAGTGATAGGGATAAAAGACGCGGACAGAGGACAGCCTCAGATAGGAAGAAGCCTCATCAGTCAGGATGCCGCCGCCCAGAAAGGTGATCCCCTCCACCTCATAGTGAGAAATGCCTGAAAAGTCGGCGGTCAGCTTCCTCGCTTTATATTCCATTCGGTGTTTCTCCGGAGAATCACCCTCCTTTGTCCAGGCGTAAAGGCGTTTTTCCCCTTCCTCATACCACCATTCTCCGGGGGCCCCAAGCAGTCCCTTTTTCCCCATGAGGACATAGTCGTTCCCCACTCGGGGAGAGTAAAAATGGCCGTAGCCGGGATTTTTATCGTCGTGGGCCACAAGGATTTCCCTTTTGTCCTCATTGAAATCAAGAATCGGGTTATTCCACGCCACCCAGGCCGCGCCGCCGATGCACCACAAATAGCATCCCGCAATATCCTCGCGAGTGCCGGGAATGTGGGAATCCACTACACTGAAGCCATCGGTGTCCTCCACCTTTGCGAAAACAGGGTCCAAAAGGGAACGCCCGGTATTGTGGGGCCATCTCGCCTCACAGAGGGAGCCGCCATCCTCAAAGATCTGGTTCTCCCTTCCAAAGGGGAGGGAACAGTCGGCCGCATACACCGGAGGATTTTCCTCCCCCTTTTCCAAAGTAAAGGATGGGAAACACTCTACCCTTTTCCAACCACGGATTGGCTCCAGCGCGGTTACCTCGGGCAGTTCCCCCGGATAGGCGGAAATACGGATAGGCGCTTCCTTGGTTCCCTGAACCGCCGGTCTTAATATTTCGCGATAGGTTCCCCCTCTGAGCACCAGCTCATCGCCGGGACAAAGCCGCGGCATGGCATAGGCCAGGGTATTCCAGGGCGCCTGCTGGGTTCCGTCCCCCTTGCTGTCAGACCCCTGGGGTGAAACATAATAGGTATGCGTGGCAAACTGCATATTTTTTCCTCCCGTCGTCCCTTCCTTCTTCATCTTAAACCACAAAAAAGGAGGGAATACTTTCAATCCTGTTTCAGTTTAGCACATTTCACCTATTTGTCAATCCAAAGAGGAAATTTCCATTTCTTTTTATTCATTTTATAGGAAAACTCCGGCCGCCAGAATCTCCAGACTACGGGAACACCTACCGTGAGCCGGATTGACACAGGCATCTAGACACTTCCCTTTTTTCCCTCTTGTCCGTCATTCTGTTCTGGAAAGCCTGACCTCAAAAAAAGCCCCAGTTTCCCATAATAAGGAAACCGGGGACAAAAGATATACTTATTATCGCCTTTCGCGTAAATCTCTCAGATTCCGCTTTCTTCCGTTCCAGCTTCTCCATCCACGGGAATACTTTCACCCGCTTTTTTCTCCCGCATCTTTCTCATCAAACCCTTGAAGGTAACGAGGAAGACCGTAGTTGTTGTCACGGAAGCTACCACATCAGCGATGGGCTCCGCCAGGAAAACAGCCAGCACCTGATCGCTGATCAAAGCCGGAAGGATGTAAATCAGGGGGATCAGCATGATAATTTTGCGGAACACCGCCAAAAAGGCCGAAATTTTGGAATTGCCAAGGGCGACAAAGGTCTGCTGGCATCCAATCTGCGCTCCCATAAGGACAACTCCGGCCATGTAAATCCGGAGAGCCCATTTGGAAAGCTCCGACAGGGCGGCGTCGTTGGTAAAGATAGCCACAAACATACCAGGGAACAATTCTATCAACAGCCATAGAAGGGTAGAATACACCAGGCAGCATGCCAGCACCAGCTTATATCCCTTCTTCACCCGTTCGGCGTTATTCGCCCCATAATTGTAGCTGATAATGGGCTGTCCTCCCTGGGTGATACCCTGCAGGGGCAGCATGGCGAACTGCATTACGCTGGACAGAACCGTCATGGCGCCCACCGCCAAATCTCCTCCGTATTTTAAAAGGGAGGAATTGAAGCAAAGCACCAACAGGCTTTCGGTAGCCTGCATGACAAAGGGGGAGACCCCCAGGGCAATGCAGGGAAAAAACACCTTTGCGCTGATTTTAAAATATTTCTTTCTCAGATGGAGCACCGTATTCTTTCCGCAGAGAAATTGAATAGCCCATACGGCGCTGATTGCCTGGGATAGCACTGTGGCCACCGCGGCTCCCCGCACCCCCATATCAAAGAGAAAAATGAAAATGGGATCCAAAATAATATTCGAAACCGCGCCGATAATCACCGTAAGCATACTGATTTTTGAAAACCCCTGGGCGGAAATAAAGGCGTTCATTCCCAGGGTCATCTGTACAAAAATAGTTCCTATGGCGTAAATGCTCATGTAGCTGTCGGCGTATCCTATGGTGTTTTCGCTGGCGCCGAACAGATACAGCAAGGGCCTTTTAAACACCAAAACCAAAACCGTCAGCACAAGTGAGGTAATCAACAGGGCGGAAAAGCTGTTTCCCAGAATTTTCTCCGCTCCCTCGTTATCCTTCTTTCCCATGGCGATACTCGCCCTCGGGGCGCCGCCCATACCGAAAAGATAGGCAAAGGCCGAAATAATCATAATAATTGGAAAACATACTCCCACACCGGTCAGGGCGGTTGCTCCCACCTCGTTGATATGGCCGATATACATCCGGTCTACCATATTATATAATACATTAATGATTTGT
>JAHZIE010000093.1:6680-7091 GCA_019419895.1 Clostridiales bacterium | reverse complement strand
TCAACCTTTCGGTGGTCGCGGTGATTTACATCGGCTCCATCAAGGTGCAGTCGGGCGGCGTTACGCCGGGCAGCGTTATGGCGGCGATCACCTATCTGTCGCTGATTTTGAACAGCGTTATGATGATTGCCATGATCTTCCAGACCATTTCCCGGGGAATGGCCTCCTACCGCAGAGTGAAGGAGGTTCTGGACTGCGTGCCTGTGATTACCGGAGGGGAAAAGAAGGAAATCCCGCGCCTGGGCCGGGTGGAATTCAGGGACGTATCCTTTTCCTATCCCGGCAGCGGCGGCGATCCGGTTTTAAGCCATATCAGCCTGACGGTTGAGCCGGGGGAAACCCTTGCCATTTTGGGTTCCACGGGAAGCGGAAAATCCACCCTGGTGAATCTGATCCCCCGTTTTTACGATG
>JAHZIE010000093.1:0-6670 GCA_019419895.1 Clostridiales bacterium | reverse complement strand
ACGATGTGGACTCAGGGCAGGTACTCGTTGACGGGGTGGATGTCAGGGAATATCCTCTTGAAGAGCTGCGGGGGAGGATCGCCATCGCCCTGCAAAAGAGCGAGCTGTTCAGCGCGAGCATTGGGGAAAATATACGGTGGGGAAAGCCAGGCGCTTCCACGGATGAGCTGGAGAAGGCGGCGGAAACAGCCCAGGCGGCTGAATTTATCAACAGCAGGTCGGAAGGGTTTGATACCATTGTGGCGGAGAAGGGAATGAGCCTTTCCGGGGGCCAGAAGCAGAGGCTTTCCATCAGCCGCGCTGTTTTAAAAAACGCGGAAATCCTTATTTTTGACGACTCCACCAGCGCGCTGGATCTGAAAACGGAGGCAAAGCTCTATGAGGCGCTGCGGACAAAATATAAGCATGTCACCAAAATCATCATCGCGCAGAGGATTGCCTCTGTCAAAGGGGCCAGCCGGATCGCGGTCCTGGACAACGGCAGGATTGCCGCCTGCGATTCCCATGAAAATCTTCTGAAAACCAGTGAAATCTATCAGGATATTTATAAATCTCAAATGAAGGAAGAGCCGGAAAGGGGGATGTCAGATGAGCGGCAGTGAAAAAGAAGAAGGCCGTCCGCGGACCCCGCCGGTCAATATGCGGATGCCCGGGCAGCGGGGCCCCCGGCAGCCTGTGATAGTGGAAAAACCAAAGGAGGGGAGGAAAACCCTGCTGCGGCTTTTACAATATTTTCAAAAGGAAAAGCTCATGGTTTTAGGGCTTTTGGTTATGGTTGTCATCCTTGTGCTCTGTTCTGTCTACGCGCCCAACCTTCAGAGCAGCGCCGTCGACAGCATCACCAACGGGAATTTTGGTGTCCTTCCCTCCATTCTTCTCCTTATGATCTGCGTTTATGGAGTCAGCAGCCTGTGCACCTGGGGCCAAAGCTTTCTCAGCGCCTATCTCAGCCAGAGGATCGTCAGGAGAATGAGGGAAAACCTGTTTGATAAAATTGTAAATCTGCCGGTGAAATATCTGGATACCCACTCCCATGGGGACATTATGAGCCGTATGACAAATGACGTGGAGAATATTTCCAATACGGTTTCCCAATCCCTCAGCTCCCTGGTCAGCGGCATTTTGACCATCGCCGGAACAGTGTCCATGATGCTTTATCTCTGCTGGGAGCTCGCCCTTCTTTCCTGCGCCACTATCATTCTGACCGTGATCGCGACAAAGCTCCTTTCTTCCAAAATGAGAGCTTTCTTCAAAAAGCGCCAGATCCTTTTGGGGGAGCTGAACGGCACGGTGGAGGAAATGGTGACAGGCTACCATACCGTTGTGGCCTACAACCACCAGGGGCAGGTGGTGGAGGAATTCGAAAGGACTTCCGACGAATTGACCCGGGTGGGGATTATCGCCGAAAGCCTGGGCGGCTCCATGGGCCCTGTCATGAACGTCATCAATAATATCGGCTTTGTCATCATCGCCGCCTTCGGGGGCTATTTTGCCATCAACGGCGTCATATCCATCGGCGTCATCTCAGCCTTCATTGTCTACGCGAAGCAGTTCGGGCGGCCCATTCATGAGATTGCCCAGCTCTACGGACAGATTCAAACCGCCATTGCCGGCGCGGAGCGGGTTTTTTCCGTTATGGACGAACCAGTGGAGAATAAATCGGGCAGCCGTAGCATGCGGCAGTCCAAAGGGGTAATATCTTTCCGTCACGTTAATTTTTCCTATCTTCCGGGCAAACAGGTTCTGTATGATTTTAACCTGGATGTGGCCAATGGAAGCAAGGTGGCGCTGGTTGGCGCCACAGGCAGCGGCAAAACCACGGTCGTCAATCTGCTGATGCGCTTTTACGATGTGGACAGCGGGGAAATCCTGATTGACGGGGTCAATATCAGGGATATCGACTGCAATGAGCTGCGGCGCAATACGGCGATTGTCCTTCAGGATACGGTCCTCTTTTCCGATACCATTCGCAATAATTTGAAATATTCCAATCCTCAGGCGACGGAGGAAGAGATGATGCTGGCCGCCCGCATGAGCAACTGCCATACCATGATTACCCGCCTTCCCAAAGAGTATGACACCATGCTTGTGGAGGCGGGGCAGAACCTCAGCCAGGGGCAGCGTCAGCTGATGGCCATTGGGCGGGCTTTTCTGGCGGATCCCAAAATTCTCATTTTGGATGAGGCCACCTCCAGTGTTGACACCCGCACGGAAAAGCATATTCAGGATGCCATGGTCAACCTGATGAGGGATCGCACCAGCCTGATTATTGCCCACCGGCTTTCCACGATTCAGGACGCGGATCTTATTGTGGTGATGGATAAGGGACGCATGGTAGAGTCGGGGAGCCATGAGGAACTCATTCGGCAAAAAGGCAGATATTATGAGCTTTATATGACGCAGTTCGCCGGAAATGCAATATGAGCGGTAAAGAGAGCAATCGTCGGTTTCGCTGGATGGACGCTTTGACGGGAACTCACTCCTCTATATTTACAGAAATGTCCGGCGGCGTTTTTCTCTGGTTCCTATACCCAGTCCGTCTTTTAGATAGCAGATTGACCGCGCGAATTTTCAAGAAGATTGTGGAGTTACTTGAAAACATACGGGGAATGAAAGATTAGAAGATACAAGGAATATAGCTCTAAATTGGAAATATAACAATATAATATTATAATTAAGAATATAAATCGAATAATATATGTCTTAAATGTAAACATTATTTTAAAATTAGCACTCTACTATTGAAAGTGCTAATTTTGGGGAATATAATAAAGCTGTACTTAAAAAGAAGAGCAAAAGGGATCAAAACAAAGAAGAGAGTTCCGGTGAGAAGCTTTTCAGAGTACAGGCTGGTAACAATATTTACAGAAGCAGAAAGACATTTCCGCAGGCTGTAAATAGCGACAAAGGTTTGAATGGAGGAATGACTTATGTTGCCTAGCATTTTTGGTGAAAATTTGTTTGATGAAATGTTTAATGACGTCTTTGACATGATGCCCTCGTTTGGCCGCCGCAATGCGCTGTATGGCAAACATGGGAAAAACCTGATGAAGACGGATGTCCGTGAGACGGAAAATTCCTACGAATTGGATGTAGATCTCCCCGGTTTTAAGAAGGATGAAATCCATCTTGACTTAGAAAATGGATATCTGACCATTCACGCTGAAAAGGGCTTGAATAAAGATGAACAGGATAAGAAGGGAAATTACATCCGCAGGGAGCGCTATGTGGGTCAGTGCAGCAGAAGCTTTTATGTAGGAGATGCGGTGGAGTCAAAGGATGTCAACGCGCAGTTTGAGGACGGCATTCTGAAGATTTCACTGCCCAAGGCCGCGCCGAAACAGCTGCCTGAAAAGAACTCCATCATTATTAAGTAATTCCCATCACACTTACGCCGCCCAGCAATGGGCGGCGTTTTTGTCAGAAAAAGGAGGCGTTTGTTTTATGAGCAGAAATTTTTCCAGGGTTTTATGGAGTATTGCCGGCGTGCTGTTGATTGCAGCGGGAATTGTATGCCTGCTTTCTCCCTCCGCGGCGGTTACGGCCCTGTCCGTCTTTTTGGGAATCGCGGTGCTGGTTTCCGGCATTGCCGATATTATGATTTTTGTGAGAGGACAGGGGCTGCTGTTTGGCGCGGGGTGGTTTTTGGCGGACGGTGTGGCGGCGGTGATTTTGTCCCTGTTCCTTCTCTTTAACCGGGCCTTCACCACCTTGACGCTGCCCTTCATTTTTGGCATGTGGCTGTTGTTTTCAGGGATTACAAAGCTTGTCAACTCCTTCGAGCTGTGCCGTTTTGGCGTCCGTGGCTGGGGCTGGTTCACAGCTTTGGGTTGTTTGCTGGCGGTGGTGGGATTCCTCTCCTTCCTAGATCCTATCCTCGGCATGTTGGCAATGAGCATCTTAATCGGTATCCTGCTGATCCTTCAGGGATTGTCCTCAATTTTAAGAGCTGTATTTTCCAGCCGGTTTTTTATGTAAAAAGAGGAGAAGAGCGATACCTCCTTGTCATGGGGGCCAGCCGGTCCTCCGCCTGAAAAAAGAGGGCGGCCTGATCAAATAAGTACGCCGCGGAAGCGCGGTTCTTCACGCTTCTCCCTCTCAAATATAAAATTCGCGTGTGGCATTATTTTTGTTATTGATACTAACCGCCCTCCGTCATTTTCTGTTGCAAAACATGAGGATTTATGATATGGTAAATACAGATCCGGAAAATTCTCAAAGGGGGATTGACAGAATGGCGGAAATGAGACATAATTTTGTCAGTCAGTCAGTCAGTCAGTCAGTCAGTCAGTCAGTCAGTCAGTCAGTCAGTCAGGGATAGCTGCGTTTTTATCAAATTTATGTAATATTGAATATAAGGCATATCTTGTCCGTTGTATGGATAGGGTATGCTTTTTATGTTTATAAACAATATAATGAAAGAGAGGAAATGAGTATGAAAACAAATAAAAAATTTTTAAGCCTTCTTCTAGCATTTTGTCTTATGCTGGGGGCCATGCCGATGACAGCGATGGCGGCGGAACCGGAAAAGGTTCTGGAATTGGAGGAAGCCCTTGATATCTCCGCGTTGGCCGAAACCACCGACATGCTGGAGGAACAGGGATGGAAGTGGGAGCCTGCTGCGTCTGGCGATGGTGGAACGCTGACACTGCAAAATTGTCATATTCGCTGTACTGACACCGGAGACGGTGCTGTATTAAAGCTGCCAAGCGGCAATGTGACAATTCTTTTGGAAGGAGAAAACACCCTGGAAACGGTATATACTAACTGGGATGGCATGATTGTGGAAGCGGATTGGAGCTCCAAGTCTATTCTCCATCTTACGATTCGCGAAGGAAAAGAGGGAGGAAGGCTGAACCTTCTGCGGGGCAATACGGAACAGACCTCAGGCAATCCTTATGGAATTTCAGGGGAAAGCCTTACCATCCTTTCCGGCGATATATATACCAATACGGATTTATGTATGGTGGATGAATTTGATATGCAGGACGGCTCCCTCACTGTTGACGCCGCCAATGTGACGGACTGTACCGGCATTTATGCCGATTTAGGGGTGGATATTTCCGGCGGCGTGGTAACTATCAAGAGCGGCAGTGCCGGAATTTTTGTTCCTGGCATCGCGCAGGGCGGAGACAAAACCGTGGCAATTACCGGGGGAGAGGTGACGATATCCTCTGCTGTAGGAATAAACGGTAATTCTGTTCTTATTGATACGGACGGTTCTGTTGACATTACCGGCAGTAAAGCGGCGCTGGCCTTGACGAAAGGTAAAAATGGCAGGCTCGATATTCTTTCCGCGGGAGAAATCCGCATACAAGGGGATATTTCTATGAATGGCAATCCGGGAGAACCCAATATCGCCGCGGCGGATTACAAAAGGGTAGATGATGCTGTTGCTGCGGTAAAAGCTCTCAAGCAGGAGGATTATATGGATTTTTCGGCTGTCTCTCAGGCGGTTGGGACGGTTATCCGGGATAAAAACCTGTTGCAGCAGGCCGAAGTAGATGCTATGGCAAAAGCCATTGAGGACGCGGTTGCCGCGCTGGAATACAAACCTGCCGACTACAGCGGGGTAGAGGAGGCCGTTGCAAAAGCAGGGAATCTGAATAAGGACGACTATAAGGATTTCTCAGCGGTAGAAAAGGCAGTCGCCGCTGTGATTGAAGGCAAGAATATCACCGAGCAGGCCGAGGTTGACGCCATGGCAAGGGCTATTGAGGACGCGGTTGCCGCGCTGGAATATAAAACGGCCGACTATAGCAGGGTAGACGCGGCAATTGAGAAGGCGGAAGTCTTAAACAAAGATGATTACAAGAATTTCACCGCTGTAGAAGAGGCGATCGATGGCGTTGTCCGAGGGAAAAATATCACCGAGCAGGCGGAGGTAGACGTTATGGCAAAGGCTATCGAGGATGCTCTGGCCGCCTTGGAGGAAAAAACTCCTGGGGCGTCGGGAGAGGAGGATACAGCAAAACCTGATGTGCCCCAGACAGGTGGCAGCAGCAATTTGTATCTGTGCCTTGTTCTGTTGTTGGTTTCCGGCGGTATGGTATTGACATTGGCCGTCAGGAGGAAAAAGCAAAGAGGATAATCAAACGCAAAAACAGTCCCCGGGCGCTCAGAATGAGCGCCCGGGGACTGTTTTTGCTGTATTCCCATTTTGGGGGTTGCTTTTCTATGCTTCCGAGGATATTCAGGATAAAGAAACTGAAATCAAAAGGCGGGACGGAAAGCGGGAGGTGGAAAGGGTAAACGCTTCTTGCCATCCCTTTTCGTCCTCCGTGCAGCTTATGAAAGGATTTCATAATTTTCCTCTGTTTCGGAAATTTGCATCTGTTCCATTTCGGTTCGTTCCTCAAAGGTGTTATTTGTAATGACCCCAATGAGAAGAAGAAAAAGATTGACAACGATAAAAACAAGGACGATTCCGAGAGCAATCCTCCAGATAAGGCGGGCCCGACGGTTTTTTATCGCCAGCTGGCCGTTGATGCGCGACAGCTGCTCCGCGATTTCATTCCTATCCCCATTGTCGTGAATGGCTCCGCCCAGCAATTCGGCAACGTTGACCTCAAGAATATCGGCCAACTTTACCAACAGCTCGGCATCCGGTACGGACAGCCCGGTATCACATAGTTAAAAATATTGGTGTCATTTAATCAATTTTGCCGAT
>JAHZIE010000092.1:3045-7284 GCA_019419895.1 Clostridiales bacterium | reverse complement strand
CTGCGTATCGGAGCTCCCTGATACGATTTTTCATGATGTGCGTAGCCTTCAAAGTGTAATGTTTCCTTTAAATTATCATTATATTCTTCTCCTCAAAAAATGTCAAGTTATCTTTACATTTTTTGTCTCTTTTCCCTAAAACGCCAATTAGCAAGGCAACGGCTTCTTTTACCGTATCTTGCCGCCTTTTCCGGCAATACTAGATCTATCCCAAAGAATTTTTCCATTGGAATAAAAACGGGAAAGGAGAACGTAGAGAATGAAAAAAGACGGAGAAAGTATTTCTAAAGAAAGAGCTCAGAACCCCTCCGACAGAGAGGAGCATACTCCTGTGCAGGCTATGGTGGACACTTTGGTAGACAATGCCCAGAAAGCCTTGGCGGAGTATATGAAACTGAGTCAGGAACAGGTGGACGCCATTGTCCATGCCATGGCTCTCGCGGGGCTGGAAGCTCATTTACAGCTGGCGAAAATGGCGGTTGAAGAGACAGGGCGGGGCGTTGTGGAAGATAAAGCGATCAAAAATATGTTTGCCACCGAATACATCTGGCACTCCATAAAAAATGAAAAAACAGTGGGTATCATAGAAGAAAACGACATGGAGGGATATGTGGAGGTAGCTGAACCGGTGGGTGTAGTGGCCGGCGTCACCCCTGTGACCAACCCCACTTCCACCGCCATGTTCAAAGCCATGATTTGCGCCAAAGCGCGCAATCCCATCATTTTTGGTTTCCATCCCTCGGCGCAGAAATGCTCGGTTGCGGCCGCCGAAATCGTGCGTGACGCTGCTGTCCGTGCCGGCGCGCCGGCCGCCTGCGTCCAATGGATAGAGACCCCCTCCATCGAAGCCACCTCAGCCCTGATGAATCATAACGGCGTATCCCTGATTCTCGCCACAGGTGGCGCGGGAATGGTGAAAGCGGCTTACAGCGCAGGTAAGCCCGCCCTTGGAGTCGGCGCCGGAAACGTCCCGTGTTATATTGAAAAAACCGCGAACTTAAAACGCGCCTGCACCGACCTGATGCTTTCCAAAACCTTTGACAACGGCATGATCTGCGCTTCTGAACAGGCTGTCATTGTCGACAGGGAAATTCACGAGGAGTTTGAATTCTTTATGAAGGAAAACGGCTGTTATTTTCTCGAAGGCGAAGAAATCCAAAAGGTATCTGATTTTGTCATCCCTCCGGAAAAAAAGAACCTCAACGCGGCTGTCGTCGGAAAAACCGCCGACTGGATTGCCCATCAGGCGGGGATTTCGGTACCTGAGGGTACCAAAATCCTCATTGCCCCTTTGGGCGGTGTAGGGCCTGACTTTCCTCTGTCGAGGGAAAAGCTTTCCCCCGTCCTGGCCTATTATATCGCTGACAGCACAGAAGAAGGATTTTCCATTACCGAGCAGACCCTCGCCTTCGGCGGGTTGGGACATTCCGCCGTCATTCACAGCGGCAGTGAGCCTCTTATTCACGCATACAGTGAACGGATGAGGGCCGGCCGTGTGATTGCCAATTCTCCTTCCTCCCAGGGGGCTATTGGGGATATTTATAATACCAACACCCCTTCCCTCACCCTGGGGTGCGGTTCCTATGGACACAATTCCACCACCTCCAACGTTTCCACTGTCCATCTCATCAATAAAAAGCGTTTGGCGAAACGGAGGGTCAATATGCAGTGGTTTAAGGTGCCGCCCAAAATTTATTTTGAAAAGGACTCGATACAATATCTGGAAAAAATGGACGGTATTGAACGTGCCTTCATTGTCACCGACGCCACCATGCTCAAGCTGGGCTATGTGGATAAAGTACTCTACTATCTGCGGAAACGTCCCATCTACTGCCACAGTGAAATTTATGCGGATGTGGAGCCCGATCCGGATGTCGACACCGTCATGCGCGGCGTGGAGGCCATGAAGTCTTTCGCCCCCGACGTTATTATCGCCTTAGGCGGAGGCTCCGCTATTGATGCCGCAAAAGGGATGTGGCTTTTTTATGAGCATCCCGACGCCTCATTTGACGGTATGAAGCTGAAATTTATGGATATCCGCAAACGCGCCTATAAATTTCCAAAGCTTGGGCAGAAGGCGAAATTCGTGGCGGTGCCTACCACCTCCGGCACAGGCTCCGAGGTGACCTCCTTCTCCGTTATCACCGACCGGAAAAACGGCAATATTAAATATCCCTTGGCCGATTACGCCCTAAGCCCAGACGTCGCCATTATTGATCCCCAGTTTGTCATGACACTTCCCAAATCCGCCACCGCCTTCACAGGCCTGGATGTTCTCACTCACGCCCTGGAAGCCTATATTTCCGTCATGGCCAGCGATTATACCGACGGCCTTGCCCTGCAGGCCATTGATATGGTATTCCAATATCTTCCCCGGGCGTATGAAAACGGGGCCGATGACGGTGAAGCGAGGGAAAAGATGCACAACGCCTCCTGCATCGCGGGTATGGCGTTCACCAACGCCTTTCTTGGACTCAACCATTCCATGGCCCACAAGCTCGGCGGCGAATTTCATCTTCCTCACGGCTTGGCCAACGCCATCCTTCTTCCTTATGTGATGGAATACAATGCCCAAAAGCCCTCCAAATTCACCGCCTTTCCCAAATATGAGACCTTCGCGGCCGATCGGAAGCTTGCCAAGGCCGCCTGTTTCATCGGTGTCGGGGGATCCACCACCGAACAAAGTGTCCGGAATTTGATTGAAGAAATTCTCAAGCTTCTTGGTACCCTTCACATCACTCCGTCCCTGAAAGAAAACGGGGTGGATGAAGCTGAATTTCTCCACAAGCTTCCTCAATTGTCTGAGCGTGCCTTTGAGGATCAGTGCACAACCGCCAATCCCCGCTATCCCCTGATTTCGGAAATTTCAGATATTTACAAACGGGCTTATTATGGTTCTTCCCGCCTCCCTGAAGGAATAACTGTGTAACCCCATCCCCGTCTTTTCCAAATATTTTTTCTCCTTTTGCCCCCTGGAATATCCAGGGGGTATTTTCTTTTCTTCCTCCTGATTTTTGCCGTATCAGGAACGGGAATCAGGAGGAGGGGGCTATTTTGATTCTTCCTGTATACACCTCATTCTTCTGTTCATTGAATATTTACAAAATTTGAGACATTTTCCAAAAGTATCCCCTTGATTTTTCCAAAGAATCGGGGTATAGTATAAATTAGCACTCAATAGGTTTAAGTGCTAATTTCTTCTTCTCCCCGGCTTGCATCGGCCGGGCTGCGATAAAATCCGGAAAAAGAAAAGAAAGGTCGGTCATTCATTATGGCGAAAAAAAAGGCATTTAAGGCGGAGTCAAAACGTCTGCTGGATTTGATGATCAACTCCATTTATACCCATCACGAAATTTTTCTCAGAGAGCTGATTTCCAACGCCAGCGACGCTATTGATAAGCTTTATTACAGGGCTTTGTCGGAAAATATCACCGGGCTCAACCGGGATGATTTTTCGATCGAGCTGGTTCCCGACAAGGAAAACCGTATTTTGAAGGTCATCGACAACGGCTGCGGCATGACCCAGGAGGAGTTGGAAAACAATCTGGGCGTCATCGCCAAAAGCGGTTCCCTCCAGTTTAAGGACGAAAATGAGACAAAGGAAGATATTGACATCATCGGCCAGTTCGGCGTCGGCTTTTACTCTGCCTTTATGGTGAGCAGCCTGGTTACGGTCAGAACCCGCGCCTATAATTCCGATACCGCCTATGAATGGCAGTCGGAAGGAGCCGACGGCTATTCCATTACAGAATGCGAAAAAGAGGGGCACGGCACAGAAATTATCCTCAAGCTCAAGGAAAATACCGACGATGAGAAGTATGACGAATTTCTTGACACCTATCGCCTGCGTTCCCTGGTAAAAAAATATTCCGACTATATCCGTTACCCCATCCGCATGGAGGTGGAGAAGACCCGTCAGAAGGAGGGTACCGAAGGGGAAAAGGCTGAATATGAAACCTATTACGAGAAGGAAACCCTCAACAGTATGGTTCCCATCTGGAAAAAGAATAAAAACGAGGTTTCCGAAGAGGAATACAACAACTTCTATAAAGAAAAATTCTTTGATTACCAGGATCCCCTGAAGGTGATCCATTCCTCCACTGAAGGTTCCGCAACCTATAACGCCCTGCTGTTTATCCCGGCGAAAACCTATAATTACTATACCAAGGAATATGAAAAAGGTCTTCAGCTTTACGCCAGCGGCGTGCTGATCATGGAAAAATGCCCGGATCTGCTTCC
>JAHZIE010000092.1:0-3035 GCA_019419895.1 Clostridiales bacterium | reverse complement strand
TTCCCGATTATTTCAGTTTTGTCAAAGGACTGGTGGACTCCCAGGATCTTCAGCTCAACATTTCCCGTGAAATGCTGCAGCATGACCGACAGCTGAAGCTGATTGCCTCCCGCTTGGAGAAAAAAATCAAGTCGGAGCTTCTCTCCATGCTGAAAAATGACAGGGAAACCTATGAGAAGTTCTATGAGAGCTTTGGATTGCAGCTGAAATACGGCGTCTATTCCGATTATGGTATGCATAAAGACGAGCTCAAGGATTTGATCCTCTTCTACTCTTCCAGCCAGAAAAAATTGGTCACCCTGGCCGAATATGTGGCGGCAATGAAAGAAAACCAGAAATACATTTACTACGCCTGCGGTTCCAGTATCGCCCATTTGGATCAGCTGCCCCAGACAGAGCTGCTGAAGGATAAGGGATATGAAATTCTTTACCTGACAGAGGATATTGATGAATTTGCCTTGAAGGTTCTCAATGAATATGAAGGCAAGCAGTTCAAATCCGTTTCCGATCAGGATTTGGGATTGGAAGAAAACGAGGAAGAAAAGGCCGCCGTGGAAAAGCAAAAGGAAGAAAGCAAGGATCTCCTCGAGTTTATGACAAAAGCATTGGATGGCAAGGTGAAGGAAGTCCGTCTTTCCTCCCGTCTGAAAACCCATCCGGTTTGTCTCTCTACCGACGGGCCGATTTCCTTGGAGATGGAAAAGGTACTCAATTCCATGCCTAACGACAACAAGGTTCAAGCCCAGAGGGTTCTGGAAATCAACACCAGCCACCCTGTTTTTCAAACCCTTGAAAAGCTGTACCAGGAGGATCAGGAAAAGCTGAAGTCTTACGCCTCCATCCTCTATACCCAGGCTCTTCTCATTGAAGGTCTGCCGGTGGAGGATCCCGTCGGCTTTTCCAATGAAATCTGCAAGCTGATGGCGGAATAATGCCGGGAAAAACCGGTTTAGGGATATGTTGCCCTTCCCTGGAAAATTCCCCACAACTATATTCAGGTTTTACCTAATTAGAATCAAATTTCTCTCCAGAATCACAGGCTGCTTGTGGAAAAGCAGCCTGTGATTTTTTTGCTATGGATAACCACAAAAACTAAAAGCAAATCAATCAAAAATTGCCGCAACCAATCGCTCAAGGCAAGCCAAATACCCAAAATCTGTGCGCAGCCCATTTGCATCTCCTCTATGAATTTTTCCAATCGTCCTGTCACTAAGGTCTTTCCCTTCTCCCCCGGCAAAAAGATTATTCCAATCAAGGCCTCCCGCTCCCTCTTCTCCTCTCTTTCAGGAGATTTTATCGGCTTACTTGGCAGCATGATAGAAATTCAAATTTTGGCAAGGGCGTTTTCCCCAATATCAGACCGCTTTTCTTCCTCCAAAGTCCCCACTTTTTATTTTTTAAAATCTTTTTGCACCTTAAAATTGACTTTTTTCCCTATGGAGTTATACTTAGGTTAACGTCAATTGATTCCATCATGTAGGAGTCAGTAAAACAGGCATATCAGGAGGAGTATGAGATGGAAGCGGTAAAAAGCCTAATAGAACGCATATTGCCGGGACAATCGGGGCAGTTTGAATTTGAAACCATTGACGCTGACAACGGAAGGGACGTCTATGAACTGGAAGGAAGGGGCGGGAAGATTATTCTGCGGGGCAATCATGCCGGTTCCATGGCCGCCGCCTTCGGGTGGTATCTGAAATACACCCTAAAGCAGAATATTTCCTGGTGCGGCAAAAGGATTACGGCCTTTGAGGACGGCCTGCCCATGCCGGAATTTTACCGCAGGGTGATCGAACAGGAATACCGTGTTTATATGAACTATTGCACCCATTCTTACAGCGCGGCCTGGTGGGACTGGGACAGATGGGAATTTGAAATTGATATGATGGCCCTCAATGGAGTCAACATGCCCCTGGCAATCACCGGCACCGAATCGGTGTGGTACCACACCCTTCTGGATCTCGGCTTCACAGACGGGGAGGCAAGGGATTTTCTTGCCGGCCCCGGCTTTCTCGCGTGGCAGTGGATGACCAATCTGGAACATCACGGGGGTCCGCTGCCGAAAAGCTGGATTGACGAGCATGAGGAACTGGGCAAAAGAATTCTGGCACGTGAGTTGGAATTTAATATGAAGCCCATCCAGCAGGGCTATTCCGGCTTTGTGCCCAACGCTATGAAGAAGAAATATCCCACGGGGAAGTTTCTGGTAAAAAAGACATGGAATAATATCGGGCACACCACCGAAATTGATCCCTTGGATCCTCTGTTCAAAAAAATTGGCACGGCCTTTATGGAAAACCAGAAGAAAATCTTTGGCGCCTACGGCTTTTACGCCTGCGATCCCTTTCACGAGGGGACGCCCCCCGTTGACGGCAGCGATTATCTCAATCTGGTTGGAAAAACCATCTCCGAGCTTTACGCCTCCTTTGACAAAAATTATACCTGGGTCATGCAGGCATGGTCTATCCGCAAGGACATCGCGACTGTTGTGCCGAAAGAGCATCTCCTGATCCTTGATCTCAACGCGAGCTTTCCGATCCGCTACGACGGTTACTGGGGGTACCGCTTTGTCGCCGGCGTGCTTCATAATTTTGGCGCCAGGATGAGCAGTCTCCATGGGGACATGCCCCTGATGGCGGAAAACCGTTTTAACAAAGCCAAGGAATCCGCCCCTTCCGTCCGCGGAGTCGGGCTCTTTATGGAGGGAATCGGCCAGAATCCAGTATTCTATGATCTCGCCCTTGAAATGCTGACAAGAAGCGATTCCGTGGATTTGGACAGCTGGATCAGGGAATACATTCTCCGGCGTTATGGCACTGAGGATGAAAACGCCTGCCGCGCTTGGAAGCTCTTGCTGGATCATGTCTATGTCAGGGATACCGATTTTGTCGAGAGGGGAACCGTCCTCTGCACAAGGCCCTGTCTCAATCTGAGGGGGACCGGCCCCTGCGACAGTTTTTATATCCACTATGATAATAAAATCCTGTTAGAGGCGATGCAACTTCTGGGAAAAACGCACTGTGCCACAGAAGGAG
>JAHZIE010000091.1 GCA_019419895.1 Clostridiales bacterium | reverse complement strand
CATCCCGGGACAGAGGGGTCCGCCGGCCTCCACGGGAAGGCTCATCCTTTCCATCTCCTACGAGGTGGGTTACAAGGACATTAAATTTTTCAACAAGGTCTTTAAGAAAAAAACCGGCCTCACCCCTGGCGGGTATCGGAAGGAAGCCCAGAGGGAGCCCGCCCCTTCCGAACCGGACGGGATATAAAAAAACCCGGACATCCCGGGACAGAGGGGTCCGCCGGCCTCCACGGGAAGGCTCATCCTTTCCATCCCCTACAAGGTGGGTTACAAGGACATTAAATTTTTCAACAAGCTCTTTAAGAAAAAAATCGGCCTCACCCCGGGCGGCTGCCGGAAGGAAAGCCGGAGAAAAACCGCCCCTTCCGAACCGGACGGGATATAAAAATAGCCCGAGCGGCCCGGAACGGATGGGTCCGCCGGATTTGGAAGAAGTTCATTTCTTTTGGCCAAAGGTTCTGGCATAGAGCTCTTCCTGTTCCGGCAGATGGGCGACATACCCGACAGGGATGGAATTCCCTGTCGCCTCTATGACTTTTTTCGCCCCGGAGGGGCCGAAAGCGCCGCACAGTTCAATACAGCCGACGCCCTTGTCCAACAGCTGTTTCGCCGCCGTACAGGCTTCTTCTATAGTGGAAACGCCCATAAGACAGGCTTTCCCGCCATGGATTTCCGCCATGTCTCTGGCGGCGTCGAATTCTCCCATAATGATAAACGCGAATTTCATCCAATCATCCTTTCTTTCCCATTTCAGCCCCTTCGGCCGGGAACGCTTTGTGCGCGCCAATGAATTCCGCGCCGTCCTTTTTTTGACGGCGGAATTCCTAAATAAACTGACAGGAGGAGTCCCCATGGAAAGGAACACAACAGAAAAATTTTCTGGTATCGCCCAGGTTTACGCCAAAAGCCGTCCCGCCTATCCCCAGGAGCTGGTGGAGCTTCTCGCCCGCCGCTGCCCTCCGGAAGAAAACGACGCCGCTGATATTGGCGCGGGAACCGGAATTTTTACCCGCCAGCTTCTTGAGGCGGGGTACCGTGTCGCCGCGGTGGAGCCCAACCGCGACATGAGGGAAACCCTTCTCCGGGAGGCGGAGGAAGGGGGATGGGACCAAACGAGGCTTTCCGTCCTGGACGGGAGCGACCGGGATACCCACCTTCCCAGCCATACCGTCGGTCTTATCACCGCCGCGCAGGCTTTCCACTGGTTTGAACCCCTCCTTTTCCGGGAAGAGTGCCGTAGGATCGGCCGCCCGGGCGTAAAAGCGGCCTTAATTTGGAATTCCAGGGTGGAAAGCGATCCCGCCGTACAAAAATGGGCGGAGGTGTGCCGGCGCTTCTGTCCGGAATTCACCGGATTTTCCGGAGGAAAGGGAAAGGACGGAGAGGGACGCCGGGAGAAAAACCTCCGGCTGTTTTTTGAGGGGCTGCCTCCCGCCGAGGAGATTTCCCTCCCCTTTTTCCAGCGTTACACTCTGGAGGAATTTCTTGGAAGGGGGCTTTCCTCCTCCTACGCCCCCAGGCCGGAAGAAAAAAATTACCGCCCCTATCAGGAGGCTCTGGCGGAGCTTTTCGCGGCTGAAGAGGAGGGCGGCAGGCTTTCTATTCCCTACCTCTGTCAGGGATGGCTCTGTGAACCAGACAGAGTACAGAGAACATAGAGAACATAGAGAACACATCGGACATTTGATGCATTTTTTACACATATTACCCGCAATTCGCTTTTTATCAGGGGAAGGGGCATGAAATATGGCCCCTTCCCCTTTGCCTTCCTCCCATCCCTCTCCCCTTACTGTTCCAATATCGGCAGAACGAAAAAGCTTCCCAGCTTCTTAAGAAACAGCCGGGCGGATTTTTTCCTTTTGGTTTAGCGGAAAAGCCCCCTGCCTTTTCTATCTTCTTTATTTTGTACAGGAGATTCCCTATATCCTTTTTACTTTTAAAGGCTTATTTAATTTTAGTGCAATAGAAATCATAGAAGCGGTTCCACGACTTTTTCCATCCCAAAAACAAATTACATAGTCGCACGCTTCAGCCATCTGTAAATTTCGTTTTGGGCCAGCGCTTTTGCCGTATCTTTTCCAATGAGCCGGATAATATTCAATAGGAAAACCATTTTCAATTGCATATCGTTCCCCTAACTTATCTGCCCCTTTGCAGCCCCCGGATAAGAAAACAAGAGTATATTTTTCCCGGATTTTTTTTATACAAATTTCTATAAATTCTTTCGCGCCATTATAATCATCATAATCCCTGCACCCAGCAACAATAATGCGTTTAATCATCTTTACCACCACATATTTGAGTATATATTTATATAAATATATACTCAAATATGTGAATTGTCAATCGAATATACCTCTCATAAAATAGATAAAAAAGAGGTAGAATATAATTATGATTCGATTAACAGTTGATAAAGCGTTAGAAAAATATGGTTTAACCAGATATGAACTGGGGAAAAGGACAGGGATACAATATCAGATCATCGATAATTATTATAAAAACAAAGTAAAACGATATGACAGCGATATTCTTGATAGAATTTGCTGTGCGTTAGATTGCCAAATTTCAGATATCATAGAATATAAAAAATAAAGCGGAATGGTCAGTGTTCCGCTTTATTTTTTATCCATCCAGGGAAAGGCATCCTCCCATCCCTCTCCCCTTACTGTTCCGCTATCGGCGGAAGAAAAAATTTTCCCAGTTTTTACGAAACAGCCGGGCGGATTTTTTCCTTTTGGTTTGGCGGAAAAGCTCTCCGCCCAAGTTCCTCAGACAGCGGCAATCCCCCGGAAGGAAGCTTCCTTCCGGGGGATTGCTTTTTCTTCCGGTGGAAATCTCATCGGTTACAGTGTGATTTTTACCCGGTACTCCTTGCGGCCTTCCTCGTGAGGGATGACGATTTCCCTGGCCGGACCGCCGTGGTTTTCAATCTCAATGGTGTAATCGCATCCTCTGAAGCGGCGGGTGACAACGGCGTTCTTCCACTCCTTCGGCAGGCAGGGCTTAATCCGCAGGCCCTCCCACGCCGCTTTTACTCCCAGGATATACTGGGTAACGGCGATATACATCCAGGCCGCCGTGCCCGTCAGCCAGCTGACGTTGGCAAGGCCGAACTTATCGCTTTCCGGCCCGAAAATATTGGAGGCGTAGACATAGGGCTCCGCTTTGTAGCGCCATTCCCCGGCCTTTTGCTGCGCTACCATGGGAAGAAGCTGGTGATAGTATTTATAGGCGTTTTCCCCATTGCCCAGCAGGCACTCGGCGATAATGGCCCAGGTGTTGGCGTGGCAGAAAACAGAGCCGTTTTCCCCGCAGCCCTTGTTGTAATAGGTCAGGGGATCGGCGGCGGAGGGATAATCCTTCATGGCGGGATCGATTTTCTTAATTCCCAGCTCGGTGTCCAGATATTTCTTTACGCTGTCCATGGCCTGACGGGACTTTTCCCTGTCGCCCATGCCGGAAAGCACCGACCAGGACTGGGTATTCAGCCAGATTTTGGCCTGGGGCTGCTCCTTGGAGCCGATGAAGGTACCGTCGTCGGTGATGCAGCGGCGGAACCACTCGCCGTCCCAACCGATGGAATTCACCAGAGCCTTCTGTTCCTCATACAGCTTGGCATAGCGGGAGGCGTCCTCCCCCATCAGCCCGGCCAGCTCCTCCATTTTCAGCAGGACGGTGCCGAACTGCATGGAAGTCCAGATGCTTTCCCCTTTGCCCTCGCGGCAGACCTTGTAAAGCATGTCGTTCCAGTCGGAACGGAGCATCAGGGGGAAGCCGTGGCTGCCCATATTGGCGCGGGTAAAATCGATGGATTTCTTTAAATGCTCAAAGACGGTGGCCTCTCCCCCGTCGTAGTAGGGCACCTTCTCCTCAAGGAATTCTGTGGATCCGGTTTCCATCACCACGTCATAGACCGACATGATAATCCAGAGGTGGTCGTCCGAATGGATGGTTGTCACCGGGTCAAATCCTTCGTTGGGGAAGAAATAGTGGTTGGCGTGGCCGTCCTGGTACTGCTGCCCCAGCAGCAGGCGGATCTTATCCTTGGCCCGTTCGGCGTCAAAGGGCACCATGGAGAGGATGTCCTGGGCGGTGTCGCGGTAGCCGACCCCGCGGAAGGTTCCGGTGGCGTAATAGGAAATATTGCGGGAGAACTGGAAATTCCGCTCCGCCTGGTAGGGATTCCAGATATTGACCATCCGCTGGACGTTCTCATCCGGCACCTGGCACTGGAAACGCCCCAGATAGGAATCCCAATGCTCCCTGAGGGTTTCAAAGGATCTTTGGACAAAGCCCTCTTCCCGGCAGCGGGCGACGGCCTCTTTTATCTTTTCCTCCGTCATGGCTACGCCCAGGAAGATGTTGATTTCCTTTTCTTCCCCCGCTTTCAGCTCCACATCCAGCTGGAAGGCGAAAACCGGATCCCCGCCGGCCAGGGTGGAATTGGTGCATCTTCCCCCTTCTACGTTCCTGGGGTTTTCCTCGCTGCGGTAGCTGCCCACAAACTCGTCCCGGTCGCCGTCATATCCCGCGATCGGGGTATCGGACGCGAAATAGACCAGGGGGGTTTTATCCGGCTGGGGCTGCATTTCCACCCCGTATTTATAGACCAGCACATCGTCCATGGTGTAGACGGAAAGCTGATGCTTATTATAGCACTGCCATTGGAGCTCCCGCTGGAATTCCATCATTCCCAGTTCCACATAGGGGAAGATGGTGAGCTTTTTGTCGGTATCGCTGGAAAGGCGGAGGTTCCAAATCAGGCAGTTCTCATATTCCCCGACAAAATAGGTGGCCTTGGCGCGCACACCGTTTTTCTCGGCGTCGAATACCGTGTATCCCATACCATGGGTGGCCTGCCATTTTTCCGGCCTTTCCTTGGCCGGCTCCGCGGTGGGACACCAGTAGCTGCCGCCGTCCTTGATATAGGTATAAAATCCGCTGCGGTCGGTGGGCAGATGGAAAAAACGATAGTGGTTGATGCGCCAGATTTGGGGGGACTTATAAAAAGCAACGCCGCCTCCGGCCTGGGACATCATAGTGGTGAACTCCCCGTTGGAGAGGTAATTCATCCATGGCGTCGGCGGATTGCTTTTTTGAAAGGTAATTTCTTTTTTCTCATCGTGAAACTGGTACATATACAACATCCTTTCCCTTTACACTTATGTCAAATCAATAAATAGTAATGACAACAGAATTCTTTTGCCAGTTGCCAGGGCTTTTGGAAAAGCCTCCACCTCCCGGCTTCCCCCTTTGAGAAAACCGTTAAAAAATTCCGGGAGCCTTTACAGAAAAACGGCTCCTCCGCACCACGAATCATTCTTTGGAGGGCTTATCTCCTAACCGTAAGGCTTTTATGAAGATTACCCCGCAAATTAACGCTTACCGGAAGAATGACGCCGCCACCGCGGACGGAAGGCTTTTTACGCCAAGAGGCATTCTTTACAAAATCTTAAAACCTTTCATTTTAAGGCTTTGATACCATAAGCCTTGAACCTGCCGGGCGGTTCCGCGGTTCGGCTTCCGCCGCGTGCCGGACGGCATACAAAATTCCCTGAGCATGATGCCTATTATACCATAATTTTTTAAAACATGGAAGGCGTTACTTAAAAAATGCCCCTATAACAGCCGGGATTACCCCTCTTCTTTTGTTAAATTTTCCAGGCCCTTTGCCCGCCGCCTTTCCAAATCCCCGGACTTTTCTTCCATTGTCCCTGAAAATGGAGGACGGCAAAAAGCTTTCCCCGGTGTCCTACAGCATGTGAAAATGCTCCAATGCCGCCGCGATTCCATCCTCATCGTTGGAAAGGGTCACATAATCCGCCGCCTTTTTTACAACCTCCTGGGCGTTCCCCATGGCGATCCCCAGGCCTGCGTAAGACATCATGGAAATATCGTTATAGCCGTCTCCAAAGGCCATCAGATTCTCCCTGCCTTCCCCGGTTTTCTCCAAAAGACGCGCCAGGGCGCTGGCCTTGTCCAACCCCTTTGGCAGAACTTCCAAAAAATAGGGCTCCGAGCGGAAAACGCTCAGCTCATGGCCGAATCTCTCCTTCGCCTGAAGCTCCAGCCTCTCCATTTTTTCCGGACTGCCCACAATCAGGTACTTGTTGACCGGTTTTGTCGCCTTTTCTTTCAGCGAATCCACCCCGCGCACCGTCGTCCGGTTGATTTTCCCTTCCAGCTGGACATAAGGGTCCTCCGGATGCTCGCTGATGATGTCGGCGCCGTCATAGGTCAGGCAGACCGCTTCCTGCTCCTCCACGAAATCCAGAATTTCTCTCATCTGCCCTGTGGAAAGGCAGGTTTCTTCTATGACCTCTCCGGATTGACACTCTATCATCCTCGCCCCGTTGAAGGCCAGGATATAGCCGCCCAGCTGGGGAAGCCCCAATTCTTCCGCCACCGGAAGGATCCCGCATACCGGCCTTCCGGAGGCCAGGACAAGCCTGACGCCTTTCCTTATCAGGCTATGAAGGGCCTCTTTGGTTTTGGGGGTAATTTTCTTTTCGCTGTCTGTCAGGGTTCCGTCTAAATCCAGAGCGATTATTCGATATTGCTGCATCTTTGTTTCTCCTTTGCTTTTCTTAATCTACCGCAAACATATCGGCGACATTCGGCGGCACGCTATACACTTAATACACATTGAATGTTTTTCGCACATTGGACATTCGAGGCACATTTTATGTAGAAAAAACAATTCCTTTCTGGGGCGGCTCCCTGCTCCGCCCAAAAAGCTTTTTGAGGAAGAAAACCGCCGGAAACATAGAAAACAATCGCGGCGCGTTTTCCCAATGCCGCTTCCTTAAATTTTATTATACCAAAACCTTCCCCTTTTGTGTAGCCTCCCCTAAGAATCTTGTTCAGAGGGACATGGAGGGAGGCCTTATTTCTATTTCTTTTCCAGTTTTCTCTTTTGCCGTCTGCCGCTTTTTCTCTAAATGTCTATCCTTTCCACCCCCCTCTCATATTTCTCTTTTCCCTTTTTCCCTGTTCTTTCCCCTCCGCTCAAACACGCTTCCCCTTACAGGCTTGCTCTCTTTAATTATTTCACATGTATGACGCCTTGAACCCTCTTATCCTTTTCCCCATGCAAAACCTTTTAGTATGTTTCACAAGGAAATAAAATTCATCCATAGTTATACCTTTATGCATGAATTATGCATGAATCAAACTTTTCCTTCCTCCAGATTTCCGATGTTCCAATTTTGACAGGCGGCGGATGTCAGGAGCGTATCATAAGAGCCGCGGACGAAACACGGAAAAAATAGAGATATGTATCATGTGTATTTTACATTTCATACATAATATATGTACGATTTTATCGGCTTTTCATTTGTTTTTT
>JAHZIE010000090.1 GCA_019419895.1 Clostridiales bacterium | reverse complement strand
AAATAACTCTTTCGGGAAAGCCGGAAAAAGCGCGCTTGTATATTTGTGGATTGGGATATTATGAGGCCTATATTGAGGGAAGCAAGATCGCCGACTCAATGCTAGAGCCTGCCTTCACCAGATATGACAAAACGGTTCTTTACCAAACATATGATGTGACGGCAATGCTGTCAAAGGAATTTGCCTTGGGTGTGCTCTTAGGAAACGGCTGGTATAACTGCTTCGCCCAGGATCCATGGAATACCCGCCAGGCATCCTGGAAGCACTGGCCGAAATTAATTGCGGAGTTCCATATTGTTTATGAGGATGGTAGGGAAGAAGTGATACCAACTGATCCAACGTGGCAGTCTGCGAAAAGCCCAATTGTATTTAACGGGATTCGCAACGGTGAATTTTATGACGCCCGTTTGGAGAAGGAGGATTGGTGCCGTTTTTCCTCCAGCGATGAAGGGTGGCAGCCGGCAGTCATTCTTCGGCCCGCTGGAGGAGAATTAACGGCCGAAAATATCGAGCCTGTCCGTATTACCCAAAAAATTCCGACAGTTCGTCAATGGAGGACGGAAGAGGGAAATTGGCTTTTTGATCTGGGACAAAATTTTGCAGGAATAGTCCAATTAAAGGCTCCCGGACCAACCGGTACAACTATCACGCTCCGGTATGCGGAAGAATTGACAGAGGATCGTCTTCATGTAGATCAAAGTCACATCAAGCATTTTATAAAGAGCGGAGAGTTTCAAACTGATCGCTACACCAAAAAGAGCGATGAAATGGAAGAATGGTCCCCGCGCTTTGTATACCATGGTTTTCGCTATGTGGAAATAAGCGGATTGCCGGAAAAGATTCCGGATGACTGTGTGACCGGGCTGGTTATGCATACGGATTTCGCGCGTCGAGGCTATTTTTCTTGTTCGGATGAGAGGATCAATCGAATTCAGGAAATGTGTCATTGGTCCACAGTTTCCAACTTTTTTGGGATTCCAACCGATTGTCCCCACCGTGAAAAAAACGCATGGACCGGCGACGCAGGAATTTCAGTAGAACAAATTCTTATGAATTTTCAATCGGTACGCGCTTTTCTAAAATGGCTGGACGATATTGTGGACAGCCAGCGCCCAAACGGCATGATTCCATGCGTTGTGCCCTCAACAGGATGGGGATATCACTGGGGAAACGGCCCGGATTGGTCTAACGGTTTGGTGGCGTCTGTATGGTATTGTTATCTTTATACAGGGGACAAAGAGATTTTGCGCAAATATTTTCCCGCCCTTCAAAAGCATTTCTCCTGTATGCTGAGCATGAGCCAGGATTATATCGTGGATTATGGCATCGGCGATTGGTGCGCCCCCTTTGTCGGCCCGGCAGTATCAGAGAACATGAGCTCGTTTAAAGCGCCCGTTTCTTTGACGGATACCTCATTCTTTTATAATACGGCAGAAATCTTGGAAAAAATTTGTGTGCTTCTGGGGTGGGACAGCAGCTATTATCGTGAAATGCGTATCAAAATAAAAGCTTCTATTTATCACCGCTTTATCGGTGAAAATGGAGAAGTGGCTGGAAATTGCCAGACTTCCGACGCGTGCATCCTCTTCCAAGGCCTGGCGGAAGGACAGACGGAAGAGAAAATTTTGCATCATCTGGTAAATTGTATTAAGGAAAATAACTGGCATATCGATTTTGGAATTTTGGGCTGTAAATTTGTCCCCCATGTGTTGGGAGATCATGGCGCTGTCGATGTATTTTATAAAATGCTTTCCCAGCCGGATTTCCCAGGCTTCCAGCATTGGCTGGATATGGGTGCTACCACTTTGTTTGAATGCTGGAACGGCTTGGGTTCCCATAACCATCACATGTTTTCTAATGTTTCAGCCGCCTTTTACCAGTACATTGGCGGTATTAAGGTTGACGAAAAATATCCTGGGTTCCGCCGTTTCCGTATTCAGCCCGGCCTTTTCCGGGAATTAGAATGGGTAAGATGTAGTCATGAATGTCTCCATGGAGTCATTTCGGTTATTTGGAAAAAATCCGGGACAAAAATTGAAATGACCATAACAGTCCCCTTTGGAACCCAAGCGGAACTTGTCCTGCCTGCATCTGTAGAGGATGAGAAAATACCCAAAATACTTGAAAGCGGCGTACATAAATTAGAACTATCTATGGCCGAATAATATCTTGGACGATTGGGGAATTTTATAATGAGAATTGTTTTACCCCACTGACGATATCCTCTTGAAATGGCGAAAAATTCCGATTTCTCTTAAGCTTTTGTCAAAGTTCATATAGCGGTCATATTTTTTGGTTGCAATATTTGTTGTTACATGATAAAATATTAAAGATTTGTCGTGATATCGCCGTCTTTCATCTGAATCTTTATTTGGCCTTAGGAAAGGAAGTTTAATGGTATGCCGAATCATTCTCAGAGAAGAAAAGCCTCTAAAAAAAGGATTGCCGCCCGGGTGGGGGTATTGGTCCTTTCTGTTTTATTAATTTGTGTCTCCGGTGGGTTTATTTATATTCACTCTCTTCTTAACACTATCGACCGCTCTGAAATTACGGGAGTGTCCTCTATTTCAGCTTCTGAAATGCAGGAATTTATGGAACCGGTGAGCCTCAGCCCAGGAGAAACCGTGCCGGATTCTGTTCAGGACATCAAGGATACAAAAGCTCAATATGAAGCCATCCAGTCTGTGGATAAGTTCCATCACAAAGAGATAAAAAATATCCTTTTAATTGGTTCCGATTCCCGTGGCACCAATGATATGGGTCGTTCCGACTCTATTATGCTGATGTCAATCAACACGTCTACTCAAAAAATCCATTTGGTTTCCTTTATGCGAACCATGTATGTAAATATTCCCGGTAAAATGTGGTTTGCCCTTAACACGGCTTATTTCTTCGGCGGGCCGGATTTGCTCATTGAAACTATTGAGAATAATTTCCGTGTTGAGATTGATGATTATATGATTATCAATTTTTCCAGTTTTGAATCTATGATCGATTTGGTTGGCGGTATTGATATTGAGTTGACTTCGGCTGAGGCAAAATATTTGAATAATTTGCGTGGTACTAATTTTAATGCCGGTGTGAATCATTTGAATGGTACTCTTGCCTTGGATTATGCGAGAATCCGCAAGATTGATACTGATTTTCACAGAACCGGACGGCAGCGTCTTGTGATGGAAATTTTGTTGGAACAGGTGCTTCATTCCAATGTGGGTACTCTCAATAGGTTTGCTCAGGAAATGCTTCCTCAAATTAATACCAGCATGTCAAACAGCGAAATTCTTGATTATGTCCTTCATGTTGGAGAGTACACGAATTATGAAATTGATGAAATGATGCTGCCAATTGAAAACCAGCCGGATGTGGCGGAGGAAAATGGCGGATATCAAGGCATGATGTATGTCAATTATGGCGGTATCGCTTATGAGGTGTGGAAGGTCGATTATTATACCAATGTTACCGCGCTGCATGAAAGGCTCATCAGCTAATCAAGTTTTTATTTAAAACCGCAGGAAGAGATTTTTCCTGCGGTTTTATTTATGCCTTAAAAATCCCCGGCTATGCTTGGGAGTCGAGAAAAACTTTAGTGTTCCATAGAAAAGAAGAGAGCAGAGAAAGAAGGAACGAATAAAAGGAAAAAGCGGGTAACAAAAGAAGAGATATACAGAGGAAGTGCTTCGCATCTCCCCAGGCGGATCCCCTCCTTTGAAAGGATTTCGTAATTTGGAACGAGGGGGGAAGGAGAGAAAACGATGCGTGACAACCGTCGGTTTCTTCATATATCTTTAGATGCTGCCAGACTAGAAGCTTTAAAGAAATCACTGTGGAGCATAAGTATATTTATTATTCTGGAATTCTTTATAATATAAAATCTATTTTGACAAACACAGAGAATAAAATTGTAAAAAAACCATAAAAATTTTCTGTAAATAAGAAAAATAGTCACATAATATTGCTTTTTTCATTAGTGATTATTATAATGAATTCATCTCATTGCCTTTTTGCCTCTAAAGTAAAATAATAATAAAATGGGGGATTGGCGGGTGTACCTGATATTCGCAAAAAAGGGATTCCAGCAGCAGTTTATTTATCGCTCCAATACAGTGATAAAAATCGTATCCTCCTTTATCTTCCTTTTTATCACTATCAGTGTTTGGAATGCTCTCTACAGCGGGAAAAGCGAAGTTTCCGGGGTATCCCTTCGGGAGATGCTGACCTATGTGATTTTGGTGCAGATACTTGATTCCGTGGTGATGCTCAAGGTCAGCAGCTACATTGCCAGCCGGTGCTCCAGCGGTATTATCTCCATTGACCTTATCCGTCCGGTAAATTTAAAGCTATGTGCGATTGCCAACGCTTTGGGGAATACCCTGTTTCAGCTGGTGGTGTTCACCCTGCCGGTTGTCATTTTGGGCAGCGTTTTTTGGGGATTTACCTTTCCCTCTGACATTCTTCAAATATGCTTTTTTATCCTATCCGTCTTTTTGGCCATGATGCTGTATGCTACCTTGGAATATATTATGGGGCTGACTTCTTTCTGGACAAAGACGGATTTTTATATTCAGTGGATTATTGGGGCCTTTGTCACCCTGTTCGCCGGTTCCCAAATCCCAATCTGGTTTTATCCAAAGTTTTTACAGGATATCTGTAATTTGTTGCCTTTCCAATATTTTATCTTTAAGCCCGCCAGCATTTTTATGGGGAAGACCACCTATGAGGAATCGCTGATGATCCTTCTGGTTCAGCTGGTATGGCTGTTGGTTTTACTCGCTGTGGAAAAAATTCTCTGGCATTTTGCTCAGAGGGTCATTACGGTGCAGGGGGGATAAAAGATGTCGCTTTATTGGAACTTGATTCGGATCAGAATTAAAAGCATGACAGAATACCAGGGAGCGTTTTGGGCCCATTTTTTTGCCAAGATGGTAGGATGGGGAGCCGATTTAATTATCGTTTTTCTTTTGGTTAACCAGTTTGATAATATTGCGGGATGGAGTTCATACGAGGTTTTGCTTTTGTTTTCTATCAATGCAACGTCATATGCTTTCGCGGGCTTCTTTATGTACGGCCCTTTCACCGCCATGAGCCACCATATCAACCGGGGGACATTTGACGATGCCCTCACACGTCCAGTGAATATCTTTCTCTATATGTGCTGCCGGGAATTTAATTTTGGATATATCGGAAATATTGCATCGACTCTGGTTGCCTTGGGAATCAGCCTTCACTATGTGGGGTTTACCTTTTCTTTTCTGAATGTCCTGTACCTGCTTATGACTCTCATTGGGGCCTTTCTCATCCAATGTTCCCTGTTTATGTTTGCCAATGTCCCATGCTTCTGGATGGTAAAGGTGGACTCTTTGCAGAAGTTGAATTATAGTTTAACCGATTTTATTAAATATCCTATTTCTATTTATCAGAGATGGATTCAGCTCCTGCTAATTTTTGTCTTTCCAGTGGCGTTTATCAGCTTCTTCCCGGTGCAAACCTTTTTGCATAAGACGGATTTTGTGGGGCTTTCCCCGATTGTATGCTACTTATCCCCGTTGGTGGGGGCGCTGCTCTTTTTCCTGGGGTACCGGTTCTTTTTGTTCGGCATTAAAAACTATAAGAGCACAGGCTCGTAAAACTGGAAAATCGTTATTACCAGAACTGCCATTAGCAACAGGCATTTTAATGTGGCAAAAACAGGTAGGGGGATGAAAACATGGCCTTGATTGAAGCGAATCATCTTTGTAAGGAATTTAAGATTTATAAGCGGAACTCCGGAGCAAAGGAAACCATAAAATCTTTATTTCATAGAGAATATGATATAAAAAAAGCGGTAGAGGATATTTCTTTCTCTGTGGAACGAGGGGAACTGGTGGGGTATATCGGCCCCAACGGTGCTGGAAAATCCACCACCATTAAGATGCTTTCCGGGATTTTATTTCCCTCCTCCGGTGAGGTGTTGGTAGACGGTATCAAGCCCTATGAGAACAGGAAGGCCAACGCTGCGAAAATTGGTATTGTCTTTGGACAGAGAAGTCAGCTGTTCTGGGATTTGCCTATGGTGGATGGATTTGAGCTGTATCAGAAAATGTATAAGATGGAGGAAAAACGTTTTCAGGAAAACGTGGCCTATTATACGGAAATCCTGGATATGAAGGAATTTATCAACCGTCCTATCAGGCAATTGTCGTTAGGGCAGAAAATGCGCGCAGAGCTGGCCATCGCGTTGCTCCACGACCCGGAAATTCTTTATCTGGATGAACCCACCATCGGATTGGACGTGCTGGCCAAGAGAAAAATCAGGGAAACGCTCAAGGATATCAACCGTGAAAGAAATACAACCGTCATCCTGACGACTCACGATATGGACGATATTGAAGAGATTTGCAGCCGTTTGATTTTAATTGATGAAGGTAAAAAGATTTACGACGGTACCCTGCATGAGTTCAAGGAAAGATATGCGGATGATATTGTGATACAGTTCAGCTATACGGACAAGAAAAAAGACTTGCCGGCAGATATCAAGGTAAAACAGGAAAGTGAGAGTTGCTTTGCCTCGTTCCCAAGCCATCAATATACCACCGCTCATGCGGCACAGGTGCTATTGGATGCTTATGATATTTCGGACTTTGCCATCAAGAATAACGATATTGAAGATATCATTGCAAGGCTGTATCTGCAGGGAGGAAAAGGGCAGGAAAATAAAGCTTGACCATTTTCTGGGGATAGTCGGATCATTTCTGTATCATTAGTCCCTCCTCGCGTTATTCATAAAGGAGAAAGGAGTAATAAATAAGCTTTCATTTTTAGAAAGAATGCTCTTAAATCCTTTGAAAGCATGTGATGGTTCAAAATATTTTGAATTTGGTTTTGCTGGGCAAAACTGGGCAAGAGCAAAAATATCTCTATTTGATTTCTATATTTTCATTATTGCGAACTGAATAAATATTGGCAACGGTCACATCCCATTTGTACAATTTGATTTTGAAGTTATAATCTCCTTTTTCCGTTAGACTTTTTTTAAAGAGATTGCATCTTTAATTACAACAGATGATGTGACGATAACTCCGCAAAAAAGGAACCTCAGCCATCTGCATGGAAGCTGGATGGCTGAGGTTTTTGTGGTGCTGGTGATCCGCCAATGCGGTTATCCAGCAGGCACAGCACAAAATTTATGCTTTCGCATTTTTGTGAGGCTCCTCATAATTTTAGTTTGTTCAGGTAAAACTATTGATTTAGAGGAGAAAAGAAAGGGGGATGCTTATTTCATGGAATCTTCGTAGGACTTGATCATTTTCTTAACCATCTGTCCACCGATAGAACCAGCCTGACGGGAGGTCAGATCGCCGTTGTAACCCTGCTTCAAAGTTACGCCAACTTCGTTAGCAGCTTCCATCTTGAACTTGTTCATTGCGTCTCTTGCCTCGGGGACTACGATGTTGTTACCATTGCTAGCCATTATCAAATACACTCCTTAAAATTTTTGTTTGTTTTGCGTTTGCAGTAGTATTGTGTGCGGTGAGTAAAAAAATAAACCTGAGAATTTTTGACAATTTATATTCTAATTTTTT
>JAHZIE010000009.1:50710-60809 GCA_019419895.1 Clostridiales bacterium | reverse complement strand
CATGGAGGTTTTTTTGCCAACGCCTTTTTACCTGCCCCTGGTTCTACCGGGGGGGTGCTTAAGCCTAAACGCAGCAAGAAAAGCCAGTATCAAAAAAGATACTGGCTTTTCTTAAAGACGGCGGAACCTTATATTTCCATCACGCCAATCTTTTATTCATACAAAGGATATTTTTTGCACAAAGCCTCGACACCGCGGCGGATATCATCCGCATTTTCAGCGAAATTGTCGATTGCGGCAGCAATGAATCCAGCAATCTGATCCATATCCTCCACACCGAGCCCGCGGCTGGTAACAGCCGGCGTACCGATACGGATACCGCTGGTAATAAAGGGACTTCTCGGCTCATTGGGAATGGTATTCTTGTTGACGGTAATGTAGACCTCATCCAGATTATGCTCTAGTTCTTTTCCTGTGATCTCCCTATCCCGGAGATCCACAAGCATCAGATGGTTATCCGTTCCTCCGGAAACCAGCTTCACTCCGCGTTTCATCAAACCGTCCGCAAGAGCGGCGGCATTTGCCACAATATTTTTTCCGTACTGCTTAAACTCAGGAGAAAGCGCCTCCTTCAGGCAGACGGCCTTTGCGGCAATAATATGCATGAGAGGACCGCCCTGGGTTCCCGGGAAAATTGCCTTGTCAATGGCCTTGGCATACTCCTCCCTGCAAAGAATCATACCGCCTCTGGGACCCCTCAGGGTTTTGTGGGTTGTGGTGGTGACTACATCCGCATAGGGAACCGGATTTGGATGCATTCCAGAAGCAACCAATCCGGCAATATGGGCCATATCGACCATAAGGTAGGCTCCGCAGGCATCCGCGATTTCGCGCAGCTTCTTGAAATCAATAATTCTGGGATAAGCGCTGGCACCGGCAACAATCAGCTTCGGCTTAACCTCCATCGCCTGAGCATATACCGCTTCATAATCTATTACATGGCTTTCAGGATCTACGCCGTAAGCAACAAAATTATAGTAAGAACCCGACATATTGACAGGGGAACCGTGAGTCAGATGTCCGCCTTCGGAAAGGTTCATCCCCATTACCGTATCTCCCGGTTTGAGCAGTGAAAAATATACCGCCAGGTTTGCCTGCGCGCCGGAGTGCGGCTGAACATTTGCATGCTCTGCGCCAAAAAGTTCGCAGGCCCTTTTGCGTGCGATCTCCTCCACCACGTCGACACACTCACAGCCGCCATAATACCGTTTGCCCGGATATCCTTCCGCATATTTATTGGTCAAAACACTTCCCATCGCGGCCATCACAGCAGGGGAAACCAGATTTTCTGAAGCTATCAGCTCCAGATTACGGCGCTGACGGAATAATTCTTTTCCCATCGCCTCGCCCACTTCAGGATCAAAACGGCTGACAAAGCCTATCGTGTCAAGCATATCATTGTACATGGGGTTCTTCCTTTCCAAAACAATATTTTAGACTTATTATACTCCAATCACAGCCTTTCCGCAACCTGCTTTTCGGAAAAACTGGGAAATGAAGGATGGAAATATGTCATTTTTCTCCAAATCTTTGATAGGAAATAAGAAAAATAAAAGTGCTATTTGTCACAATTGACAAATTTATTCCCTCCCATTTTCTTACTTTCCCCTTTGTGATATACTTAAAGTCGCATGAAAATTTCTTTCTTCAAGGGGAAAGGCGGGCTGATTTGTGCAGAAAATGATAAAATCAGAATTTCAGCGGGGACTGAAAAGCGGAATCCCCATCGGGCTGGGATATCTTTCCGTCGCCTTTACTTTTGGGATGACAGCTGTTTCTTCCGGGGTTCCTGTATGGGTTGCCATCTTAATCTCTTTGACAAACGTCACCTCCGCCGGACAGTTTGCAGGGCTTTCCCTGATTGTGAGCGGCGCTTCTCTCATTGAAATGGCCATGACGCAGCTGATCATCAATCTTCGTTACGCGCTGATGTCCCTTTCTCTCTCTCAAAAGCTGGAAAAGAAAATTCACACGGCGCAGCGGTGCCTTATCGCCTTCTGCAACACAGACGAGATTTTTGCCGTAGCCAGCAGTCAAGACGGAAATCTTTCTAAAAAATTCATGTATGGTTTAATGATTTTCCCTTATTTGGGTTGGGGGCTGGGAACTGTTTTGGGAGCTGTCGCAAGCACCCTGCTGCCGGATATTGTCGGCTCCGCTCTCGGAATTGCGATTTATGGAATGTTTCTTGCCATTATCATCCCTCCGGCCAAAAAGAGCCATTCTGTATTCATTGTCATCCTTATTTCAGCCACACTCAGCAGTCTGTTCCGCTGGACGCCGGGCCTTAACCAGGTGTCTTCTGGTTTTGTGATTATTATCTGTACCTTGATTTCAGCCGCTATTGGAGCTCTGATTTTTCCTCGGGTAGAAATTCAGCATCAGACGGATATCTCCGGCAACCGTTTAGAAAAGGAGTGAGCCATCTTGTCAATGGCAGCTTATCTGCTTTATATTCTTGTTATGGCAGGCGTGACCTATATGATCCGCATGATTCCTCTCGCCGCCTTTCATAAAAAAATTGAAAGCCGCTTTGCGCAGTCTTTTCTCTATTATGTCCCCTTTGCCGTTCTCAGCGCCATGACCTTCCCCGAAATTCTCTTTTCCACCAGTTCCATCTGGTCGGCTATTGCCGGCCTGTTGGTGGGCGTCATCCTTGCTTTGGCGGAAAAGGATCTTCTTACAGTTGCCCTCTCCTCCTGCCTAACGGTATTTATTACCGAACGGCTGATAGACTGGATGCTTTAAAATTTGTTACTCCTCTTTCTGCGCTTCCACTGTTCCGGGGGCGCGTTTTTGTTTTTCCGCTTTTTGCGCAGCCTCCCTGGACCATCTGAGAAAGGTGTCCTGTGAGATTGAAAGCAGCCTTGCCGCCTGTCTGGAATTGATTTCTCCCTTTTTCCAGCTTTGATCCACATCCGGAAATATCACGGGAATTTCCTTTCTTGGACGTCCGAATTTCACACCTCTCTGTTTTGCCGCGGCGATACCTTCCCGCTGCCTTTGCTTAATATTTTCACGCTCCGTCTGAGCTACATAAGACAAAATCTGAAGAACTAAATCGGCGATAAAAGTTCCTGTCAGATTTTTTTCTTTTTTTCTAGTGTCCAGCAACGGCATATCAAGCACAACAATATCCACTTTTTTCTCTTTTGTCAGCTTTCTCCATTGATTTTGAATCTCCTCATAATTTCTTCCCAGCCGGTCAATGCTTTTAATAACCAGGAGATCACCCTCCTGCATTTTTTTGACCAATTTTTTATATTGAGGACGGTTAAAATCCTTACCGCTCAATTTATCCAAGAAAATGTGGGAATCCTCCACAGGAAACGCGCGTAGGGCTATCAGCTGACGATCTTCATTTTGTTCTCTCGTGGATACTCTGATATATCCATACACATTGGACTGGCTCATATCTCTCCTCCTAAAAACTAATAACGTAATAGTATACCAGCTTGAAAGAAATTTACAGTAATTGTGATTTAAAATCTCATTTTTATAACTTTTTTAATTCTTTCTTTTAATTATATAACAAGTTTTATGTTATGTTTATCAACAGATTTCCCGGCCTCTTTTTTAAGATTTTGCTTCTTTCTCATAAAATAATCTGCCCCCGATGTAAGGCGGAGCTACACCGGGAGCAGAAATATAATAACATGAAAATAGAACTGTATTGCAAATTAGCCTCACTATTCCCTCCATCCGCCTGTAAAAAATTCAACCTGCCGTGAAAGTACCGCACGGTTTTCTTCCCATCCCGGTGCTGGTTCAGCCTCTTCATAAATTTATTGACTTTTGAACTGTCCAGATTTATAATTTCCATAATTCCTATAATTGGGAAGGCATTTAAAGTATGCTCAGGCAATTAAGAGGAAACTACAATGATATTTAACGACAATCACATCGTTCTTTCCTTCGCCGCTATATCCGATATCCATTTGACAGGGGCCGGAGACGCTGACGATTCAGAAAAAAAATTCCGAACCGCCCTGACGGATCTTCAAAAGACAGCGAAACAGAACGGTCATCCGCTCGATCTTGTCCTTATTGCCGGCGATCTTATCGATCGCTCCTGGGAGCGTCCTTTGCCGCAAGTCGCGGTATTTTCAGAAATCTATTCCTCCACGTGCGGAACCCCCCTCTTTTACTGTCTTGGAGACGCGCATGATCTCTATTGGGGCGGTAAAAATGAAAAAGAGATGATCGGCTGCTTTCAAAAGACTTTGGGAAACAGGAATTTTATCTATGATAAGGACATGAAAGCGGCCGGTCTCGGGAACCGTCACGCCGTCTGCAATGGCTACCATTTTATCGCCCTTCAGCCGTGTCAGAGAGGCCCTATCCTATATTCTGACGAAACAAAGCAATGGCTTGCCTCCCTGTTGGACGAAATTAGCTCTCAAAACGGCTTGTCCTATGTATTTATCATCACCCATCCCATGATCTCCAACACCTGCTATGGAAGTACTTTGGGGGACATCTGGGACACAGGTGATCTCACCAAAATCCTTTCAGAGCATCCTAATATTGTGATTTTCAGCGGTCATCTCCATTTTCCCCTGAACGACGAGCGCTCCATCATGCAGACCGATTTTACTTCGGTGGGCTGCGGCGCTGTCCGCTACATGGCAATCGAAAACGGAGGATATGAAAACATGGCTGGAAAAACCACTATGAAAGACAGCAGTTGTTTTTCACAGGGTCTTTTGTGCGAATTGGACGGGAACGGAACCCTCCGCATAACAAGAATGGATTTTTATCATAATCGCAAAATAAAAGAACCCTGGATTCTTTTTCCACCCCAGAAGGATCGTTCCCATCTGGAAAAATATTCGCCCGCTCGCGCCAATAAGTCTCCTTTTCCTTTCTTTCCGGAAACTTTTTTTATAAAAGCGGAATTCTATGACACACAGAGCGGCAAACGGATGAAGCTCCGTTTTGCAAAAGGATATGATGAAGATTTTGTCCATCATTATCATATCGACATCCGCACAGCCACCGGCTTCCTGCGTTCCTATCAGGTACTGTCTGATTTTTACCGCCATCCCTCTCCAGAGAATATGGCGGAGGAAGTGGTTCTTTTTCCGGAAGATACCTTTCCTTCAGGGGATTTGCTGCATATCACAATCCATGCCGTAAACTCCTGGGGAAAGAAAAGCCGGGAGAAAGTTTTTTCCTGTATTGCCTATACCGCCTGCTCCACAGGATAGACGTCCCGCCTTTTCGGACTTGGACGATTGCCCTTAGATTTAATTGGTAAAAACGGAAAGGATGAGAAAATTGAAGGTTCTTATGATCAACGGAAGCCCCCGCTCAAAAGGGAACACCTATACTGCCCTGCACGAAATGGAACAAATCTTTACCAAAGAACACATGGAAACTGAAATTCTCCATGTGGGCAATCAGGATATTCGGGGATGTATCGCCTGTTCCTTCTGCAAAAAGACTGGAAAATGCGTGTTTGCGGATCTCGTGAACGAAACGGCGCGACTTTTCGAACAATGCGACGGCCTGGTTCTTGCAAGCCCCGTCTATTATGCTTCCGCAAACGCCACTTTAATCGCTTTTCTCGACCGGCTTTTTTACAGTACCGGTTTTGACAAAAGCATGAAGGTGGGAGCAAGTGTTGTAGTTGCCCGGCGGGGAGGTCTGTCCGCGGCTTTCGACGAGTTAAATAAATATTTTACCATATCCGGAATGCCAGTGGCTTCCAGCCAATATTGGAACAGCATCCACGGCGCAGAGCCTGGAGAGGCTCTGCAGGATGCCGAAGGCCTTCAAACCATGAGAGTATTGGCCGAAAATATGTCTTTTCTCATGAAAAGCATTGCCCTTGGAAAAGATAAATACGGCCTGCCCCAAAAAGAGCCCTGGCGGCCAATGAATTTTATCCGGTAACTTTTTTATCAATAGAAATGGAGGATAAATCAGTATGAGAAAGAACTTTGGCGCAAAACCCTTTATGTATCCGCAACCTGTTTTGATCATCGCTACCTATGATGAATCCGGCACAGCCAACGCCATGAACGCGGCATGGGGCGGAATCCGCGAAATAAATCAGGTTTCTATCTGTCTCAGCGCTGAGCATAAAACGGTAAAAAATCTTCTGAAAAGAGAAGCTTTTACTGTCAGCATGGCGGATGCCGCTCATGTCAGAGAAGCGGATTACCTCGGCATCGTTTCAGGAAATGAGGTGCCCGGCAAGCTCGCCAAGGCCGGACTGCACACTACAAAAAGCGAATTTGTGGACGCCCCGGTTATCAATGAATTTCCCTTAACTTTGGAATGCCGTTTGGTAAGTTATTGTCAGGATACCGAACAGGCGATAGGGGAAATCGTTAATGTAAGCGCCGATGAATCCATTCTGGATGAAAACGGAAACATCTCTCCGGACAAGCTGAAACCTATCACTTTTGATCCCGTAAATCATACCTATCTGGTTCTTGGGGAAAAGGTAGGGAACGCTTTCCAAGACGGGAAAGAACTGAAATGAATAAAGCGCGCGGGCACGGATTACTCGGAGTCTTCTTGATATTTCTCCTATTTACGCGATCCTAAACGCAGGACTTTCTCTTGTCGGAAAACCGCCCGCAAATCAGAATGTTTGAGTGAATATAAAAATTGTTACGATACCCTCAAGAAGCGGCCAAATTTCATCGGCCGCTTTCTTCTTTTTTGGAAATTAAGCTTAATCTATGTTATTTTCTCCCCACTGCAAGCTTTTCCGCTTTTCCTCCGCCCAGCTTGATTCCCACAATCAAATCCCTGTCGGTTCAGCGTGGATATTTCATAAAAGTCCCGCCACTTTTTGAAGGACGGAGCAGGCAACCCAGCTCCGCGAATCAAAAATATGCGCCATCATCGCCTAAAAATGTCCAACATGGAAATGGAGACTCCGCATATACTTCAAAACCGTGTCCCCTCTATAAACGGGAGAAGCTTATGGTGTCGTACAAGCCCACCGCGCTTTCATTCTATTGTCCTATAAATCGGGCCATTCCTAAAAGCTTTATACGGCAAAAGGTATCAATAATCAGTCATTCTTTCCATCACAGAAAAGCATCGGGCGGAAATCATCCGGAGAAAAACATCTTTGAATCAACATCTTCCGGACAACGGTGGAATGAAGATACACTGACCGCGTTTCCATTCTGAGTTTCTGAGGAAACCGTAAAAATATCAGACTTTTATCCTGCCGTCTTTTCCCCTCTTTTTCTCCTTTTTTCTTCCTTTGAGCTCCGGCATGACAGTCAGCAGCATGGTGGCAAAGCTAGCTGTGCCGCCAAGAAAATTTGAAATTGGCTCGGCCCAGAACACGCCGTCCACTCCCAGACCGGTATATCTCGGCAGAAGCAGTGTTAGCGGCACAACAATGATAACCTTGCGCAACAACGAGAAGAAGGTTGCCATCTTCGCTTTTCCCAAGGCGACAAAAACGCTTTGGCCCGCAAATTGCAACGCCATAAAGCAAAATCCGAAAAAATAAATATCCAAGGCGGGAATTCCAACCTGTAGCAGAGCGGGATCATTATTGAACAGTCGGATAAACGAGGCGGGAAACACTTTCAGTACAATCCAAGCGATCACTGTAAAAATCACACAGATCAAGGTCACAAATTTGATCGCCTTTTTTACTCTCTCATATGCCTTTTCCCCATAATTAAAGCTCATGACCGGAGAAGCTCCATTGGTAAGGCCCATCACCGGCATGGTAAAGATATCTCTTACAGAATTCAGCACTGTCATTACCGCTACATAAATATCCCCGCCGAAGATTTGCAGCGTCGAATTGCAGGCCACCTGCACCAGTCCGTTGGTAAACGCCATCACAAAGCCTGACAACCCCAAAGCGGTAATTTGTTTTATCCTTTTCCACTCCAGCTTCATCGCCGGCAACTGCAGCTTTAAGGCCGCCTTTTTTCCTGTCAGGAACCGCAGCACCCAAAGCGCGGAGCAGCACTGGGAGATAACCGTGGCAACGGCAGCCCCCCGGACTCCCATATGGAAAATAAAGATAAATAACGGATCCAGCGCGATATTCAAGACCGCGCCGATAAGCACCGTCAGCATCCCCATATTGCCAAATCCCTGGCTATTGATGAAGGGATTCATTCCCAAGGAGATCATAACAAAAACAGTGCCAAGGAGGTAGATTTGAATGTATTCCGCCGCATAGGGAAAGGTATCCCCGCTCGCGCCAAACAAAAAAAGAACCGGACGATACAGCAAAAGTCCGGCAATTGTCAAGAGGATTCCCGTCCCCGCCAAAAGGACAAAGGTATTTCCCATCAGCCGCTGCGCTTCCTTGTCATCCCCCTTTCCTCTCGCTATAGCGCAGAGGGGACCTCCCCCATTTCCAAAAAGATAAGAAAAGGCGGTGACCAGCGTAATAATGGGAAAACATAATCCAACCCCCGTCAAAGCCATTGTGCCTATTTCGGGAATTCGCCCAATATAGACGCGATCAACGACATTATACAACAGATTGAGCAGCTGCGCGATTGTCATGGGCACCGCTACCTCCAGGATATTCCTGTAAACGCTTCCCTTAGAAAAATCAGTCTGATGAATCCGCATGGTTTCCACCTTCTTCTCTTCTTTTGAGTACAGCAATCGGCGCGGTAAGCCGTTTGAATGAAAATAGTTTACCACAGAATGAATAAGCTGTCACCCCAGAGACAAGGAATTTTTTCCTACTCTTTTATTCAATCTTTTGATTTGTATCAATATACTAAATTTTCTTAACTTTCCAGTGAAATTCTCTCTCTAACCTTTGTGAAATTCTCTTGCATTAAAGTGATAATATGATAAAATAGTAAATAATTAAACCGTTTCTGCAACGGTCTAAACTTTGGGGAGGTTAACCATATGAAAAACAAAAAAATAATCGCCCTTATCCTTGCTGTGCTGATGCTTTGTACCGCTGGACTCATGGGCTGCCAAAAACAGGAATCTGACAAGGTCATCATAGGCGTTGACGACAGTTTTCCGCCGATGGGCTTCCGCGATGACAATAACAACATTGTTGGCTTTGACATTGACGTGGCTACCGCGGTTTTTGAACGCCTCGGCATGGAGTTTGAAATTCTTCCTATCGACTGGACTGCCAAAGAAGTGGAGTTGAATTCCAATAAGGTGGATCTTCTGTGGAACGGTTACACTATCAACGATGAGCGTAAGGAAAAGGTCGCCTTTTCCGATCCCTATCTGAACAATTATCAGGTATTGGTCGTAAAGGATGATTCCGATTATCAGACCCGTGAGGATCTGGCCGGCAAAAAGCTCGCTCTTCAGAGTGGTTCCAGCGCAGAAGAGGCTTTGGACGCCGCGGCCGATTTCAAGGCTTCCCTGGCGGAAGTAAACGGTTTTGCCGATAACTTGAAGGCCTTCATGGAGCTCGAATCCGGTATGTCCGACGCCGTGCTGGTTGATGAGGTGGTTGCAAATTACTATATTTCCGCTCAGAAGAAACCTTTCCGCGTCTTAGAGGATAAGCTGGCCCAAGAGGAATATGGAATTGGTTTCCGCAAGGACGATCCTCTGCGCGATAAAGTGAACAACGAGTTGATTGCCATGGCAAAAGACGGCTCTCTCGCTGAAATTTCCGAAAAATGGTTTGGCTCTGATGTCACTACAATTGGAAAATAATTCAAACTAATTAACGAAAGCCTCCGGCGAACGGCCGGAGGCTTTTTCTTTTTAATAGATTTTATAAAAAACTTGCCGAACAGAAACTAAGGTTAGTGCACATTGAAATGGAAGGGCTTGTCCACCAGACGCCCGCCGGATATTAATCTCCCCAAGCGGCAGACCATCCCACGCGCTTACAGAACTGTCTGATACCATATTCGTTCACCTGTTCAGCAGAACCAGCCATACCGGTTAGACTATTAATTGTCAGATCGCTCCAATGATTCTGATAAGGGCAGGAAAAAGATATCGTCGGAGGAAATCGAATTTAAAAGCAAACAAAACAAGAAGTCTGATTACTAGCCCCGGTGTCACACGGAAAATCATTTTGAGCCGTTTACGGGAGCCATGGGCATCTAAGTGATTTCCAGCCAACAACAGTTCTGTCCCTTGTCTTTATTGTCAGGCG
>JAHZIE010000009.1:47066-50700 GCA_019419895.1 Clostridiales bacterium | reverse complement strand
CTTAATGGCAGTTAATCCCCAGTTGTCTAGGCAGACAATATTTTGAAGGATTGAATTCCTTTTTTAAACGGTAATACCCTCCCGAAAATTATCTCCCCCATGCTGCTGTGAGCTTACAAGACACAGGAGAAGATGCCGTAAGCCTTACGAATGATTCCCGACCGACGCATATCCCTCTTTGTTTCCTCTCCTTCATTATATCTCCGGACTCCTGAATACGGATCGCTTTGCCGGTCAGTCTTATGAAAGAGGAATTTTTTATTCTTTGAAAATATTTAGATCTTCCCCTTCATTTGGATATTGTGAGAAAGAGTACCGCCACCTTTCCCCACTGATGCCGGAAAGGTGGGCGGCATAAAAGAAGACGGACAGGAAATCATGGGTTTTCTGTCCGTATATTCCGCTATCTTTTATTTATCCGCAAAGTGTGAGAGGAACGCCTGCATGCGTTCTGTTCTTGGGCCGTCAAATATCTCCTCCGGCGTGCCTTCCTCAACAATCACACCGCCGTCCATAAATATGATACGGTCGGCTACTTCCCGTGCGAAATTCATTTCATGGGTGACAATCACCATGGTCATCCTTGCCTCTGCAAGTTTTCTCAGCACCTTGAGTATTTCTCCTGTCAATTCGGGATCCAGTGCGGAGGTTGGTTCATCAAAAAAAAGAATTTCTGGACTGAGGGCCATGGCCCGTGCAATGGAAACTCTCTGCTGCTGGCCGCCTGAAAGCTGGTAGGGATACGCTTCCGCCTTGTCGGACAGCCCCATCTGTTCCAACAGACCCTCCGCCACTTTTTTGGCCGCCTCTTTCTCCATTCCCAAAACAGAAACCGGCGCCTCAGTGAGATTTCTCATCACTGTAAAATGGGGAAACAGGTTGAAGTTCTGAAACACCAGACCGACCTTCAAACGCAGCTTCCTCAAATCCGCTTTGCCCTTGTAAACCGCCTTCCCGGTTACTGGATCATTTTCTACCATCGTATCCCCGCAGATATCGATTTTCCCGCTGTCAACCGTCTCCAATTGGTTGACACATCGGAGAAGGGTACTTTTTCCTGAGCCTGACGGCCCGATAACCGCCAAAACCTCTCCCTTTTCCATGGAAAGTGAAATATCCTTCAGCACCTGGTTTTTCCCAAAGCTTTTTTTCAAGTGTTCTACAGATAAAATTGGCATATCTATCCCCTTCACTTAACGGTAATAATCCAGCTTTTTTTCGGCAAACCGGAATGCCTGCCCCACCACCGTATTCATTACAAGATAGAACACGCCGGCGACAACCAGCGGGACAATGGAGGCCGCGCTGTTGGAAGAAACCTCTGCCACGCGGAACAGCTCTACAATGGCGATGACACGGGCAAGGGAGGTATCCTTGACCAGCGTCATAAACTCATTTCCCATAGTGGGAAGAATATGCTTGACAACCTGGGGAAGAATAATTTTCCGGAAGGTCTGCCAGCGGGTAAATCCCAGCGCCCCGGCTGCCTCATACTGGCCGATATTAACGGAACCAATGCCGCTGCGGTATATCTCAGCAAAATAAGCCGCATAATTGAGACTGAACGCTATGATGGCAGATACAAAGCGGTCGTTGCCATTCCAGCCGAATAGATAATAAGGACCATAACAGAAAAAGAACAACTGAAGCATCAGAGGAGTTCCGCGCATCAATTGGAGAAAGCCCATAATTGGGATACGGATGACTGCGATTTTGGACATTCTTCCCCAGCACAGCAGAAGCCCCAGAGGAAGCGCGAATAAAAGGGTGAGGAAAAATATTTCCAGCGTAACCACGGTTCCCTCCAGCATCGACTGCATCAGGGATGAAAAATTTAAATTCAAGAGTCAATACACCTCTCCGCAAAATTTTAATACATTATTATTGTAGCACAAGAAAGCGGAAAAGAAAAGAGCTCCCTCATAAAAAACCACACGGAAAAATATTGTTTTGTTAATTCCGGCTAACTGTGAACAGACCACAGAGAAAATTCCGATTATTCCCTATCGTCTCCACATCCCTTGATCACTTCCGCAAACGCTTTGCTTAATCCATGTTCATAAAGCTGTATATAATCCTGACAGGAAATTTCGCATTGATAGGTCATCAATTCCATACGGACGCCAAAAATACTGACGAATTTTCCTGTTTCAGAAAAACCGTTTCTCAGATAGAACTGTTTGCGGCGCCTTCTCTCCTCATAATTAACAGCCTCCGGATCTACTACTTCAATTTCCAGAAAAAGTCGGATGTCACGGTACCACTCTCTCAGCAGCCGCAGAGCCTCACTTCCCACCCCGCGATTTCTAAATTCGGGGGCAATGGCGAAATAGTCAATCAGCACCATATCCTTATATTTCAAAGTAATCGCAAAACCTGTCAACGCAAGATTCTCTCCCCTGACCGCAAGTATGTCCATGCTTCCTTTCTGTACTTTTTGTTTTATCATTGCAAAAGGCTTTCGTTCCGCCTTGGGAAATGCCTGCATATACAGCCTGCGTATCTGCAATAGTTCTTCTTTTTCGGCAATGCCTATGATCATAATTTTTGCCCTCCTGTGCTTTCCCTCAAAAAGATCTATTTTCAGAGCGTTTCCAAAACTAAATATTTTCACATGCTGATAACCGATACCAGTCTTGCGGGGCCGTTCCATAAACAGGACCCCTTTTATTTAGACTTACTTCATGATTGCCATTTACAATTTTCTAAAAGCTTTGCCGGCAGCGGCACCGCGATATGCCGGAAATACTATTTTTCCAGCATACGGTTAAATTCTTCTTCATTGATAATTCTCACACCCAGCTCCCGCGCCTTTGCCAGCTTGCTTCCCGCTTCTTCTCCCGCAAGGACATAGGTGGTCTTTTTCGACACGGAGGAACTGACCTTTCCTCCGTTTTGCTCGATCAGCCCGGCCGCCTGTGAACGGGTATAGGTAGGCAGAGTCCCGGTCAGCACAAAGGTCATCCCTTGGAAGGAGGAAGAAATATCCTTTCTCTCCTCTTCCATACAGAGGCCGTGTTCCCGAAGCCGTTCAATCATTTTTACTGTCTGGGGCATTTGGAAATAGGTATAAGCACTATTCGCCATTACGGAACCAAAACCCTCAATAGAATTAAAATCCTCCTCAGAGGCCGCCAATATTCTGTCCATCGAGGGAAAACGTTCTGTCATCAGTTTGGCCGAACGCTGTCCGATAAAGCGCATCCCCAAGGCATAAATCAAGCGATAAAGGGGGTTTTTCTTGCTGTTTTCAATGGCGCGAATCAAATTTTGTGAGGAAAGCTTTCCCATCCGTTCATTTTTTTCCAGCATCTCTGCCTTTAAATCATACAAATCCACCGGAGAAGAAACTCCGTTTTTCTCGATCAGCTGTTCCACAACCGCGGGCCCCATCCCCTCAATATCCATGGCGTCTCTGGAGGCAAAATGAATCAGATTTCTGGCCAGCTGTGCGGGACATTCCGTATTGGTGCAGCGAAGGGCGGCCTCCCCTTCTTCCCGGATGGCTTTTCCGCCGCAGGAGGGACAGAGCTCCGGCAGCGAATAGGGCCGCGCCCCCTCCCTGTGAGAAATAACAGCCACCACCTCAGGGATAATATCCCCGGCCTTTCTCAGCAGGACCCTGTCCCCCAGC
>JAHZIE010000009.1:30866-47056 GCA_019419895.1 Clostridiales bacterium | reverse complement strand
GCCGGATATCCTTTTCCGCGATAAAATCCTGGTTGTGGAGGGTTGCCCTGCTCACCGTCGTGCCCGCCAGAAGAACGGGCTCAAAGATCCCGGTGGGCGTCAGCACCCCGGTGCGCCCCACATTGATCTCGATATCCTCCAAAACCGTTTCCCTTTCCTCCGGGGGATATTTAAACGCCACCGCCCATTTAGGAAATTTTGATGTACTGCCGAGCGTTTCCCTCTGAGAAAAACCGTCCACCTTGACCACCGCGCCGTCGATACAGAATTCGAGGGAGTCACGTTCCCCGCCAATACGGTCGATCTCATCCAACGCGTCCTCTATCTTCCGAAATTTCCGGTAAGTGGGTACCACGGGAAATCCCTGTTCCCTAAGATAATCCAAGGACTGAGTATCCGTATCCAGCTGTTTTCCTTCTATCTGCTGAATATTGAAAATAAAAATATCCAAATTTCTTGAAGCGGTCACAGAAGCGTCTTTCTGCCTCAAAGAACCTGCTGCCGCGTTTCTTGGATTTTTAAACGGCTTTTGCCCCTCCTCTTCCTGTAACCTCACCAATTCCGCAAAGCTGCTCTTGGGCATATAGACTTCTCCCCGCACCTCCAAAAGGGGAAGCTTGTCCTTCAATTCCTTTGGAATGGTTTGAATTGTCCGCAGATTTACTGTTATATCCTCCCCAACAAAACCATCTCCCCGCGTCGATCCACGGAAAAATTTCCCATCACGGTACTCCAGGGAAACAGAAAGGCCGTCAATCTTAGTTTCTACGATATACTCCGGGGCCTCCACACTTTCCCTAACCCTTTGATCGAATTCTTTCACATCTTCCTTGGAAAACACATCCTGCAGACTCCCCATCTGCACCGCATGGGCAACAGGTTCAAACTGACGGAGCGCTTCCCCTCCTACCCTCCGCGTCGGGGAATCGGGCCGGACAAACTCCGGATACTCCTTTTCAATTACCTTTAATTCCCTTGTCAGAGCATCATATTCATAATCGTCTATTTCCGGATCATCATAAACATAGTACCGCTCATTGTGGTAACGAACGGCTTCCAGCAGCTGTTCATACCGGCGCTGCGCCATGTTCTTTTCCATTGGTAACTCCCTTTCTTTCTCATATGAATTCGGCGTCTGCAGTCTGGAATTTAGAATTCCCTTTTTCAGGCTTCTTCATTCCAATGCAAAAAAGAGACGCGGTTTGGCAACCGCGCTACTCTTTATTTCCTGCTGTAAACGTTCAGAATATTCCCAGAAGAGCAAAAAGCATTTTTCAATATTATATCAGACTTTTCTTTTTATTTCCATAAAATACGATTAATTTATGTAAAAGTTTTTCACCACATCACTCCCGTCCAGATACCTCCCCCGTGTCCCGTCCAAGGCCGGCGTAGACCTTTGGAACCTCTCCGACAATAACAGTTTCCGCAATACAAAAGGTTGTCTTTTCCGTGATCTCCTGGCTTTTAAACCAGGGAACCATACAGCTTACATGGGTTTCCACCACCAGGTTCACGCTGTGCCTTGTTTGGTTAATCCCTGCCGACTCAAACTGGTTTTCCAGTTCGCACTTGATATTGCCGTGGAGGGTAAACCGGAAGGGAAGTTTTGGCCCCCGATCTCTCAGCCAGTTGCCCCCGAGAACGGTGCCGAGATAAATATACTGCTCCTTCTCCTCCTCTTCCATCAGTTTTTGCTGTATGGCAAGGGTGACAGAGGACTTCAGCTGGTTAACCAACGCCATATTAGTAGAAATGGAAGTCACAGTACCTCCTTCATCCTTTTGAATATTTACCAGTCTGTCATAATCCAATCCGCTTTTCTGCAGTTGTTCTTCCACCGCTTCATTGATCGCTTTTGTTGACATAAGCCTCGTCTGATTCTCAATAGCAGTTTCTAAATAGGGGCTCACCTGGGCATCAATAAAAACAAACAAAATGCTCAATAATAGTATGAAGATAAAAATTCTTCCCGCTCTGGATTTCCGGCTCCGGTATCCGCGAGATCTGCGAGGCATAAAGCGTCCCTCCTTTTCAAATTAATTTTTCTTTGCTTTCCTATGATCATTATATTGATACTGTTGTTTTTCTGTGAATGGCAAATTCCCTTTTTTGTCATTTTCCTGCTTTTTCGGTTGTTTTTGCAGCAAAATCCCTTTATAATATAATATTAGAGTTTTATCGCGAATAAAAAATGGGAGGCGGCTTCCCCTGATGAATAATCATCTGCTTTCAAATATAGAAAAATCCTCCGGCACCTTTTCCAAAGGCCAGCGCCGGATTGCGGCTTTTATCGAGAAACATTATGAAAAAGCGGCCTTTATGACCGCCTCAAAGCTGGGACAGGAGGTTGGCGTGAGTGAATCCACCGTAGTTCGCTTCGCTACGGAAATCGGTTATGACGGATATCCTTCCCTCCAAAAGGCAATGCAGGAGATGGTGCGCAGCAAACTAACCTCTGTACAGCGCATTGAGGTCGCCTGTGACCGGATCGGGGACAACGACGTGCTCAGCGCTGTTCTCAATCTGGATATTGAAAAAATACGTCACACCCTGGAAGAAACCTCTAAAGATGATTTCAATCACGCGGTGGACGCCTTGATCTCCTCAAAAAAAATTTATATTGTCGCCAGCCGCAGCGCCTCTGCCCTGGCTGCCTTTTTGGGGTATTATTTCAATTTGATTTTTGACGAGGTGGCCGTCATCAACGCGGCCAGTGAAAGTGAGCTTTTTGAGAAAATGCTCCGCATTGATCAGCGGGATTCCGTTATCGGCATCAGCTTTCCACGATATTCCCGCAATGTCGCCAAAGCATTGCAGTTTGCCGCCAGTCGTAAGGCATGCGTCATCTCTGTCACTGACAGCGAAAGTTCTCCTCTCGCGGCGCCTTCCCGTTATCTTCTTCTCGCCCGCAGTGACATGGTGTCCATTGTGGACTCCCTGGTTGCCCCTTTAAGCCTGATCAACGCCTTGATCGTCGCCGTCGCACTGAAGCGTAAGGATGAAATTTCGGAACGTTTTGATCAATTGGAGAAAATTTGGGACCGGCATGCGGTCTATGAAAAGGTAGATGAAAATCTAAAATGACAAACAGTACAGCCAAAAAGGTGCTGATTATCGGAGGAGGAGCCTCGGGCTGCCTGGCTGCTATTGCCGCCGCCAGGGCCGGCGCCCGCGTTACTCTTCTGGAGCGCAATGAGCGCATTGGCCGCAAGATTTTAATCACCGGTAAGGGCCGGTGCAACATCACAAATTTCTGTGGCCTTCAGGAGCTCATCCAGGCCGTTCCCAGCAACGGCCGTTTTCTATACAGCGCCTTTTCCAGTTTTTCTCCCCAGGATATGATAGATTTTCTCCAGTCTGAGGGTCTGCAAACAAAGGTAGAGAGAGGGAACCGGGTATTTCCCCAATCCGACAAAGCGATGGATGTGGTAGACACCCTTGCTTCCTGCATGAAAAAGCTTCATGTCATCCAGCTTCAAGGGCGCGCCGACGCCTTGCTGTTTGAGAAGGAAACCTCCTCTGTTTTGGGGATCACCTGCGACAACGGCAGAAAGCTTTTCGCGGACAGCGTGATTCTTTGCACTGGAGGACTTTCCTATCCCCAGACCGGTTCTACCGGAGACGGATACCGGTTGTCCCAGCAGGCGGGACATTCCATTGTGCCCCCTGTCCCTTCCCTTGTTCCTATGACCAGTGATGCGGGCTGGTGCAAATCCCTCCAGGGGCTTTCCCTGAAAAATATCTCCATACGGCTTTTGCGGGAGGATGGAAAGTGCATATATGAGGATTTTGGAGAATTATTGTTCACCCATTTCGGCATTTCCGGTCCGGTGGTTCTCAGCGCAAGCGCCCATCTGCCGAAAAAATCCGCACAGCGCTATTCTGTTTCCATTGATCTCAAGCCTGCCCTCTCTGAGCAACAGTTGGATCAACGGCTTCAGCGGGATTTTGCCAAATACAGCAACAGGGACTTTATCAATGCCCTTTCCGATCTGCTGCCGCGGAAGCTGATTCCCGTGATTGTCCAGCGTTCCGGTATTGACGGACAGACGAAAATCCACCAGATGACCCGTGAAATGCGCCGGCAGCTCGTTTCCCTCATCAAGAACTTCAGCGTTCCCATTACCGGAGTGCGCCCCATAGAAGAAGCAATTATCACATCGGGCGGGGTTAATGTCAGGGAAGTCAATCCTAAAACCATGGAATCTAAGCTGATCAGGGGCCTCTTTTTTGCCGGGGAGCTTCTCGATATTGACGCCTATACTGGAGGCTTTAACCTTCAAATTGCCTGGTCTACGGGCGTACTTGCCGGAACTCATGCTGCCAAGCAGGTTGGGCAGCAGGTTTATAATGAAATATGATTAGATTGAATGATAAATTAGGAGGAATTACCCATGATTGCTGTCGCTATTGATGGTCCTGCCGGAGCAGGAAAAAGCACCATCGCTAAAAAAATTGCCAAAGAACTGGGATTTGTCTATATCGATACCGGCGCTTTATACCGCACCATCGCTTATGACATGGTGAAAAGGAGGATTTCCCCTTCTGAGGATGCGGCAGTAAAGGATGCACTTTCCAGCCTTCAAATTGAGCTTGCCTTTCAGGATGGGGAACAGCATGTCTATCTGGACGGAGAGGATGTTTCTTCCTTTATCCGCACACCTGAAATTTCCATGGCCGCCTCTTCCTTTTCCGCTCTTCCGCCGGTCCGCGCCTTCCTGTTAGAACTTCAAAGGGATATGGCCCGCAGACATAACGTAATTATGGATGGAAGGGACATCGGCACCGTGGTACTGCCCAATGCCGACATCAAAATCTTTCTCACCGCTTCCCCGGAGGATCGCGCCAAGCGCAGGCACCAGGAGCTTCTGGAAAAGGGAATGGAGTCCGATTATGCCTCTGTGCTGGAAGATATTAAAAAAAGAGATGATAACGACGCAAACCGTCCTATTGCCCCTCTCCGTCCATCTCAGGATTCCCTGATTGTGGATACTACCGGAAATACACTCGAAAAATCAATCTCCCTGCTCAGCAGGATGATAAAGGAGAGATTGAGATGAACACTTTTTACCGATTCTGCAAAGGTATCGTCTATCCTCTCGCTAAATTAATTTATCCTTTCCGTATCATCAATGGAAATACCATTCCCAAAACAGGGCGCTATATCATTTGCTCCAATCACATTTCCATGCTGGATCCCGTCTTTTTGGGATGTTCCCAAAAGCGTCAGCTACACTTTATTGCTAAGGCTGAACTCTTTAAGAACCGTTTATTTGCTAAAATTATTCGGAAACTGGGAGCTTTTCCTGTACATAGGGGCGCGGGAGATAACACTGCTATGGACAATGCCCTTTCTGTTTTGAAAGAAGGCCATGTGCTGGGTATCTTTCCGGAAGGAACCCGTTCCAAGGACGGAAACCTTCTCCGGCCAAAGCCCGGCATTATCATGTTCGCTTATCAGGGAAACGCACCTATCCTTCCAGTCGCTATTGTCGCGAAAAAGGGACAGGTTAAACCCTTTCATCGTACTTTGATTAACTGCGGGGAACCTATCCAACCAGAAGAGCTGGGTATTACTTCTGGTTCCGGGATGGAAATGCGCAATGCCAGCCGTCTGGTTATGAGCCGGATCGCCGCGCTGCGTGAGGAAGTACTGGACGGCCATTTTAACAAAAAGCCTTGAGGGCGCGGGAGGTTATTCATTGAAAATTGAGATTGCGGAATCCGCAGGTTTCTGTTTTGGAGTCAATCGCGCGGTTCGTTTAGTTTACCAGCTTCTTGACGAAGGGAAAAAAGTCTGCACCCTTGGTCCTATCATCCATAATCCGCAAATGGTAAAGAGTCTCGCCCAACGGGGCGTTGTTATTGCTGAAAATATAAGCGATATTCCCCAGGGCTTTACCGTTGTCATCCGCTCCCATGGCATTACCAAGGAAACAGAGAGCCTGCTGAGGAAAAAAAATATCCCTTATGTGGACGCTACCTGTCCTTTTGTGGCAAAAATCCACCAGCTTGTCAAGGAGGCAACAGAGGCGGGAAAATTCGTCCTAATCGCCGGTGACTCCTCCCATCCGGAGGTCATGGGCTTTCGCAGCTATTGCCCGGGAAATAGCTATGTTTTTTCTTCTGCAGAGGATTTGGAATCTTTCATAAAAAAGCGGGAAGATCTGCATAATTTCCCGCTAATTGTGGTAGCTCAGACTACCTTTAATACAAAAGAATGGAAAAATTGTTTGAAAATCATGAAAAGGGTATATACAAACGCCACGATTTTTGATACAATATGTAATGCTACTTTTGTACGGCAACAGGAAGCCATTGCTTTGTCCAAGCGTTCTGACGTGATGATTGTGGTTGGAGGCAAGCAAAGTTCCAATACGGGTAAGCTTCGTGAAGTCTGCGCAGAACATAGCAGGGCTTTTTTAATAGAAACCGCATCCGAACTTCCCATGGAAGAAATTAAAAAAGCAAAAAGCATCGGTCTTACGGCAGGAGCTTCGACTCCTGCTGACATAATAAAGGAGGTACTGGAAACCATGTCTGAAATTCTTAATAATTCAGAACTTAATTCAGTTGAAGAAAACAATGGAGCGAACGAGGTCAGCTTTGAGGCGATGTTGGAAGAATCCCTCAAAACTTTAAATACAGATGAAAAGGTGCACGGCGTTGTCGTTGGTATCGCTCCAAATGAAGTCTATGTAGATGTCGGCAGAAAGCAGGCCGGTTTTATTCCTTTGGCTGAGCTGAGCAACGATCCTTCCGCTAAACCGGAGGATTTGGTAAAAATCGGGGATGAAATGGATCTCTTGATCATGCGCACCAACGACCAGGAAGGAACCATTATGCTCTCCAAAAAGCGTTATGACGCTATCCAGGGATGGGAGGCCATCGTTCAGGCCGCTGAGGACAAGACGATCCTCTCCGGCGTTGTCACTGAAGTCATTAAAGGCGGTGTTATTGTTGTCTCTAACGGTGTGCGCGTCTTTATCCCCGCTTCCCAGGCCACAGCCAGCCGTGGAGATTCTCTGGATGCCCTGCTAAAAAAGGAAGTTGAATTCCGTATCATTGAGGCAAATGTCAACCGCGGCCGCAGGCGTGCTGTCGGTTCCATTCGTTCTGTCCTCAACGATAAGAAGAAAGAGCTGGAAGATAAATTCTGGGAGTCCGCCGAAGAAGGAAAAACCTATACAGGCGTTGTAAAATCCCTGACTTCTTACGGTGCCTTTGTCGACATCGGTGGTGTGGACGGTATGATCCATATTTCCGAGTTGTCTTTGAACCATATCAAAAACCCTTCCGAGGTTCTCAATGTGGGGGACACTGTTGAGGTTTATATCCTCAAGCTCGATCCCGAAAAGAGAAAGATTTCCCTCGGCTATAAAAAGGCAGAGGACAACCCTTGGGAGATTCTGAAAAATCAGTATCCGGCCGGCACAGTGGCAGATGTTCAGATCGTCGGGTTGACCGACTTCGGTGCTTTTGCCCGCATTATCCCCGGTGTAGACGGCTTGATTCATATTTCCCAGATTTCCAATGAACGCATCAACAAGCCCCAGGATGTTCTTTCTGTTGGACAGGAAGTCAAGGCAAAAATCACTGCTATTGACTTTGATAAAAAGCGCGTCAGCCTGTCTATGAAAGAATTGCTGGATGACAATGCTTCCGTGGAAGAAGATTCCTCTGAGGAACAAGAATAATTCCCTGGCATAAATCTTGATAAAGAGCGTGTTCAGCAAGCCTTTGAGACTTTTGAGTATGCTCTTTATTTTCTTGAGGCATTCTTTCCTCTTGCATTTTTCTGATTTTATGTTATTATTAATATATTGGTTTGTAGGAGGTGTCCGGTTTATTATGTCGGCCTTTGAGGTTATTTTGGGAATTGTTCTTTTAGTCTTTGCACTTGCCATCATCCTGGTGATTCTTCTTCAGGAAGGCCATCAGGCAAACAGTGGCGTTGTTTCCGGCGGTGCTGATTCATTCCTCAGTAAAACAAAAGCCCGTACTATTGACGCTGTTCTTGGACGTTGGACAAAGGTAATCGCGATTGGCTTCTTTGTTCTCGTTATTGTGATTAACGCAATCCTGTTTTTCTCTTATTCTTAAAGTTCTAACAAAAAATTCCCCGATGCCAGCTTTAGGTATCGGGGAATTTTTTGTCTCATTTTTAGCCCTATTTTTAAACGGCTCTTCCCATTCCGGTTGATTCTTCACCAGTAAAGGAGGAATTATTAATGATTATTCCTATGTGTATTGGTGAAGGTATTGCGAAATTTGGAAGGAGACATGTCTTCATGATAAGTAAAAAATTTAAGAAAATTCTGATAGGAGTCAAATCCCGCGCTCCGGGCAATTTCACTAATAGTGTCATCTGTTGTCAAAAGCAGCCGCTTAATATAATTCAAACGCTGTTCTTCTATATATCCTTTTAAAGAAATGTGGTAATGCTTTTGAAAGAGCCTACAAATATAATCGGAATGATAGCCGAATCTCTGGGAAATTTCTCTGACCGTAATCGGCTGATCGGAATGTATCCGGATCCACTCCTTAATTTCTGTCAAAAGCGGCTGGCTCCCTCTGTACTTTCTGACTGCACACGGAGTTCCAGCTGAATCAGTTCAAAAGCAAGCTCCAATGCGCGCTTGGGATAAGATGGCGTATTTTCATAGTGAAGAAGCTGACGGAACAGCAATGTCATTGCCGCCATATCGGGAAGGAAAAATAACTTCACCTTAGCCTCCCCAAGAAAATGAAGCCAGTAAAATTCTACTCCCCTGCTGAGTTCCGTTCCAAAATGCAGCTTATCCTTCTCCAGAATAAGCAAATCTCCCGGCCGGAGAAGATAGTCCTTCTCCTCTTCTTTCAAATAAACGTTGCCTTTGGTAACAAAAATAATTTCATTGCTGTCAATCCTGCGCCGGGGATGGATCCATTCCTCTTCACTTTTAAAATACCCGCCATTGAGATAGCTAGTTTCCATCATGTCGGATTTTCTCCTGTTTTCTTCATTTTATGGGGATGTTTCCATTGACTTCATTGTAATATAATAACTATATCATCTCAAGCTTTTTTTGAAAGGCGGGAAAATAAAAATGAAATCAATTTCTTTGAAAGATATCCAAATTACAGGCGGTTTTTGGGCATACCGGCAGGAGTTGAACTATGAGGCCACCCTTCCAACTGTATATCAGCAGTTTCTAAAAACCGGCAGGTTTGACGCTTTCCAGTGCAGTTGGCGTAAGGGAATGCCAAACAAGCCTCATTTTTTTTGGGACTCTGATGTGGCAAAATGGATGGAAGGGGCTAGTTATTGCTTGTTGGCCCACGATGATCCAAATATTGAAAAAATTATCGATAGAGTTGTTGAAAATATCGCCGCCAACGCCGAACCTACCGGCTATTTCAACAGCTATTACCTTTCTATTGAAAAATCAAACCGTTGGACAGATCGAGGCCGTCATGAGCTCTATTGCGCTGGGCATCTCATCGAAGCCGCCGTTGCTTATTTTGACGCAACTGGAAAGGATAAGTTTCTCCACCTGATGCGCGCCTATGCAGATGAAATTTATCGGGTTTTCATAGTGGAACGTTCAGCGGCGTTTTCCTCTCCGGGCCACGAGGAAATAGAGCTTGCCCTGGTTAAATTATATCACTGCACTAAGGAATCCCGCTATCTTGACTTGGCCAGATTCTTTCTCAATGAACGGGGAACCGAGGTGAAAGCTACTGATGATGAATTCCGGCAGTCCAGAGCCATCCAGTCCCATCTTCCCGTCCGGGAACAGAAAACAGCGGAAGGACACAGTGTCCGCGCCCTATACCTCTACAGCGCTATGGCAGATTTAGCTAAAATAGACAACGATGCCGACTTATTAGACAGCTGCCAAAAAATTTTTGACGACATCCTCTTCCACAAAATGTATGTGACCGGCGGTGTGGGTTCCACCCGTGCTTATGAAGGTTTTACCATAAATTATGATCTTCCCAGCGAAAAGGCTTATACAGAAACCTGCGCCGCAATCGCTATGTGTTTTTTCTGCAAAAGGATGCTGGAAATTGAAGCGGACTCCCGATACGCGGATATCTGCGAGCTGGAATTTTATAATGGGTTTCTTTCTTCTACCTCTCTTGACGGAAAGGCTTTCTTTTATGAAAATCCTCTGGAGCTTCAGCCAAAGCTGAAGGGCCGCTTGGTTGCGGCAATGTCCCATGAACAGGAGCCAACCCCTCTTTATGAACGGCGGGAGAATTTTTGGTGTTCCTGCTGTCCTTCCAATATCGTCCGTTTTGTTCCTTCTTTTGGGGAATACCTTTACAATTATGATGATTCCACTGTTTTTGTCCATCATTACGCGCAGAGTACCGCGCAATTCGGCGGTACTCTGATTATCCAAGAGACAAACTATCCTAACAGCGGAACAATCATCCTGCGGATCCAAAACGCTTCCCGCCTTGCATTGAGAATTCCTTTCTGGTGCGATAGTTTTCGGATTTCCGTCAACGGAAAAAAAGTTGTCCCTTCCCTTCAAAAAGGATATGCGTATCTGGATATTTTCGGCGATGCGGTCATTGTCCTGGAATTGGAAAGAAAAGTCCAGCTGATTGAAGCTAATCCTGAAGTTGTCTCCTGTGCTGGAAAGCTCTGTGTCCGAAAAGGCGTATTTATTTACTGCCTAGAGGCGGTGGACAATGGAGAAAACTTAAACTGCCTCCGAATTTCTCCCAATGTATCATTTTCCAGCCGTTATGATGATTTTTACAAAACAGAGGTGCTGGAATCCATGGCCTGGAAATCCTCTGGAGACAGCCGCTCTCTTTACCATCCCCTTTCTGAAGAAAAAGAGGTTCCAATCAAACTGATCCCTTATTATGCTTTTGCTAACCGTGGAGAAAGTGAAATGATTGTTTGGATCAACCGGAAATAATCTCTTCATCTCCCTTTACCTACTAAACAAGAACTTTTTTACAGGTAAGCGCAAAAACATAAATCTTAAATAACGTCTATCATTTAGGCATTAAACTACAAATAATTTTATAAAAAAGGTTCCACACAGGCATAGTAAGTTTTATGCTTGTTTGGAGCCTTTTATATTTGTTTGAAAACTTCTAGCCAGCTGGCTTTCAGAAACTTATTTCCATAGCTGTCCACCCGTGAAATGATTATCTCCAGTCAGCATTTGAATATCATTTGCAATTGTTTTTGGCAGGTCAGACTGTTTAACCGCGCCATAGACACCGATCACAAAGAGGAATCAGACATAAAATCCAACCTACCACTATCGCGATAATTTTTCCAGTCCATTCAGCATCAGTAAAGTTCAATACCAGCGCGTTATTATTTATACTGATGTTTACTTTGATCCCCAAAGCAAGCCCTACAAATTTTTTATACCTTCGTCATCCTTACTAAAAGTAATAGAAACACCCTCCCCCACCTGCAAAGCCTGAACATCAAATCCTTTTCCGCAATAGGTTTGCAACAATTCCATTCTATGAAGGTCAAAATCCCCATCAATTGGTATCATTTTTGTGTCTGCCATTTTGATCTACTCTCCTCATAAACAATATATTCTTATTTAGCAATTTCGGTTATCAATTTAACAATATAAACTGTGACAAACAAAAATAACATGATAATTAGCAAAATAATCTCCGTATGGTTGGACAATCTCTTTTTTAAAACATTTCTATAAGCTATGTATAATATAACTACTGCCGTGCCACCAAAAAATAGAGGATGATATTCAAAAGCAGCCTGAAAGTCAAGATGCAGGACTGAGAAATAGGCTTTAGTTGTTCCGCGGCCTGGACATGGTACATGAAAAAATAATTTATGGGGCACTTGTAAATAAATATTAAAAACAGCAATATTACGCATATTAATCCATGATGGAGGCATCACTTAATCAATCTCTGTCTCATTATTGAATATCCATTTTGTTTTTTGAAATTCGTCGTGTCTTTTATTATATAATCTGATTTGGACATTTTTCGTTTTTTCTAATTTCCTCTGTATAATAAAAAGAGGTGGATTTATGAAATTCAGAGAAGTATTAAGAGGATTATTAGAAGAAACTGAAATCACATAAAAGCAGCTAGACAGAAAAAGCCTTCCTCACAGGATATCCTGTGAGGAAGGCTTTTTATTTATTACTGTTCAAAGGTAATCCCATGACAATATTTTTCTAAAAGATTTGCTATCTCTTCACTGCCGACCTCCGGCGTTGGAATCCATTCATTTCCCTCCAGCTGCTTGGCAGCCACCTCCTGAAGCTGGTGCTCCTCATTGAGCAAGCTTAAAAAATTGCTTCTGACCTCCGCGGTGATACTGAAAGCCAAAGCTTCGTTGTAGGAGGAGGCGATCTGCGCCTGGCCGGAATAAATCTCCTGCATCATTTCTCTATCCTTCATTCCCGCTTCCCTTCCTTTTGCAGCATTGCATACAGCAGCTGAAAATGATTGACATGGGCCCCTGCAATCTGCTCACATTTTGCCCTCAGGGTGGGATTTTTCATCTGACGCGCATAAGAAGAATATTCCCTAGCCAGCTTTGCTTCTAAATCGAGCTGCCGGTCGATAAGCTCCAGCTCTTTCTTTGTCATCCTTTTCTTCCCCCTGTCAAAAAGGTTACATATCAGGTTATTCTGTTGTATAATCCCTCTATGTAGCCTCTAGCCGTTATTCTCCTGGCCGCCCAGACCAAAGCTGATAGACAACGCCTGATCTATTTTTTGCATAGCAGTATCATCCAGACGACCCATACACTCCTTCAACCTCTTCTTGTCCAGGGTTCTGACCTGCTCCAGCAGGACAATCGACTCCTTAGCCAATCCACAGTCCTCAGAATTCAGCTGAATATGAGTCGGCAGCTTTGTTTTATCCTTTTGGCTTGTAATCGCCGCCGCAATTACCGTTGGGCTGAATCGGTTCCCTACATCATTTTGTACAATAAGAACCGGACGCACACCGCCCTGCTCCGAGCCAACAACGGGGCTCAGATCCGCGTAAAAAATATCTCCGCGATGGATATTCATGAATTTCACGCTCCGTATTGCTATTTTTGTGGACACAAAAATAGTTTGGCCACCATGCCTCTTGTTTATTCAGCAAATAACAAAAGACATATTCCATTATAATCGGCGCGCGTTTTTTTGATAAAAAATACCGCCGGGGAATCCGGCGGTATTTTCAATTTACCAGCTGCTATTGGTAATCAGAAAACCGAATATGCACATTTTGGTCTAAATAAATTATTTCCCATATATATCCTTTTTTATCCAATGAGATCTGAAAATTCCCATGGCCGTTCTCTCCTAAAAATACATTCTGCTCTTCCCCTGCCTCCCTGAGTTCCAGCGCATCCTTACCGCGGGAAGCCGTCAGAGCGTCAAAAAGGAAAGCCCAGCAGGATTCCTTTAGAAGCTCCGCGCCAAAATTTCTGGAAATTCCTCTGTAATTGCAATCAAAACCTTCCCCATTGAAAGAAACCGACATCTGAGAAACTGTCTCTGGATAGGACACCGTCATCTGATACATTCCGCTTTCCTTTACTTCCAATGTTCCTCCCAGAGAAACAGTATCTGTTTCAATCTCCACATGACAGGTAAATTTCGCCGCAATTTCAGGCATATTCTCTCTGCCTTCCCCCATTTGGCCGCAGCCAGTTAAAAACACTATCAGGCACATGACCCAAACGCCCCAGCAAACTCCACGTTTTGCCAATAGAATCAGCTCCGTTGCTCAATTTCTCGAAACAAACGTCCAAGCTCCTGCGCCATATCGCCTGAAAGCATTGAGGTTTCCGATATGCGTTGTGCACACCGGTCTCCCGCCATGCCATGCAGGTAAACGGCGGCCACAGCGGCATCCCGTACGGGCATTCCCTGCGCCAAAAATGACACCAGCATTCCCGCCAGCAGGTCTCCTGAACCGCCCTTTGCCATTCCCGCATTCCCTGTAGGATTCATCACCCATTTGCCGTCAGGAAAGGCGACGATTGTGTGAAATCCTTTGAGCACCACAGTAATACCGTATTGCCGCGCAAGGGCCACCGCATGTTCTTCCCTTCTGGACTGCACCTCCGCTATAGTGGAATGGAGCAGTCTCGCCATTTCTCCGGGATGCGGTGTCAATATAATAGGCGCCTTGGCTGTTTCTAGTATATTCATATGCTCGGAAAGAAGATTTAGACCATCGGCATCCAGCACCATAGGCACTTCAATATTTTTTACCAATTCTTCCAAGACCCGCCCTGTCTCTCCTTCCGTTCCTACACCACATCCAAAAAGGACCGCCCCCCTTTCCCGCGGCAGACGTCTCAGCATTTCCGGAATATTTTTTTGACTAATATGCCCCTTATCAGTCTCCTCCAAGGGAAGCATTACAGGCTCCAGCAGACGGGAAGCCGCAATAGGGTAAATAGATTTGGGTAGCCACAGATGCACCAGCCCTGCACCACACCGCAGCGCGCCGCAGGCAGATAAAACCGCCGCCCCGGCCATACCATAACTGCCGCAGATACACACCGCACTTCCATAAGTTCCCTTATGGCTGTCCTTTGGCCTCTCGTGAAACAGCTCCTTGATTTCTCCATACACAGGAATTTCAAAAGCGCAATTCTGGATTTCCATCAAGCTTTCTGGGATTCCAATAGAAAGGACCACCACCTCGCCGCACATAGGCTGGGAGCCTTTCATCCAATGAAGGGGTTTATAGGAAGAAAAAGTAAGGGTTAAATGGGCCTGAAAAGCATTCTCCGATACCTCTCCAGTATCACAACAAATTCCGCTGGGAGTATCGATCGCAATTCTTTTTATTTTTGCACTGTTGATCTGTGCAAAAAGCTCCTGCACCGCTCCTGGAAGGCTCCCATGAAACCCCACGCCGTAAACGCAGTCAATGACAAGCCCGCTGTCCTCTAAAGCATCCAGTGTGCGGGTACGTTCTTCCGGCCAGGAAAGAAGCTCAATTTTCTGACGATCTAAATTTTCATACATAACTCTCGCGTCTGGAGTGGACGGTTCCCCTTCTGTCAGAACAACACGAATTTTTCCATGCTTTTCCAGCTCGGAAAATTTCCTTGCCACAACAAAACCGTCTCCGCCGTTGTTTCCGCTGCCGCAAAGAAGGGTAATATTCCTTCCATATCCAATACCGCAGGACATCAAATATAAAAACGCCGCCTCCCCCGCGCGCTGCATCAGCTGCAGATGCTTCAAGCCGTTCCTGACCGCAGCATTTTCCAACTCTCTAATCTGTTTTTTCGTCAACACCTTCATCTGTTTTCATCCCCTCGCTTCTCCTAGCATTACTAAAAAATCGTCTATCAACACCCCTTAAAGAAAACCCGCCAAGATGGGGAGAACAAGTTCTCCTTCATGCCCAGCGGGTTTCTTTCTTTTACTTCCGTCCGAACGCTTCAAACGAAACCTGTTTTCTTAAAAATGGCTTGATGGCCTTTAAAATATACTCGCTGGGAGTAAAGATCACTAAGGTTCTTCCTAAAGACTTATGCACCAGCTCCATACACCAATATTCATCTGCTTCATTGTTGGAATCTACAAAAAGTTCCTTATCAAAGGTACGGTTCACATATTGGTCTGGCTGATATTTCTTAAAGACCTCTACGTCCTTTGCTGAAAACGAGATCATTCTCTTCCTGCTGCGCCTGGCCGTGATTTGATCAATGGTAATATCACCGTTGGTAACACTGTATTCAAATTCAATTTTCATGCGGGTGATAAGCCACCAATCCAAAAAGATAAGACCCACCAAAAGGAAAAAGGTGAGGGACATCCCCATCGGTCCCAAAAATCCAATTAACAAATAGCCGCCAATCAAAAACAACAAAATGCTGCAGAAAACAATTGAAAACATTTTAACATAATCAATACCTTTTAACTTTTTTTTGACCAGCTGCTCAATAAAAATATCCATACCAAACAAGTTCCCCTTATCTTTTATTTTTTCATCTTCCATCATTGCCTGAAAAGCGGTATAATAAAAGGGCTGAAAATTCCGGCCCCATCCACGGCAAAACCGCCGCCATACTTCTGGTTTCCGGCCAATTTCAGGAAAATAAAATAACTTTTCCACTATTTATTTTTGTATTGTGGTTATTATACCATCAAAGAGAAACTACTTCAATGCCATCGTTTTGCACATACTTTTATTTCGCCTTGGATTTGACC
>JAHZIE010000009.1:5973-30856 GCA_019419895.1 Clostridiales bacterium | reverse complement strand
ATCTTTTCTCTGGCATAGGCTTCTGAGAGGCCATTGGAAGCGGTGAATAATTTCAGTTTTTCCTCCGTCCAGCCATTTTCCGGTTGACGGAAGAGCAAAAGACTGGTATAATAGATACGTTACTGTTCAGGCCGCTACGCGGCTATATCCTTGCCCCTTTGCGGGGCCTAATGTCCAAAAGGAGGTGCATATGATGTCAACAGTTCAAAATGCGTATGAAAGCATGCTCGTTCTGTCCACAAATCTCAGCGAGGAGAATACTGAAGCCCTGGTCAATAAGTTTAAGGATTTGATCTCTGCCAATGGTACTCTGGAAGGCACTGATATTTGGGGAAAGCGCAAATTGGCGTATCTGATCAATAAAGAAGCGGAGGGCTATTATGTCCTTTTCAGCTTTACTTGCGGCGCTGATTTCCCGGCTGAACTCGATCGTGTATACAAAATTACCGATGGAGTTCTCCGTTCTCTCATTGTAAAGAAAGAAAGCTAAGGAGGAGATTTGATTGCTCAATTCTGTAGCTTTTATGGGAAGGTTGACAGCAGATCCGGAACTGCGTACGACACCAAACGGGGCTTCTGTCACCACCTTTACAATCGCTGTGGATCGTCCTTTCCAGCGCTCCGGTACCGATCGTCAGACCGATTTTTTTGATATTGTAGCATGGAGAAACACAGCTGAATTTGTCACCAAATTCTTTCATAAAGGCAATTTGATTTGTGTCCAGGGATATATGACTACAAGGACTTATACCGACAAAAACGGCGTAAACCGCAAGGTTTATGAGCTTGTTGCCGAAAATGTCCATTTTGTGGAATCTAAAAGAGATGCGGCTAATTCGGCCGCTTCCGCCAATACTTCTGCCGCTCCCCAAAACAGTAACCCGGCAGCCTATGCCAGTGGGGATACCGGTGACTTTGTTGAAATTCCCGGCGATGATGATTTGCCATTCTAATTTGATTATTGAAACATCAGGAAAAGGAGGTCATATCTCATGGCTGAAAGACCAGAAAGAGACAACCGTCGCGGCGGCCGTAAAGGCCGTAAAAAGGTTTGCAGCTTTTGTGTGGATAAGGTCCAGACAATTGACTATAAGGATTATCCGAAACTTCGCAGATATATTTCCGAGCGTTCCAAGATTTTGCCCCGCCGTGTGACCGGTACCTGTGCCCGGCACCAGCGTGAACTGACGATGGCAATCAAGCGTGCCCGTCATCTTGCGCTCCTTCCCTTCAGCAGCGACTAATCATTTTACGTTTTCCTTTTATCCAAATAATTGGAAAAACCGGATATATACAACAACACGCAAAGCCGATGATAGACATCATCGGCTTTGTACTTTTATTATTTCATAATAGGGCCTGTATCCCGGTAAAGTGAGAAATAGAAACTTTCACACGTTTTTGAATTTCTTTTAGTGGTGTCTGCAAACAGATGTCTCTACAGGCAAAGTATCGGTGTGCGGCGTGATATCAAGATTCGAAATTCAGGAATGCTCGGTTTCAAAGAGTGACTCGCCCTTTTTCGGCTTACTGATAATTTTGATTGATACATTCCAGGATATTCTCCACTTCCTTTTCCGTCTGTTCCGTTTGGAGGTAATCATAGGAATACAGCATAAATCCGTCATATTCCTGGGACTGAGCGTATTCTATCTCCCGGCGGATGATATCGTCAGATTCGGCCCATTGTCCGTTATCATCATCCGATCCTGCTTTATAAAGCCCCAGCCCAGCATAAAGCTTGATTTCCGGATTGCTGACCAGCTTTCTCCATTCTGAAGCGACCTCGCCATATGGCTGATAGCTGTTTTCAAAGGTAAAATACATCTGAGGACACAGGTAATCCACATATCCCTCCGTACTTCCCCAGGTGGCAATATCCGCATACATTCCTTCACAATTTTCCATATTTCCCTGCGGGGAAATTCCAAAGACGATATTAGGATCGATGGATTTGACGGCCGAGTAAATCCCGCTGACCAGCATATTAATATTCTGTTTCCTCCAATCAGCCAGGGATAGGGGCTCCCCTTCTCCTTCCACAGAAGCGCAATAGGCGTCATATGCGCTTTTATCAAAACTCTCATCCTGGGTTGGATAAAAATAGTCATCCATATGTACGCCATCCACATCATATTTTTCAACTAGCTCACGCACGCCGTCGATAATATATTTTCTCACTCCATCATAGGCTGGATTATAATAAATGCCGCTTTCCAATTCAGCAATCCATTGGTTATTTTCAGCGATAGTATCATTTTGCCACATGTAATAGGGATTATTGCTGGAAAGCTCAGAAGGGGTCTGTCCCGCTTTGATTCTAAGGGGATTAATCCACGCATGTATTTCCAATCCTGCCTCATGGGCGGCTTCCACCCAGTATTCCATAGGATCATAGCCTGGATCCATCCCTTGGGTACCGGTCAGGATATGGGACCAGGGATAATAAGATGAAGGATAAATGGCGTCGCCAAAAGGACGGGTATGCACAATCAAGGTGTTAAAGCCCATAGTCTTTACATTTTCTACGATATCATCTACCTTTTTTTCAAACACTTCTCTTCCTTTCTCCCCATTGCTCATGTCCATAGACATGAAGGGAACCCAGACCGCTTTCATTTCCATATCAATCTGATTATCTCCGTCATCTGGAAGAGACGGTGTGTCCGAGGAAGATTCATTCACGGAAGAAGATGATATATTCTCTCCATTATTCCCCTGTCCATCAGACTGCTTCTGAGGTTCCTTAAGAGAGAGGTAAATAATTCCGCCCAAAATTACAATTAATAATGAAAACAGTATCACAATCCGGTGCTTCATATCTGCTCCTTTCTTTCCCTTCACCGGTTCTCCGGTTATGGAATACGTCCTGTATACAGATATATATGCGAAGCGGGGTGAAAAATTGCCTTCCATCTTTCATTATTTGCTGTACCCCTTTGTAGGGTACCTTTTCATCATCAATTTTATCTCTATTGTGGCAACGGCCGCAGACAAGAAAAAAGCCAGAAAAGGAGAATGGAGAATTCCAGAAAACACCCTAATGGCTTTGGCTCTTCTAGGAGGCGCTGGCGGTATGTGGATCGCCATGAGACTCCTCCATCATAAAACCAGGCACAAAAAATTCATGCGGGGACTTCCCGCCATCCTCCTTTTCCAGATTCTTCTGGTCATCCTGATTTTGAGCTGAATGAAATTTTCCGCGATAACGGATCTTTTCTTCCTCCTGCTGAAGGTTCACGATACTTCAGAGGAAGCGAGTTCAGCCATAATCCACCAGCAAAACTGACGACGTTTTCAATACTGCAAATCCCAATTGAATTGAGCGGGAGCGCCGCAAGACGTATGTAATAAATGCCTCTTACAAAAATTTATTTCCGATAAACAATTGAGCTGACAGCTTTATCCTATCGGTGTTTCTTTCTTCAATCCTCCACACCAAGTCCCTACCCAGTTGGACTTTGCTAAAGCCTTTTGTCGAGTGTCAAGAGGAATTTTTCGCCTATTCCCTTTTTAATCTTCTTTTCATGAACACTCAATTATTGCCTGACTCCCCTAGCCGGGGATTCCGTCTGTAAACAAAAATACCGGATTCATCCTTTTAAGTAAGTGGGTGAATCCGGTATTTTTTCTATGTCCGAATCATCAAAAGCTAAAACGGAAGGGAGATTTCCTTTCCCGAATAAGTAACAATCTGTTCATGGACGCCATTCCCATCATGAAGAACAACCACTAATTGCTCTGGAAAACCAAAACCACCTTCCGCCCGGCCTAGAGTAAGTGTTCTTCTGCTGTCATCCCATTTCATAGGTATTACAGAATAATCACCTTTCTCATAGCTATAATCTTTTCCATTATCGGTGTAAAGCTCAAAATAACCATTGGCACCAGCGTAAACCTCTAATCCCTGAGGCAATCCGCTGTTATCAGAAGAAAAAGGCACAATAGCTCCAGCTCTCACATAAAGAGGCATTTTCTCGATTGGCGCATCCGCTTCTATCATCTGTCCTCCATCCAGTATTTCTCCTGTTTCATAATCATACCATAAAGTACCTTCCGGCAGATAAACTTGACGGATAAATTTTTTATTGAGTCTGGTGTTATTAGGGCCATACTCCAAAGGTTCAGTCACCGGGCAGACCATAAACGCGTCTCCCATCATAAACTGATCCTCCGTTCGTACCGCCCTAGAGTCTTTTGGAAAATCAAAAATCAGCCCGCGCATCATGGTGTACCCTTCCCGATAAACCTTTGCCGCAAGGGAATAGATATAAGGAAGCAGGCGATACCGCAGTTTGATATATTTGACTATGGTATCATAATAAACGGTGCCGGATTCTCCAAATTGCCAAGGCTCTCTGGGGGTATCCGTCCCGTGGGATCTCATAACCGGCAGAAATGTCCCCATCTGCAGCCAACGGGTATACAGCTCCCGATATCCCAGATCTTGAACCCCATCGTCAAAATCGCCCTGCCAGAACCATAACGGATCGGAATTGGGATCCCCGCTCCAAATTCTGGAACATTTGACACCGCCTACAAAGAAGGCGCCAATATCCAGAGTCCAATAAGGGATGCCGGAAAGAGCCATATTGATTCCCTCTGCAATTTGGCGGCGCATACATCCCCATGTAGCCGCAATATCGCCTGACCAAAGTACAACACCATATTTTTGAATAGACGGGGAACCGGAACGAGTCAGGTTAAATACCCTCTTATCCTTTACCGCATCACGCTGATGCTCATAGATCCCCTTGGCGTGCATCAATGCAAAAATATTGGATTGCCTGGCATCCAGAAACCGGTTGAACTGATCGCATCCTTTTTGATAACGGACTTCTTCCGGAAGCTTTTGGCTGCCATCCCAATCGGGCGTAAAAGGTTCGGTGGAATCACACCACCAAGCATCCACCCCATCAGGAACAAGCTCCTTCATGCACTGGTTCCAATAGATATCCCGCGCCTGCGGCTCAAACGCGTCATAGGTAGAGCAATCGCACAGCAGCTTTCCCTCCTGAACAAATTCCTGGTTGTTTTCACAGTCCTGATGACTGTTCGGCCAGATGGATATCATCACCGCGGCATCCATCTGGTGCATGGCATCCACCGCCTTTTTGAAATCTGGGAAACGAGATTTATCCATAATCTTATTTCCCCATTTTCCCTCTTCCCAAGACTTCCAGTCCAATACCAAACAGCTCAGGGGAATTTTACGATTTCTAAATTCCTTGACTGTCTCAACCATTTCCTCCTGATCGATATAACGTTCTTTCGACTGAATATACCCATAGGCCCACTTGGGCAGCAGCACGGCCCTTCCTGTAAGCCTTCGCAGGCTGGAAATGATTTCATCCATAGTATTGCCGGCGATTACATAGTAATCAATCTGATCTACGGAATGGAAGGAAACCGTCACCACATTGTTTTCCTCTTCATAAATCATTTGGCTGGTACAGTCAAAAAACAGAGCATATCCTTTAGAAGAAACAATCACAGGCATGGGAATTTTCATATTATTCTGATACAGATATTCCGTCATTCCCCGATGGTTATAATACCCCCGTTCATGCTGCCCCAGCCCGAACAGCAGTTCGTCCGCTTCTACCTGGAACCGTACGCTTCCTCCAAACGCGGTGCCAATTTTGATATTCTCCGCGTTTTCAACAAAAGCGCGTTCTCCGTCTACAGTACGTCTCATTACAATTTGAGGCCTGCCGCCGGGAATGATGTCGCGTGTAACATCGTGTTCCCGCAAGTTCCAATCTATCTGCTTAAGAAGAGGACGGCCCCGCCAGGAAAATTCCACTCCATTGTCACTGATCAAACCGGCGGATATCCCACAATAGTTATCCTTTTCCGGGACATCCTCCACCATACAGCTGGGCTTCCTGATCCGTTCATCCGTTGTGCAGACTACCCTCATCATATTGGGCGCGAAAGAAAATTTTTCAATCCTTTTTCTCATATTCCGAATTCCTTACTCCTTACAATTTGTCTCTTGAAAATGCCAGCTGCCTTCTATGACTTTGGGAAAATTAGGCCCTTCCATATAAACTTCATCGCTCCCAGCAGAAGGAGCACAGACTCACAGTGGCGGGTATGAAGTTTCTATGTTTCCCCTCTGGTTTCAAAAAGCCAAACAGGGAAGGCCATTTCCCTGTTTTCCCCACCAACACGGCAGGAGCGGCTTTTTGGTGGCATTCTCCGGAAGGACGTTTCTGTTTTGCCTGCAAAGGAGGGCTTGCCGTCAAAAATCCCGCTCCGTTGGGTTTCCCCAGCTTGCTTGGAGGGAGGGAGTGTTACTGCAAAGCATCTTCCCCTTTGCCGAAATCAAAGCAGCCAGTTTTCATCAAATTCTCCCACAGGTTGTTAACAAAAGCAGAATCCCCGCTGGAAGTGATGTGGATCCAGTATCTCTCCCCCTCCTGCCGGATGCTGACGGCAACATTCTCCGGAATCTGTCCCGGCAGGAATTCAATCTCCTTAACCGCGTTGGTTCCATAACAGGCTGTATGGATCACCATGGGAGCATTTATATTCTCTGCTGCTCCGTCCCCAAACCAGGCAAATTCGACGACCTGAGGCTCTCCGGAACCAACGGGAGCAGAACGATTATCTATTTGCCAGAAGCCCAGGAAGTCTTTGGAAAGCTGAAGGATAACCGGCCTTTTTCCCCCATTATCACCGTCCTCCGTGGTCTGCACCACCTTGTATTTTCTCCGGCTGTATTCCTTATCGCCTTGATCGATTACCACAACCTCTGTATCAAAGCCCTTTGTTTGCAAGACCATGTGGAAACTCCCCTCCCGCAGGGCGAAAAAGGCGCAGATCAATACAACCGCCGCGGCAATGATAATCAGGGTAATTTTTTTCTGTTTCTTTTTCATCCCTGTACCTCCTCAGGTTTGGAAAATCTCTACCTGAGGGCGTACCCTTTCAGGTACGCCCTTAATATGCAATTTGGAGGCAGAATAATGCCTTTTTCCCATTATTCCCATTGCCCAGGGAAGTTCGGACAACAGGGATAAATATACAGAATACAGAGCTACCCTCTATGACTTACGGGAAAGGAGGCTCTTCCCCGTAAATTTCATCTCTCCCAGCAAGCCGTCCACAAGCATTTTCACAGCCTCCCTGCTTGGCGGGCAATTCATCTCAATATAGGTGGGATCTTCAGGGAAATAATCTTCAGCAAAAAACGGGGAACCGTAATTGACAATAATTTTCTTTTTCTTATCAAACAAATGGGAGGCCCAAATCAGCATATGGGGAACACTCCATTCAGCGACAAAAGAAGCTCGCATATTAAAAATGACAAGGTCAAACTTTTCCTGAAGCCTGTCGATATCCGCCTGCCAGCATACCCGGGAGGGAACATCATAAATATCCCGCTGCACTTCGGCGTCAAATCCCCGTTCCAAGAGCTCGTCACGGAGCATTTCGGAAGAACTGCTGTCATTTTCCGTTCCATCCACAATAAGGACATGATGGTATTTCTCTTTTTCAATTGGAAGCAAACCGATTTTATTTCTCAACTGGCAAATACCGTCGCGGGTAATTTCCAGCAGCTTTTCATCCACAAACCGCGCGTCGGGCGTGTCATAACTGTGATTTTTCAATGACTTATCTCGGAAATCTTCCATTCGTCCGATTCTCTCCAAGGCATCCTCAAGGCGGCTCATGGGAATTTCCCCACTGGAGATAAGCTCTTCAATCTTGTCCGCAGCTTCCACAGGCGGCCACAAAAGCAGATCGGCGCCCGCCTTAAAGGCCCGAACTGTTTCCGCCACAAGATCCCCTGTCGCCATACCACCCATGATAAGGGCGTCTGTAATCACGGCCCCCTGGAATCCCAATTTCCCCTTGAGCAAATCAGTGGTCAGCTTCTTCGAATAGGTTGCGATGGGATAATATCCGTCTGTAAATTCATTGTCGTACGACTTCAGAGAAGTATGGGTCGTCATAACCGACATGACATTTTCCTTAAACATTTCCTTGTAAGTATAGCCATAGGTCTCCATCCACTGATCAAAAGGAAGCTTATTGGAGCCGGGAGCCATATGCATATTGACAAAATAGGTTCCCAATCCGGGGAAATGCTTCACTGTAGAGCAAACGCCCTGATCCTGAATACCGCGGACAACCTGCCGGTAAATTTGAGCGATCAGCCTGGGATCATCACTGATGGCTGTTAAATACATCAGATGATCTAAACACATATCAATACTCGGCCCCAGCACACAGTCAATCCCTTTATCGTTCATCTGCATGCCTATTACTTTTCCCCAATGATAAGCATCCTCCAGATTTTGAGAACCTCCCAGAGAGTTTTGGGAGCACTGGGTGAATTGCTGACCCCGGATATGGGCACCGTCCGCGAAAACCAAAAGTCTTCTTTTTGAAGCGCTCTTGCACAGGTTCAATTTTTCAAAGGTTGTAGCGGTGCCCATTTCCACCCCATTTTCATCCAAAAGCGGAGCCCCCTCGGAGTAATACATTCCCCCTACTGGATATTCTTTAAAAAACTGCTCTGGGCCCCCATGAGTATTAATTTCACGAATGGTGACAACAAAAGTTTTCATAATCTTCTCTCTTAAAGTCATACCGCTGTAATCCATAGTATCCGTCCTTCCATCACTGAAAAATTTTAAATGGCGGCAGGGCCGCTGTTTTTCAAAAGCGCGGGCTCCATCCCGCCGTATGATCTTAGTATACACAGGAAAGTTTTGAATTTCTTAGACTATTGTGATATTATATTTATATTATATTGATATGGAAGAGGTAAAAAAATGGATGCGCCGGTTCTTTTATCCTCCAATGAAATTGATCCCCAGTGCGGTTACCGTTATAATCATTTTTCCAGAAGGGACGACCGTCTTTTTTTGCACAGGCATGATTACTATGAATTGATTTATATTGTGGATACGCCTCAGGAACATTATTCTAACGGAAGCGTCGTTGCAATGCCCCCGCGAAGCCTGATATTTGTGAGACCAAATGATCTTCACGCCCTGTATAATAAAGACAATGATGGGGCGATTATACAGCATCTAGCATTTTCGAGCTCTCTGGCGGACAGCCTTTTTGTCTATCTTGCCCCGCTTTTTGACTTTTCCAGGCTCCTATCCGCCGAAATTTCCCCCTATGTCCTTCTAAACGAGACTGAAGCCAAAAAGTTTTTGAATATTATCGACATGCTGAATTTTGTACAGTATGATGACGCGGTTGCTAAAAGCGTCGCCATACGCTCCGTTTTGGTACAGATCTTCACCCAATTCTTTTGGCGCAGGAATGCTGACACAAGAAATTCTGTACCCGAATGGCTATCGGAAACCTGTGCCCTGATGAATCAGCAGGTTAATTTCTCAGAGGGGCTCTCACGAATGATTGAACTGTCGGGAAGGTCAAAGGAACATCTATGCCGCTCCATGAAAAAATACTATAATGTCACCGTATCAGAGTTTATCAATGATTTGCGCCTGACCTACATCGCAAACCGCTTGGTGAACAGCGACATCCCTATTATCTCCCTTTGCTATGAATGCGGATTTTCCAATCTGGGATGGATGTATACCCTTTTCCGTCAAAAATATGGATGTACGCCTGCACGCTTCCGGAAAGAAAACACCGCTTTCCTCACGCCGCCAAGCGTTTGAGCAAAATTCAACAAATTTTCCTCAACCAAAGAGAGACGCTCAAATGTTTTCTGGATTTCCAGAGAAGTTGGTACTGTTAATTACAATATTGTAATTATCGCATTATTCAAAATTCTTATCTTCATTGACGGCCACTGAAAAATTTGAAATAAACAAAGAAAAGCTCTAGAGAAATGGTTAATCCATTCACATAGAGCTTTCTTATTTCCTGTTCGCTTGTCATAGTTCAGTATTTTAACAAATACTTTTTTGACACTTTTCTGACCTTGGGAGCGTCTTTTTAACCACCAAAAGGGATTTTCAATCTCCACTATTTTATATTATAATATACTTTTCCATTGACCGGGGTAATCCCTTTTGCTTCAAACATCTCATCAATGGTTACAAGCTGGTATCCCTTGTTCGTCAGGATACGGCATATTTCCTCTACAGCGTTTGCTGTTGTCGCGTAAATGTCATGCATCAAAATGATATCGCCATCATGAACATTTTTAGTTGCCTCCTGGATGATACTCGGTGTATTTTTTGTTTTCCAGTCCTGTGTATCAATACACCAATTGATCAAGGGATAATTTACATTCTGCCGGACAAAATCATTGCTTGCCCCATAGGGCGGCCGCACTACATGAGAGGTTTGTCCCACAACCTTTTGCAATTCTCTGTTGGTTCCTTCCACCTCATTGGTCAAATCCGTCAGATTCAGCTTCACCAATGATTTATGATTATATGTGTGGTTGCCAAGCTGGTGGCCCTCCTCCACCATGCGCTTAATCACCGACTGGCATTCCGGCACCCTGGGACCAAGCATGAAAAAGGTTGCCGCCCCGTTATATTTTTTCAGCGCATCCAAGATTTGAGGAGTATATTTATAATGAGGGCCGTCATCAAAAGTGAGGGCTACCATGGGCTTATTGGGATCTATCTTCCTGCCGCCCGAAGGCTTTACCGGAGTAACAGAGGACACCGGTTTCTTCGCCGCCTCGATATAATTGTTCAAATCCGCTTTCGACAAAGTCATTTTGTAAATGGAAGAATCCGCAAAAATTTGATAGGGCTCAAAATAAAAATACAAATTTTCATTGTCCACCATGAAATTTTTATAGTTTTCACTTCCGGCGGCTGTCCCCTGGGTAAATGTATCCGTCCCAACCTCCGACGCATGGGCTTCATCTTTTTTATAATAATCTTCCGCATAGTCTGTAAGACAGCTCAGATATTTCTCAGGTACAAAATCCGTCAGCTCCATGGTTTTTCCATCGCTGCCGTAGGTATATGACATCACCTGCTTTTCTTCCGCAGAAAGCATCGGGCTGGAAAAATTTGTGATAACAGAAAGGCTGGCAGAATGCTCCGCCTTTGTCAGCTCCGTCTTTATTTCAAAGGTGGAAGTAAACTCATCATTTTGCTTGCCATATTCTTCCACCTGTTTTTTATACTCCTGAATACAATTATCTATAACGGATTTTGCTTTTTTATCCAATGCGTCTATTCCCGTCGCGGGATAAGTGAATTCCTTGACCGTATTTTTCTCATCCAGCTCCACGCTTCCACTGGATACTTCAGCTCCGCCGCTTTCTGATTCCGATGGAACCGGCGCGCAGGAACATGCGAATAAAAATATACCGCACAGGAGGATGCTGAACAAAGAGATCCGCCAATTCTTTTTCATCTCATTCACCTAACCCATTATTTTTATCTGAAAATCATTATATTCCTTTTCCCTTGTCGGGGCAATTCTTTTCCCTATATTGTAACTAAATTGAAGTAATTTATCAAAAACTGTAACTATTTGTAATTGGGCCGGATTCAACTTTTTTGGCTTTTTACGCATCTTTCTCCTACAAAAAAGAGCGGCGGCTGAAAACTTCTAACAATCCCGCGCGGTATTGTCGTAAAATATTCAAACACCCTCCTCTCCTCCATTTTCACAAACAGACTGTTTCTTCTCTATACGGCCTTTTCAAAATCATGCCTACCATTTATAGGCAGAGAACAGCAAAAAGGCGCCCTGACTGCAATCCCTTGACAGCCAAGGCCCTCTTTCATATGATATCAGCTCTTGAAAGCTTATTCTGGTTTCTGTTCAGTGGCAGGCTCCATTTTATCAAACACAAAGGCTCCATCGCGATAACCGCACTGGTATTTGTAGCCTCCCACCACCTTTTTTTCCAGCATTTCCTCAGAAAGCTTATCTTCAATTTTTGTCTGGATTGCCCTGCGGAGGGGACGGGCACCGTAAACAGGATCAAATCCTTCCTTGGCTAACTCTTCGACAGCGTCATCTGTAAATGCAACGGATAAATCCAAAGCTGCCAAGCGTTTTTCGAGCCCTGACAGCATCCGTTTGGCGATTTCCTTGATATCCTCCTGGGTGAGCTGATGGAATACAATGATATCATCCACACGGTTTAAAAACTCGGGACGGAAGGTATTTTTCAATTCGGACATAACCAGTTCAGAAATTTTCTCATAATCCTGGTTTTCCTGTGAATTAAAACCAAGCCCCGTTTTCTTTTCCGTGATGAGCCGGGCGCCTACATTCGATGTCATAATGATGATGGTATTTTTGAAGTCGACCTTTCTGCCCTGGGAATCCGTCAAGCGTCCATCGTCAAGAATTTGAAGAAGCATGTTGAATACATCTGGATGCGCCTTCTCAATCTCATCAAACAGAATAACGGAATAGGGCTGGCGGCGCACCTTTTCTGTCAGCTGTCCTCCTTCATCATAGCCCACATATCCTGGAGGCGATCCCACAAGCTTGGAAACCGTATGCTTTTCCATATATTCCGACATATCCAGGCGGATCATGGCGTTTTCGTCGCCAAACATGGCCTCGGCCAACGCTTTGCACAATTCAGTCTTACCAACGCCAGTGGGGCCAAGGAAGATAAAGGAGCCGATAGGCCTTTTGGGATCCTTCAGACCGACACGTCCCCTGCGTATGGCGCGGGAAACCGCTTTGACAGCATCGTCCTGTCCCACCAACCGTTGGTGGAGGATCGATTCCATTTTCAGCAAGCGCTCGCTTTCCGCCTCTGTCAGCTGTACAACAGGAATTCCAGTCCAGCTGGAAACAATTTCGGCGATTTCCTTTGGAGTCACCACGCTGGAGGCATGGGACTGATTATCCTGCCAGCGCTGTTTCTGCTCCTCCAGCTCCTTTTGCAGCTTGTTTTCCTCATCCCTTAACTTAGCGGCCTGCTCAAATTCCTGGGCGTTGATAGCTGCCGCTTTTTCCTGGGCCACCTCTTTCAGCTTCTTTTCCTGCTCACGGAGATCCGGCGGCGTGGTAAAGGCGTGCAAACGAACCCTGGATGCTGCCTCGTCTATCAGATCAATGGCCTTGTCCGGAAGAAAACGGTCGGCGATATAACGGGAGGAGAGTTTGACGGCGCTTTCGATAGCTTCATCGGTAATCTTTACCTTATGATGGGCTTCATAGCGATCTCTCAGCCCGGCCAAAATCTGGACGGCCTCCTCCTCTGACGGCTCTCCCACTGTAACCGGCTGGAACCGTCTTTCCAACGCGGAATCCTTTTCAATATGCTTGCGGTATTCCTCTATGGTGGTAGCGCCGATCACCTGGAAGTCTCCCCTTGCCAGGGAGGGCTTGAGAATATTGGCGGCATCCGTCGCGCCTTCCGCCGCGCCGGCGCCTATAATCGTGTGCAGCTCGTCAATGAACAGTATGATATCCTTGGAACGCTTTACTTCATCTATGACATTGCGGATTCTTTCTTCAAAATCCCCACGGTATTTGGTCCCGGCAACCATACTGGTCAAATCCAAGGCAATGATCCGCTTATTTCTAAGCAGCTCCGGCACATCCCCCGCGGCAATTTTCAGCGCTAGCCCCTCGGCAATGGCTGTTTTGCCGACACCGGGTTCTCCGATCAGACAAGGGTTATTTTTTGTACGCCTGGAAAGAATCTGTATCACCCTTTCGATCTCCTGCTGTCTGCCGATCACCGGATCGATGGTCCCTTTTTTAGCTTCCGCCGTCAGATCCCTTCCAAACTGCTCAAGCATCTTTCCGCTTTTGCCCCCGCCGGCCCCCTCATTTCTCTGATAGGACCCTTCCGAGGAAACCGTCGCTTCCCCTTCGCCCTGACTGCCAAGCATCTCGCGGATAGCCTCAATCAGCATACTTCTCTCCACACCCAGCTGACGTAAAAGCTTCATGGCATAACTTTGTTCGTCCTCCAAAAGGGCAATCAAAAGATGCTCTGTCCCCACATAAGGATGCCCCATCTGTGCCGCGTGCATAATGGCCAGCTGCAACACTCTCTTGCTTCTCGGGGTAAAATCGTCAAAAGAAAGGGAAGTTACCATTCCCTTACCCACTGTGGCCTCAATCAATTCGCGGACTTTTTCCTCTGTAATGTTGAATTTTTGAAAAACCGAATTGGAAAGGTTGGATCCCTCCTTCACCAGCCCCAACAAAATGTGCTCACTGCCCACATAAGTATGTCCCATTTCCTGGGCGGCTTCCAACGCATAATTCAATGCAAGGTTTGCTTTTTCTGTGAATTTATCAAAACGATACATAATCTTCTTCACCCTTTCCTGATGGTTCTTTTCTATATTTGTAATTTTCTTTTCCTTAGCTTTGTCTCTGGGTTTCTCCCAGCCGCTCCCTTACCACCGCGGCGCGGTATTTGTTTCTTTCAGAAATAGATAATTCCTTTCCCGCCCGCTCCATCAGTGTGGCCGGCTGCGCCTCTATCATAAGACTGTTCACGGTATCAAGGTTAATATTGCCAATGATACCCGCAGATATACCCAAACGAAGATTGGAAATTAGCTTCATAAACTCCTCATTGGTTAAAAGCCGGGCATTCTGAAGAATTCCAAGGGATCTCCAGATGACATCCTGATATTCATCCCCTGAGACGATTTCCTCCCTCAGGCTGCGCTCCTGCTGAATGAGCTGGGCCGCAATATCTTTGAGGTTATCAATTGCCGCCCGCTCGGACAAGCCCAAAGTAACCTGATTAGAAAGCTGGTAAACGGCTCCTTTGGGTTCGGTTCCCTCTCCATAAATTCCACGGATAGCAAGCCCGATTTTATTCAGGTTACTCGCTATCCTCTGAACAGCGCCGCTTTCCTGGATTGCTGGCAGATGGAGCATCAGGGAAGCTCTCATTCCGGTTCCCAGATTGGTTGGACACTGGGTCAGATATCCAAGCTTATCATCAAAAGCGAAGGAAAGAACCTCGTCCAGCGCGGCGTCAATTTTAGCCGCCAACGCATACGCCTCTTCCAGAGAAAAACCTTGACGCATCACCTGGATTCTCAAATGATCCTCCTCATTCAGCATAATGCTGACCGATTCATCTTTGGTTAAAAGGAGCCCTCGGCCCTGACGTGAGGACGCAAACTCAGGACTGATAACATGACGCTCCACAAGGGAAACGGCGTCTATCTGGGAAAGCTTTTCCATATCGATATAAGAGAGTTCCAGTTCCTTAAGTGCCCCGCACTGCAAAACCGCAGATTTGACTGTCTCCAGCGCCTCCTTTTGCTGTGCAGCCGACATCTTGCAAGGAAAAGGATAGGTGCGCAGATTTCTCGCCAAGCGAATCCTGGTGCTGATCACAACATCTCCCTGTTCCCCGGCTGTATGATACCATTTACTCATCCTCTTTCACCTGCCCCTCTAAATCACGAATTCTATCCCGCAGTTCAGCGGCCCGTTCAAATTCCTGTTTTTCAATTGCCTGGGTCAAATCCTTTCTTGCCTGTTCAATCTGCTCCGAAAGCCGCGCCCGCTTGCTGGCTGCCCGGGGTACCTTTCCCGCATGCTTGGTATTCCCATGAATTCTCTGTATGGAAGGCATGAGGCGATCCCGAAAAGTCTGGTAACATTCCGCACAGCCCACCTTTCCACTGGAAACAATATCGGAAAAAGTAGAACCGCAGCATTTGCATCTTACAGTTTGAGGCATGGCCGCCGAAGAAACCGGCTGCTGTTCTCCCAAAAAGCTGCCAATGAAATTTCCAAGATTCAATCCATACCCAGCAAAAATATTGCCGTATCCCAATTTGGCCGCGCATTCAGCGCACAGATGGCGTTCCTTCAGCTCGCCGTTTATCAGCTGCTTGATATGGGTGGTTGCCGTCCGACTGCCGCAATTCTGACACATCATAAAGCATCACTGCCTTTCCAATTTCTAAATTAAAGTAATCAACATGTTTTTAAAAACAGAGGCCCGAAGAGCATCCCGCTTCTCCGGAGACACGGCGCCATAGGATTTATCAGAAAGCGCCGCCGACATTAAAGCAGCCGCCTCGTCTGGAATCGTATGATTTTGCGATAGGTTCAAGAGCATCGCTCTCGCGGTCGCCGTATCCAAGGTATTCCCAATAGAATGGATGGCGTGCATCAGAGCAGAGCTCTGATTCATCTGAATCCGCGTAATCCTGATATAACCTCCGCCCCCCCGGCGGCTTTCTACTATATATCCCTGTTCGGGGGTAAACCGCGAGGTAATAACATAATTAATCTGGCTCGGCACACAGCCGAGCGCCTCCGCCAGCTCATTGCGCTGTATTTCCGCCTTACCGTTGGAAGCCTCCAGCATATCAGAAATATATTTCGCAACCATATCTGAAATTCTCACGGAACCCGCCTCCTTTTCTTTCTGTTTCTTAATAATCGCCAATTTGATATTTGACTTTGACTTTCTTTGACTTTAATTATATCAAATAAAATTTTATAGTCAATATCAAAAATAAACTATATTTCATTATACAATTTAACTATTTAGAATTATATTTATTTATCTTATTTTTTCTTTTATTTTTATTGATTATCTATATTTATCTAAAATTTAATAGATTTCCTATTGTCACTGATGTGTTTTAAGGGGGGGATAGATCAAAATGCTTTTTGTCCTTTTTCATTCTTCTTCAAGATTTTCCCGTCCTTTCAATACAACCCATGTTATGAATTGTCCCTTTTCCTTATTTACTTTTTACTATTTTATTTTCTACCTTTTTTCTTTCCCAGCTATGCCTCGCCGCTGCCCTTCCTTGCCTGTTCATAAAATTTTATAATCCGTGTGTAGGCTGATTTTGGAAAACTTTGAGAATAGTGCTATCACAAACCCTTGATTCACTCTTCCCTTTCAATAAAGCCAAAGATACATCAATATACGGAAAAAATAATGGAAAAGGAATGGGTTGCATGTTATAATAATAAATTAAAATAAAACAGCTTAATCGGGTGACGCTATGCTCTTTTATACCTTTCACACGCAGGAAGAACGCAGAAAATTCGGTGGTTCCTATTTCATAGAAATCCAATATTGTAAATTACCGCCAAGCTCTGAAATCAAACAGCGTGTTTCCGTGGATGGAATTGAACATTGGAAAAATGATTCACTGTATATCTATGGCGATGACGACAATCAATTCATCCAGCAGTATGGAGAAATCTTTTCATGCGGGATTTACAATAATGGAGAAAAAGGCCCAGTGGATCCTTACGGAATCAATTACTATTCGCAAGAGCAAGCGAAAAATATCGTAGACAAAGTGCAAAAACAAAAACCGTTAGATTATCCTATTCTGTTAAGATGGCTGGAAAGGGCAAACGAGGCGACTGGCTTTTATATTTTGGGCCTATGAGAAATTCTGTTGCCCGAAAAGGGGATTCGCACTTCGCGTCACTGGTGATATTATGTCTTTTCCATCGGGAATAAATGACGTACAAATAGACAAACTGTCTGTTGGGCGACATACCACGTTCCGTGCCGGAAGGTTCTTTTATTTCACACCGTTTTCTGTCACAACCGTTGAAAAGCAGGGACAAGGATCGCTGTTTATTCCAGAAGCAACTTTCATAGCAAGAAGAAAAAACAGTGTGTATCATTTTTTATGATACACACTGTTTTGCCGCGACAGCATCTGTTGCTCCCAACTATTTTCATTCTTCCATGGCCGCATCCGTCAAAATGCGGTTTTTCCTTCTCCCTTCCCTGTTCTATAGAATCAGGCAGATAAGGCCATTGCATCCTTCATTGATAATGCGTTCCAGAGTTTCCTTAATCCTCATCCTCGCGTCCGCCGGCATACGGTACAATTTATTATGCAGCCCTTCGTTGACCAGCTCATACAGGGATTTTCCAAAAATGTTGGACTCCCAGATTTTCCCCGGGCTTTCTTCAAATTCATTAAGCAGATAGCTGACCAGCTCCTCCGACTGCTGTTCTGACCCTACAATGGGAGAGACCTCCGTCGTGATATCGGCACGCATCATATGGATTGAGGGCGCGGACGCCTTCAGCCTGATGCCGTATTTTCCTCCCTGCTTCATAATTTCCGGCTCTTCCAGGCTCAGCTCATCAATGGTAGGCATAACGATGCCGTAACCAGTTTCCGTCACCTCGTCCAGGGCATTTTTGATCTTCGCGTACTTCTGGCGAATATCAGCCAATTCCAGCATGCAGTCCAGCAGTCCCGATTCATCGCCGATCTGGATTCCCGTCTGTTCTCCCAAAATTTTATAAAACAGATTCTGCTGAAGCTGTACGTCAATATTTGCCCTTCCGGTTCCCAAATCCACCTCGGAAACCTTGATGGAATCAATATACTGGGAATCCTCCATAGCAGACACGATATTTTTCACCTCGCGGATGCGTTCCACATCCTTGGCCGAATTCTGGATTCCCTTGAAAATAGAATCCCTCAGCCAGTGATCTTTTTCCAAGGAAGTCAGCCACTGGGGCAGATTGACACTGATTTCCTTCACCGGGAATTCAAAAAGAATGGTGGCGAGAATTTTCCTAATTTCTTCTTCTGTGAGCTCCATACAGTTGACAGCGATGACAGGCACCTGATAGTTGTTTCTCATCTCCTGCGCCATCTGTTGAACCTCGGGGGAATCGGGATACAGGCAGTTGAGGAGCACTACAAAAGGCTTATGTATCTCTTTCAGCTCCTCAATGACCCGCTCTTCAGCCTCAGCGTATTCCTCCCTGGGAATATCCGTAATGCTGCCATCTGTGGTGACAACCAGCCCGATGGTGGAATGTTCCGTTATTACCTTTTTTGTACCGATTTCCGCCGCCATATTAAACGGGATTTCCGTATCGAACCAGGGGGTCATCACCATACGAGGCATATTATCCTCAATATAGCCGAGAGAGCTGGGAATAATATAACCTACGCAGTCAATCATCCTGACATTAAAGGAGGCGTTATCCCCTACGCTGATTTTCACCGCTTCCTCCGGAATAAACTTGGGCTCGGTGGTCATAATCGTCCGGCCGGCCGCCGATTGAGGCAGCTCGTCAATGGCCCGTTCCTTGGAATAGGAGCTGGTAATATTGGGAATGACAAGGGTATCCATGAACCGTTTGATAAAAGTGGATTTGCCTGTGCGCACAGGCCCGACCACTCCCACATAAATATCGCCGTTGGTTCTCTGTGCGATATCATGATAGATGTTGCGCTCTTCCATTTCAGTTATCACACCTTTCAGCCGCAAAGGGCAGCTACAATTTTATGAAATACTCATCCAGCCCCTTTTTCCGGCAGCGCCACAACGGGCTGATGATAAACCTGAAGGCCAAGGATAGATGTCAGGAACAGCTGGGAATCAACAACATGCCCCGGCCTTCCATCTCTTCTCCGGCCATATCGTTTTCCTTTTGGATAGCCTCCACGGAAGTATTGTATTTTCGGGCGATATCCCATATTTTTTCCCCGTCTCCCGCGTAATAAATGATCAGGGAAGCACGCTTGGATTTATCCTTTTTCTTGTTTTCATCCGGCTCAACGGAAACAAGGACAGGAGTACTGGTCACCTCATATACCGGTGCGTTCACATCCATCTCCGCTTTTACTTCCACACCGTCCACGCCGGAAAGCCGGTAGCTGACCGCTAGGGGAGTGATCTCCGGGGAACAGGAATATTCCGTTCCTTTCTGGGGATACTCCTTGGAATAGGTAAAATCCAGCGTACGTTCCAGATATTCAGGGATATTCTCCGTATTAAGGACCAGCATGCAGATGCTTACCCTGCCGTCGCAGACCATTTGTCCATCCTTCATAGAGGTGTTGTAAGAACAGCCGTCGCTCCAGATATCAATAATATTGGTAATTCCTTCTGACGGAATGCTGACCGGCCCCTTACATACAAAAGGTTCCCGGATAAAATCCGTCAATTTCTGGAAGGATATCTGTCTGGATTCTGTCTCTATCTCGAAATCGGTGGAATAAGCGTCCGTCACCATGTGCATCTCTGAAGTCCTGTAGGCACAGGCGTGGGCGCATAAACGGCATTCTACTTCAAAGGCGGCCGGTTCCTCCACGCTTCCCGCTTCAATCTGGCATTCCAGAGACAAAAGCTCAAACCTCGCACAACAAATGCAATCGTCGTCCAAACCATCCATATCCAGGATCTGACTGATGGGAATGGAATACTCCATGGTATCCATTGATCCGTCCTCAATATTGGTCAGGTAAAGCAGCTTCAGCTGAAGCTCTCCTTTGGCAATAAGCTTGTTGGCTATGGCCTTATATTCCGTCAGTACCGCGGCTCCCTGTGCCCGGATCAATGCTTCCGGCTGGGGTTTGTTCTGCGCAAGCTCTAAGGTTTCGTTGACTGAAAAATTCTGCTGGGCACAGCCGACCAGGGAACTGATCTCGGTCGTTTTCACCTTGGTTTGCAGTCCGCCGCCTTCCGCGCCGCTTATCATATGCTCTTTGCTTTGTCCTGTCACTTTTGCTGTCAGGGTAAAGGCGCCATGGATATCTACCCGGCGCTTTGTAACAGCGCGGCAGTTAAGAAAATCTACATGTGTTTTTGTGCAGATAACTGGGGATTCGATTGATGTTTTCAGCGTAAAATCAACGGAAAATGGGCTGGTCAGTTCACAATTGCGGACACCGCAGCCGCTTTCGTCCACATAGAGCAGCCGAATGAGAGAAGAGCCCTCTACATTCAACCGATCCCCAATTATTTGTCTCTGGCTGATCTGGGGGATAATCTGGCATTTTAAAATCCTGGAAATATCGGGGCAGTAATCGGGCAAAGTAATGTCCAAATCAATAGGCTGTTCCGCTGAGCCGCTGAACATTTCCCGATTGACACATACCGCCTCTTGCAACACCTTGAAATCCATACGGGCAATCCTCTCCTTTTCACGGTTTCTAATAATTGATATTCCGCCCATGTCCATTTTATGCACAAACATCGGAGCGTCCGCTGGAAAATCAATAAATTCAAGAAGGAAGTGCTCCGGGTAATTTTCCCTTTCAGACCGTCCCAATGGTTTGGAAGAATGGATTGGTATATCATATCCGCCGCCTTCAAAAAATATGACTGGATTGCTTCATTTTTTATAGATCTAGGCTTCCAATTTCAGTTTTTGAAAAAATTATCTGTTCAATCAGTAAACAGAAGGACAATGGAGAGACTGGATTTCTAATTTTCATAATTCTCATGTCTTAATCCCCTTTCAATATTTTTCCTTTTGCTATCCTCTAAAAATAACCGCTATTTCCCTTCTTTGCAGTTACACCCCACAAACAGCCACATCGTCATCAATAAAAAACTTCAGGTATTAAATTTCCCCGTAATAAGAAAAGACGGCCTCATTTATCTGAGACCGTCTTTTGGCTATTATGTTTTCGCTTTTTTCCTATGTTGTACTTACTGTGTCGGGGACTTTTTGATTCCAAAAACAAATCTCAGAAAACATCCCAACACCCTCGGGCTTTTTACAACGACGACTTTCATTCCCGCGCACCTCCGCAAATATGATTTCAGGTCAGATTTTCAGCACCGCATCAGCGCGATCCCACATAGGGTGATAATCACCCCCAGCAGGAACACAAGGATGCCGGATGAAAAAAGGCACGAAAGAAACAGCCCGCCGGCAAAGGCGAGCACCCACCCGCCGCATTTTCGGTATCTCCCACACTGGCGTACCATTTGGCCACCCGCCTTTCCCTTATTATGTCACATTTCCGTGTCTTAGTAACATAATATACAGACGGGCAGATTTTGGTGTCAGATTTTTTCCAAAATAATCAACAGAGCTCCCTCGTAAAGGGTAATGGCTCCATTTTCCTCGTCCACATAGTTACTCACCTCTAGCGGAAAAGAAGCGTTCAATTCCCCACGCTCCAAAGGATAATGGACCCCTGTTTCACTGACAATACATTTTTCACATCCAAAGGGAAAGAGGGAAAGCCGACGGCCTTTGCAGCCATCAAGAGGAAACGTTCCTCCCGTTATCACTGTCATGGACAGCCTGCCGTCTGTCAGCAGCCCCTTTCCTCCTCTCTGGGCAATATACAGAAGGGAAGAAAGATTGGCGAAGGTATGATCAAGCCTGCCGCCTATTCCCCCGTAAATTAAAAAGTCACGGTATCCCCTATCAATGCCGTACTTGACGGCAAACATGGTATCTGTATCATCCTTTTCCACGGGAAGCTCCAAACAGGGATAACCCGCAAGCAAGGATCTGTCTTCTAAAGAATCGAAATCCCCAATCACCAAATCCGGCTGAATTTCCAGCGCAATACAATGGCGAAGCCCTCCATCCGCGCACAGCACCAAATCTTCCGGTAGAATGGCAGGAGCAGTAGAATAGTCATCCACCGGGGCGGCGCCGATAATCACACATCTGTCCTTCATTTTTTCTCCCATTCCTTAATATTTTTCACCTCATTGTACATAGCCACATAATTGGCATGTCTGGAAGGCGCAATTTTCCCCTCTGCCACAGCTTTCAGGACAGCGCATCCCTTTTCACAGGTATGAGAACAGGAGGTAAAGCTGCAGGAATCCAGATAATTTCCAAATTCACGAAAACAAAAAGGAAGGTCCTCCTTTTTTACCACTTCATACCTTTCTAAATCAAGAGAAGAAAAACCCGGCGTATCGGCAATATATCCTCCGTCCTCTACTGGAAACAGGGTGACTTCCCTTGTGGTATGCCTGCCTCTCCCCAGTTTTTGGCTGATATCACCTGTCTGGAGCTTCAGCTCCGGATACAAAAGATTCAAAAGGGTGGATTTTCCAACTCCGGAATTTCCAGTAAAGGCACTGAGCCGGTTGGATAGCATCCCGCGAATTACAGATAGAGAAGATGTTTCCTCCGGCGACAATTCAAAACAGTCGAGCCCTGCTTTGCGGTAAATATCAGCGATTCCCTCCGGCCTTTTGAGATCGGTTTTTGTGATAAGCAAAATAGGTGTAATTCCTTTATTTTCCGCCACGGCGATTACCTTGTCAATCATAAAAAGATTCAGATCAGGATGGCAGACAGAGGAAACGATAAATAACTGATCCAGATTGGCAACCGCCGGGCGTATCAGGAAATTTTTCCTGGTAGCGATAGCTTCTACCGACCCTTCCTTTTCTTTCCCATCTGATTGAACGGATATGCTCACCATATCGCCCGGCAGAGGCGCCTGCCCTTTTTTTCGGAAAATCCCTCTTGCCTTGCATTCATACAATCCATTGGCGGTTTCTACATAATAGAAACCGCCAATTCCTTTGATAATTCTCCCTTCCAAAGCACTGGAAGCCGCTGAAATTTCCTGTGTCATTAGCGTATCCCTTTTAACCCTCGTTTTCTGATGGAGGAGTTTCTGACTCTGATGATGTTGGCGGTGTAATGGAAGATGAACTTTCCTCAGGGAAATCCACAGCTTCTGTCTTTGTCACCTTAGCTTCCGGTTTATCGAAATCCACCATCCACTCCTGATAGAGCTGATCCTTTCCTGACACATTCAGAAGGATCGTCACGGTAGCGGTCCCTTTCCCTTTCAGAGTAACGTTATAAGAAGAAGTGGAAGCGAGGACCGTCCGGCTTTGGGAATCATCCTTAATATTATTTACAAAAACACTGACAGCTACCTGTGAAATATGAGAGGGGATTTGAGGAAGCTGCACCGTAAACTGCACCTGCTTCTCCTCTGGCTCCGGCGGTTCCCCGTTGCTCAGCGTCAGGACAATCGTCCCGCCCTGATTCAGGGAAGATCCAATATCCGGGCTCTGGGCGATTACGGTGTCTTTGGGCTTATCGCTGTTTTCATATTTCGGCGTCCCAACCTTATATCCGGCCTTGACAATTTCTCTCTTGGCTTCTTCATAAGTAAGGCCGACAAACTTGCCCACCACACTGGTCTTTTCTTCCGGCCCCTTGCTCACATAGATGGTCACATTGGAATCCTCTGGAATCTGCTGTCCCTCTCCCGGATCCACCGCCGCCACATATCCCGCGGCAATAGTATCATGATAAACCTCCACCTGGGTATAATTGAGATTATTTTCCGTCAGCATTCCAATGGCCTGGGAAAGTTCCTTTCCAACAATGGCAGGCACATCTGTGAGGGAAACACCGCTGCTGACAACCACCTCAACCTTGGAATGCATTTTGACCTTCTTTACACCGCCTTTGGGTTCCTGGTTTTTGATTGTTCCGTCCTTAAGCTCGCTGTCGCTTTCATAACCAGTAACAACAAATTCAAATTTATCCCCATATTCCGCCTTGACCTCATCAAAATTCTGCCCTACAAAATCAGGAAGATCAATATCCTCTACCTCATTTTCCTGAGGAATTCCCCGGATAAACAGGATGATACCGAACACAATGGCAAAAACAGCAAAAGCAATGGCCACCCCTGTGATGACAGGCACCGGAGCCACCTTGACCGAACTCCGAGAGGCCTTCTGCTCCTCCTGGTAATAAGAATCATCATCAATGTCATCTGATGCTACAGCAGGATGTGTGACATTCTTCAAAGCATCCACGTTCTGTGTAGGCTTCTCATCAAAAAAATATTTGTATTGGAATCGGATATCCGGATTCTGTTTAAAACGCGTAATGGCGTCAATCATTTCCGCGGCGTTGGCATACCTCTGCTGCGGCTCCTTTTTCATAGCCTTGAGGGTGATTTCCTCCAACCCCTCCGGAATATTGGGGTTGAGCTCTCTCAGTCCTTTAGGCTCCGACTGCATCTGCATGATGGCGACCGAAACGGCATTTTCAGCCTCAAAGGGAAGCTTGCCAGTCAGCATCTCATAGAGCATGACGCCAACGGAATAGATATCCGCTTTTTCATCCGTCCGGGCCCCGCAGGCCTGTTCCGGCGCGATATAATGAACCGATCCGATGGCCTTGTCAGTAATGGTGCGGGTTTCACTGTTGGAAAATCTGGCAATGCCAAAATCCATGACCTTGATGGTGCCGTCGCTGAGA
>JAHZIE010000009.1:406-5963 GCA_019419895.1 Clostridiales bacterium | reverse complement strand
TCCCGGTGAATAATCCCCTTGGAATGGGCATGCTCCAACGCGTACAAAATCTGCAGGGTAAAGTGCACCGCTTCCTTCCACGCGACTGTTTTCTGCTGCTCAATATATTCCTTCAGGGTGATCCCGTCAATATATTCCATAACAATATACTGAATGCGATCCCCAAAGCTGACATCATACACCTTGACAATATTGGGATGAGACAAAACAGCAATCGCCCTGGATTCATTCTTAAAGCGTCTGGTGAATTCTTCGTTGCCCAGATATTCATCCTTTAAAATCTTAATGGCCACAATACGGTCGTCAATACGATCATAGGCTTTATATACCACGGCCATCCCGCCAACACCGATAAGCTCCTGTATTTCATAACGGCCGTCTAATTTCTTCCCTACAAAATTCTCCATGCTATTTCGCCTCCTGTGTATCGTTGGCAACCACTGCCACTGTCACATTATCGGTACCTCCGGCATCCAAGGCCGCTTGAACTAATTGTTCCGCCACAAGCTCAAAAGGAGCCTCCCGAATAATCCGGACGATTTCCTCATTTCTCACATGGTTGGTCAGGCCATCGCTACACAGCAGAAGGATATCCTCCCCATGAAACTCAGCCTCATAATAATCAATGCTGACTGACTGGTTGACACCAATCGCCCGGGTGATAATATGCTTTTGCGGATGCTCCCGCGCCTCCTCCTCGGTGATGCGTCCGGCGTCCACCATCGACTGTACAATGGTATGATCCTTGGTGATCTGATCAATCGAACCAGGATGAAGTAAAAAAGCCCTGCTGTCCCCCACATGGGCAATATGAAGCGTCTGCTCCTTAATCAGGGCAACCACGGCAGTCGTCCCCATTCCCTTAAGAAAAGGATCTGTTTTCGACTTTTCAAAGACCGTCTGGTTGGCGTTGTATAAAGTAGAAACCAGCAGATTTTTGATATAATCATGGGTAAGGTTTTTGTGATATCCTTCCTTCAGCTTTTGGGAAATAAACTCCAGCCCCAACTGGCTGGCGATATTGCCGCCGTTGGCGCCTCCCATACCGTCGCACACAGCAGCCCATGCGGAGTCTCTGTCCCAGATGCCCCCGTTGACGGCATCCTGGTTATTTTCCCGCACGCGGCCTACGTCTGTTTTCATTGCTAGCTTCAAACTGTTACACCGTCCTTGTCTTGATGTTTCCTTCTGAGTTGTCCACACGATGCATTGATATCGGAGCCAAGGCTCCTTCTCACTGTGACTGTCAAATGGTGTTTTTCTAAAATATTGATAAATCTCCTCAGGCGTTCCGCCTTGCTTTTTTGATAACCGCTTTCCTCAACCCTGTTGACAGGGATCAAATTTATGTGGCAGAGCATATGCTTCAGCCTTTCGGCCAGTTCCTCGGCGCATTCATCGCTGTCATTCACCCCGTCGATCATGGCGTATTCAAAGGAGATTCTCCGTTTAGTGGTTTCAGCGTATTTCCGGCAGGCATCCAGCAGTTCTTTTATGCTCCATCTTTTCGCCACCGGCATGGTCCTCCGACGAATATCATCATTGGGCGCGTGAAGGGAAACTGACAGGGTCAATTGATAATTTTTTTCCATTAAGTCATATATACGGTCGACCAGGCCACAGGTAGAAAGAGAAATATGGCGCATCCCGATATTTAATCCGTCTTCAGAGGATACAAGCTCCAAAAAACGCAGTACATTGTCGTAATTATCCAGCGGTTCTCCCATCCCCATAAGCACCACATTCGAGATACGGATGCCATTGTCCTCTTGGGCCGCCTGAATCTGGGACAAGATTTCCGACGGGGTTAAATTCCGCTGAAAACCTCCCAGCCCGGTGGCACAGAAAGTACATCCCATTTTGCATCCCACCTGGGTGGAAACACAGATGGAATATCCATGACGATACTGCATAAGTACCGATTCCACATATTCCCCGTCATTCAAGCGGAAGAGATACTTCACCGTTCCGTCAATTTGGGAAACATATTTTCTCTCAATGGCCGCCCCGGCGATTTCATAATGGTCGGCAAGCCGTTCCCGCAGAGGACGGGATAAATTGGTCATTGCGCTGAAATCCCATGCCGACTTCCGATGAAGCCACTGATAAATCTGCCCAGCGCGGTAAGCCGGCTGGCCCAGCTCCGCCAGAGAAGCCTTTAGCTCCGGCAGCGTCATCGATTTGATATCCACACGTTCCATACCCTTCACCCCATTTTTTTCCGCAGGCCGGCGATAAAGAATCCATCAGTACCACACATTTGGGGGAAGATGGTTAACTGATGGGCAGGTTCTTCCCTAGCCCGGAGGATTTCCGGCGGCAAGTCAAGAAAATAGGGCTCAAACTCCTCCTTTTTCTCTTCCAGAAACCGGGATACTACCCTTTCATTTTCCGAAGGATTAAGAGTACAGGTGGAATAAAACAAAATACCTCCCGGGCGGAGCATTTGTGACGACCTGTACAAAATACGATACTGCAATTCGGGCAGGTTGTCAAGTATATGGGGATCTTTCTGACGGATCTCCGGCTTTCTACGGAGAATGCCAAAGCCGGAGCATGGGACGTCACACAGGATTCTGTCCGCCTGGAAATCAACGCTTTCCTCTAAGGCGTCCCTCTGTGCTGCCCGGACATTCCGCAGTCCCAAACGGCTTGCTCCTTCCTGAATCAGACGAACTCTCTGTTCATGGAGATCAAAAGATAACAGTTCTCCCTGATTCTCCATCATTTCAGCGAGGGTAAAGGTTTTTCCTCCTGGAGCCGCGCAGACATCCAGCACCCTTTCCCCCGGCCTTGCTCCCAGCAGAAAGCAGCAAAGCTGCGAGGACAAATCCTGGACATGGAACCAGCCTTTTTGATAAGGCTCGGTATTCTCAATTCCTCCGGTGGAACCTATTTCCAGGCTGTCAGGCAGCCAGGAGATCTCTTTCGTTTGGATCCCTTCCCGGGAAAGACTGTCCGACAATTCCTCCAGCCTGCACGCGAGAGGATTACTCCGTACGGTCAGGGGGGGCCGCCCCAAAAGACAGGGAAGCATTTCCTCGCAAAGCTGCTTTCCATATTCCCTGTCCCAGAGCTTAATCAGCCATTTGGGGCAGGCATAGCGGATACTTAAATAAGTGAGCCTGTTTTTTTCCGGCGGAAAAACAAGCTTTCCCAGATTGCGTTCCACTGCCCTGAGCACACCATTCACATAACCGGCCGCCTGTCCATGCCCGCTCTTCTTTGCCAGCGCCACCGACTCATTTACCGCCGCGGCATGGGGAATTTTATCCATGTATAAGAGCTGGTAAAGGCCAATTCTCAGGAGTTCCAAAACAAAAGGCTCTATTTGGTTTAGCGCCGTCTTGGAATAGCTGGCTATAATGTAATCCAAAGTAATTTTTCGCTCCAGACAGCCATAAAAAAGGGCGGATACCAATCCCTTATCCCTCGCGGCAAGCTCATGGGACGATAAGAGGGAATCCAGCACCAGATTGGAATAGGCTCCCTCCTGATTGACGCGGTACAGAGCGGCCGCCGCAAGGCCTCTGGGCGAATCTTTCATAACTTTTTTCATTCCTAACTTTTCATTTTAAAAGTATACTGGTTCATAAACCATCCAAAAGCTTCTGTAGGAAGGCAGAATTTCCCCATGAAAGCCTTTCAGACCATTTACTTCGTTCCGCTTTCCCTGTTTGTTTTTAATTAATCTCTATTTCGCCGCTGGGCAATCAAAAGCAGGCGCAGCAGGCTGAGAAGGGAAGTGAAAGCAGCCGCAAGATAGGTCATGGCCGCCGCTTGCAGCACTTTTTTCGCCCCGGCCCGTTCTTCCTCCGTGAGCATCCCGGTCTGATCAATGGCCTTCAACGCGCGTGCGCTGGCGTTGAATTCCACCGGAAGGGTTACAAGCTGAAACAAAGTGGTCAGGGAAAACAAGATAATTCCCGCCGTAATAAAAAAGGTATACCGTACCGGAAGGAGCATCCCGATCAGAATGAGAGGCATCGCCAGGTTGGAGGCAAACTGTACCACTGGAACCAAAGCGTTCCTGAAACGGATGGGGCCGTATTCTTCCGCATGCTGTACCGCATGCCCAGCCTCATGTGCCGCCACTCCCACCGCCGCTATGGTCGGGGCGTCATATACAGGATCGGAAAGACTGATGGAATTGTTTCTGGGATCAAAATGATCATTTAAATTTCCGCCGATATGCCGCACGGTCACATAGGAAAGATTATTTTCCCTTAGAACAGAGGAGGCCGCGTCCCGTCCCGTCATTCCCCTCGCGTTGCGCAGCCGGGAATATTTCGCAAAGGTTGATTTCACCTTCCATTGCGCCCAAATGGTCAGAATCAAAGCTGGAAGCATAAAAGCAATATACGTCCAGTCGTAATAGTAAAGTCCCATGGCTATTCCTCCTTTTCTGTGCCCAAGATCACGCCGAAAGGAATTGGATGCCCCAGCAAAAAAGCTCCGGCGGCCATCCTCTTGCTCCCCTCATACTGAATTTCCAGCAGTTCCAATCCCCTGCCGTCACCGCAGGCAATCACCAGCGGCGATAGTCCGACTACCTCACCCGGACGTCCGCCGACCATTCCAGCCAGTCTTGTTTGATGAATTTTCAGCCTTTTCCCGTCCAACAGTGTGGACGCGCCAGGCCAGGGAGATAATCCTCTTACTTGATTATGAACCTCCTGCGCCGATTTATTCCAGGAAATGTCAGATAATGATTTATCCAGCATCGGGGCATAGGTATGTTCCTCCTCTTTTTGGGGCGTTCTCACCGTTGTTCCATCCTGTAATTTCTTCAATGTCTGGGACAATAACCCAGCGCCCAGAAGAGAAAGCCTGTCATGAAGCTCTCCGGCCGTCTCATTTTCCCCAATTTCCAAGGAAGCCTTGTCAATCATATCGCCGCTGTCAAGCCCCTCATCCATATACATTGTTGTAACTCCCGTTACCTTTTCCCCTCGAATGACCGCCCACTGTATCGGGGCAGCCCCACGGTATTTTGGCAGAAGGGAAGCGTGTACATTGATGCAGCCAAGAGGCGGCAGCTTCAAAATTCCCGCCGGCAGAAGCTTGCCATAGGCCACTACCACAATCACATCCGGCCGGAGGCTTTCCAAAAGCTCTAATGCCGAGTTATCTTTTAATGTCGTCGGCTGAAAGACCTGAAGGCCTTTGGATTGGGCATATTCCTTCACCGGAGGCGGGGTCAAAACATATTTTCTGCCCTTGGGCTTATCCGGCTGTGTAAATACCCCCGCAATCTCGTATCCGTCCTCTAAAATCTGTTTCAGACAGGGGACGGCAAATTCCGGCGTTCCCATAAAGACTACTCTCATCGTTTCACCTTCTCCAAAAGTTCAGATGCCTTAATCCTCAACATTGACATATTCCACCACATGGGAGCGGAACAGGATACCGTCCAAATGGTCAATCTCATGACAGAAGGCCCTGGCAAGAAGATCTTCCCCTTCATATTCATGGAAAACGCCTTTTCTGTCCTGAGCGCGCACCTTCACATGCATGGGACGCTTAGTATAACCATAAATTCCCGGGCAGGAGAGAC
>JAHZIE010000009.1:0-396 GCA_019419895.1 Clostridiales bacterium | reverse complement strand
GTTTTCCAGAGGAAGCAATAATGACAGGATTCACCAGCTCTATGGGGCCTTCTCCCACGTCAATTACCACAATCCGGCGAAGAATCCCAACCTGCGGAGCCGCCAGTCCCACCCCATTGGCTTCATACATGGTGTCAAACATATCGTCGATGAGCACCGACAGCCTTTCATTAAATTCTGTCACCTCACGGCATTTTTTTGTAAGGGCCTCGTCTCCCTCTTTCACAATTCCACGAATTGCCATATTCCATTTCCTCCTTATAAAAGAATACCTTATAATATCATATCAGGATTCATATCGGCATATGCAGTTACATCGGAAACACTGCGATCTTTTCCAAATAACTTCAGTATTTCCGCCAGCATGGCGCGAAACATCCTTCCATTCCTGCATTT
>JAHZIE010000089.1:242-8070 GCA_019419895.1 Clostridiales bacterium | reverse complement strand
GAATAAGCCCCGTTCAATACGGTATGAATCAGAGTCAGTAGGCTTTTGTCAGGATCGGCGCTGTCCTGTGTGATTTCCCAAACCATAATTCCCCCAAGCTCATCTCTGGCGTATTCTGATTTTTTCCGAATGGTAGCGGCGCCGTTGTAATAAATGGGAGAACCATGGAAAGAAATACTGTCATAAGCATCCGCGTCAGGGAATTCCTCCGTCAGCGTCCGGTAAGAGGCAAAACCAGGTCTTCCGTAAAAGGGAACCCCAAGGATAATTCGGGAAGGAGGAAGCCCCCGTTCATTTTTCCAGTAGTCACCGCAGCCTTTGGCAAATTCATAACTGGAATGCTGCCCTGTGGAGGAGGCGTCATAAGCCATGATGTGGATCCAATCGGCATAGGAAAGGGCTGTATCAGAATAGGCGCGGGCCCATGGCTGTTCTTCGCCGGTTTCCGTCACTCCTCCCAATACGGCGCTGGTAAGAACCTTCCCTGTTTTATGAAGCTGGAAGGAGAGCTCCTCCATCAAGGCCTCATATTGTTTCCAGGTACCGTCCTCTGTTTGAGGATATTCCCAGTCCAAATCAACCCCATCAAATCCATATTCCTCGCAGACAGAAACGATATTTCCCGCCAGTACATTGATATCGTCCGCAGTTTGGGTAGCCTGTGCAAAAGCTGGAGCAAGCATCTCGCCTTTATTTCCCCAGCCGCCGACGCCCAAAAGGATTTTCACTTGATTCCTGTGTGCTTCTTTTACCAATTTATGAACCTCTTCCGGGTTTTCAAAGGGTTCTACTGTACCGTCAGAGCGGGGCAGGGCGAAGGCGTAAATGATATGGGTGAGCGACGCCCAGGAGATATTTTCCGCTTCCTCTAAATGCCAGCTGGGGAAATAACCAACCAGCTTTGTTTCTTCGTCCTCCGCGGAAGGATAGACAGGAGTGATTTTCCCGGATATTTTTGGGGGCATGGAAGCCTTCTGATGAAGATCTTCCCATGCGTCCTGGTTATCCGGAAGCTGCCCGCGGCAGTCCTTCCTTGCCTGGTAAAGTCTCCCGTTGAAGAGAAGGATTGTACCGGCGGGATATTCTGCCTGAGATGACCATAAATGCCAGGAGGAAGGGGAAGGACAGGATTGGAAAAGGGAAAGGGGAAGGGTTTCAAGAGCAAAGAGCAGGGCAAGCCAAAGAAGAAAAACACAGATAGAAAAATTCAGAATGGAAGAACGGTGCAAAGGGGAAACCTCCCTTCATAAAAGCCCCTGACACGGCAATTTCCTTTGAAGTTGACGGAAAAACGCCGCAGAAATTTCTGCGGCGTTTCTACATCATGCGTTTTTACAGATCATATTGATCCACAAAATCCTGACCGATCCGGCAGAGAAAGCGGGTGGTGTCCTCGTAAAGTCTGGGGCCATAAATACCATAAAAACTGTCGGCCTCAAAATTAAAGTTTCCCTTATATTGGATCTTTTTCAGGGCAAGGCAGACGGCGGGCCAATCGATCACTCCCATGCGGGGAGCGAGATGGCTGTCATGTATTCCATCGTTATCATGTATATGCAGGACTTCCAAATAATCACCCAAAGAAGCAATCATATCTTCCGGGCGATAGCCTGTAAGAATGCCGTGGCCAATATCAAGGCAGGTGGTAAAGCAGTCCCTTCCCATCATATCCACATAAGCCTTCATGTCTTCAGCGGAGCTGCAGCAGGTGGGATGGATAACATGTTCCGCATCCCAATACCACATATTTTCAACGGCGATTTTTACGCCGTACTCCTCTGCAAAGGGGCGGAGCTTGCCGTAATATTTCCGGTTGATTTCCTGAGCTTCCTCCTTATAGCAGTCGTCAAGACACTGGGGTGGAATCACCGGATGGATGATCACATAGGGGGCGCCCAATAAGGCGGTGGCGTGAATCGCCTTGATTTGTGCGTCCAAATAAATATTTCCGGGCACTTCGTCTCCCGTATAGATATAATTTACCATAGGGGAATGGGTCTGTCCGATTTCTATGCCGTTCTGGAGCGCGGCTGTCTTGAGACTGGAAAAATACTTAATAAATTCATCCTCAGACAGCTGAAAACGCCAGTCGTCCACCGGATAAAACATGCCGAAGTCCAGAGCCTGAAACCCTGCCTGAGCAAATTTTTTAATGGCTACCTCGTCTCCGTAGTACTTGGTAAGCTTGTCAGTTGAAGTACTGATTTTCATAAAACTCCTCCTCTTTTTTAATATATCGGGAATGTCTGTGTTTAAAATGATGAAAATTATCCTGTGGGAAAATGATAGGAATGCTCACGGGCCAGAAGCTTTTTAGGTTCTTTTCTTATGCCGCAGGCCGTTGTGCCGCGATATAGGCGTCGACGTTCTTTTCCACAACGCTGAAAGGGGCATTGCCGCTTTTTAGAATGGCTTCGTTGAAGCTTTTGCTATCAAAACTATTTCCCAGCTTCTCCTCGGCGAACGACTTCAGGGCCGAGATTTCGTAATAACCCACATAATAAGGCTGAAAAGCACAGGGGTTTGCCTGCAGCTGCAGATACTGAGCTTTTACAGCGTTGTCAGTTTCAAACATAAAACCAGCGTTTGACATAAACTCCCCAAATTCCTCGGTTGACCATCCATCGTAGTGAATGCCAATATCGGCGAGAATGATAGCGTAGTAGGAAATCAACTCGTTTTCCATATAAGCCTTGAGATAATCCTGATCAACGCCGTCCAGATATTTCATTGCTTCAAACTGAGCATATACTGCATAGCCCTCTGTGTACGCGGGAGTGTTGACCAGCGCCTTGCGGAAAGGAGAAGAGAGGTTTTCGTACATATAAGCATACTGGTACATATGTCCTGGAAATCCTTCGTGGGCCACAGTCGAATAGGTAGCCACAGAAGAAATATCACCAAGCTTTGGGTTCACCCGGAGCTGCCTGACAGAAGAACCGTCCAGAGGAGGAACGTTGAAATAGGCGGCTACGCCGGAGGAAGAGGCGATCTCCTCATTGATCTCCTTGATATGATAGCTTAACTCACTGACCTCAGGAAAATCCTCAAACATCCGCTGCTGAATATCGTCCAGCATATCCTCGTAACTGGAGTATCCAGTTTGAGGCTCTTTTGAGAATAAGTCTGATTTTTTTTGAATCAGAAGAATAAGGTTCTGAAGGTGGGTAGTATAGGCATCCTCCATTATTCCGCGAATTTCCTCCACTGTTTTATTGGAACCAGTATTCTGCTGAAGCAGCAGCTCATAGTATTCTTTTCCATGTTCAAATTTAGCCAAGCCCTCTTCGTTGTTGCTTCCGGAATTGAGGAATTCTTCCATCACGTTTTTTATATCTTCATAAGCAGGAAGAAAGGATTCAGTAAAAGCCCGCCGGAGTTCTTCCTTATAGTCCGCGGCCACCTCACTGGAAAGGGAGAGAGCGTCAATATTTTCATACATAGAAGTGAGAATGGAACTGTATTCTCCCTGTTCCAAAATACCGCTGCAATAATCAATAACTGACTGCAGATCCAACATCAGCAGCCCTTTCTCCTCCTGCTTTTTAGTATAATTCAGCGCCGCGGAAACATAGGGCTGCGTATCCTTTACCATAACGATAAGATCTTTAACGTCCTGTTCGCTGCGCAAGTCCCAATCGGCAAGCATGGTGGGAAGCTGGTAATGGATTCCTGCCATGCTTTCAAAGAGAGAGGGATAATAATCAAATTTTTCATCGTTTAATTTTTCGTTTAATTCAGACTGGTAACTATAAATGTCATAAGTTTCTTTCTGTTCGTCTGTCAGAAGCTCACGGTTGAATTTCCGAAATTCTGACAGAGAATTTTCAAAGGTTTCCCTGCTTTCCTCCATAGATTCCTCATCCGGCCGGCTTCCAAGGCCGACTTCAACCTTATTGATGTCAACTCCAAAATCACTGGGGTTCTGAAGATAGATATGCATAGCGGTATAGTCGCTTTCCATGGTCTGGATAAATTCTTTTTCCAGGAAAGCATCAAAATTTTTCTGCTCTTCTTCGGCGGAAGGCTTTGCCTGACACGCGGCAAGAGAAAGAGCGAGAACGACTGAAAGAACCGCAGCGGAAAGCTTTTTCATTTTTTTCATAAGATACTCCTTTTTTAAATTGTATGCTCCGACGGCATGCCGGAGCGAAAAAGGCTTCTAGTCCAAGAATTTTGGGATGTCCCCTTCCAGTTCCTCAGTTTCCTGATAGCCCTTATGATAAGCGACCTTCAAGTTTTCAATGTCTTTCTCAAACCGGCTGAGTCCCAGAGGCTTTTTCGGAGCGATTACCAGAGCCTTTCCCTCTGTTTCAAGACACCGGAGGGCGGCTAGGGAACGATTATAGATTTCATGGCGGTGATCAAGCGCTTCGATCATACCGGGATAATTGCGGTAAATCCTGTGATAAAGCTTACGGAAGGATTCCGGCTTTTTCACATATCCCCGTTCCCGTGTCAGCACGACGAGAACCTTTTCACAGCCGTCCTCAAACGCCTTCGCGAAAGGAATGGGAGCGGAGGTGCCGCCGTCAAGATATTTCCTCCCGTCGATTTTTACCATGGGGGAGAAGCAGGGAATCGCTGAGGATGCCCTTAGAACGATGCTGGTGTGATCCATCGCTTCCTTGCCAAAATAGGCGGGTTTTCCGGTTTCAGCGTCGGTCACGCCGGCGACAAATTCACAGGGATTGGAAAGAAACGCCTCATAATCAAATAAATCCAGCTCATGAGGAATAGTGTCAAAAATAAAATCCATACCGAACATAGAACGAGTTTTTAACAGGTTGGCAACTCCCACATAACGCTTGTCTTTGACAAACTCCGTATTGATACGGAAATTACGTCCCCGCTGTCCCGAAACATAAGATACGCCGTTGCAGGCTCCGGCGGAAACCCCGATGACATAAGAAAATTGGATGCCCTTGTCTATCAAGGCGTCGAGAACGCCTGCTGTATATAACCCACGCATTCCTCCGCCTTCCAAAACCAAACCGATTTTCATTGCACTCATCTCTCCTTTGCGTTTAGGAAACTATGATCCAATAGATATTAAAATACCAAAAAGCGTCCATGTCTAGTTTACTTTTTTTTCTCCCATATTGCAAATACTTTTTATTTCAACGGATTTCAAACTGTTATTTTTTATTAAAAGCTAAAAAGCGGCGCCAATAAACAAAGAAAATTCCCCGCCATTTTTTAGAAAACGTCAGGAATTCCTAAAAATTGAATTCATAAGGCAAAATAAACTGGGGGACTTGTTTTTTGGGAACGGCTGTAGTATAATATAAAAAATAGTTGTCATACTATTATGGAATGAATGGGACAATCCAAAAGAAAACAAGACAGAAAAGCGCGCATTTGGGTATGCGGGCGGGTGGGCCCTGTGCGACAGGGCGCTGTGAACCATGTCAGGCGGGGAACCGAGCAGCATTAAGCAGATTGCTTTGTGCGATGCAGTCAGTCTGCTTGTCCGCATACCCAAGTACACGTTTCCATTTTAGAATGGTTCTGTCTTGTTTTTTTATGTTGAATTTTTCCGGCGCGCTGCTTATGCGTGCCGCCTGTGCCATGGAAGGGGAGAATAAGGTGTATCAGGTTCTTTATCGAAAATGGCGCCCTCAGGTTTTTGAAGACGTAGTTGGCCAGCCGCAGGTGACAGTGACGTTGCGCAACGAGTTGAAGGCTGGAAGAATTGCCCATGCTTATCTGTTTACAGGATCGCGGGGAACAGGTAAGACTACCTGTGCAAAAATTCTTGCCAAAGCGGTCAACTGCCTTGAACTGCAAGAGGGAGATCCCTGTGGAAAATGTGAAATTTGCAGCGGGATTGATAACGGCTCTGTTATGGATGTTGTGGAGATTGACGCGGCGAGCAACAACGGTGTGGACAATATCAGGGATCTGAGAGAGGAGGCCAATTTTACCCCTGCTTCCGCTAAATACCGGGTTTATATTATTGATGAAGTACATATGCTTTCCGTCGGGGCCTTTAACGCTCTGCTGAAAACATTGGAGGAGCCTCCGGCCCATGTGATTTTTATTTTGGCGACAACAGAGGTTCATAAACTTCCTTCCACCATTCTTTCCAGGTGCCAAAGGTTTGATTTTCACCGGATTGCGCCGGAAGAGATCGCGGCGCGGCTGGAATATATATGCGGCCAGGAGGGGATGCGGTTGGAGCATGAAGCGGCTTTGCTCATTGCCCGCCTGGCTGACGGAGGTTTGCGGGACGCGCTGTCCCTGCTGGATCAGTGTATGGGACTAAGCGGACAGATTACGGAAGAAATTGTAACACAGGCGGCCGGGCTTGCGGGAAAAGAACACCTGTTTGCTTTGGCGTCCGCCTTTTCCTCCCAGGACTGTGGCCGAGCGCTGAAGATCATCAATGAGCTTCATACTTCTTCCAAGGATATGGCGCGTCTGTGTGAGGAATTGATTTCCCATTTCCGTAGTTTGATGCTCTTTAAAACTATGAAGGATCCCCGGGAGCTTCTTCCGGTGGCGGTGTCGGAATATGAGCAGCTGGAGGCGCAGGCCCATCAATTTTCCCTGGAGGCTGTTCTGCATCATTTGGATTGCCTTCAAGAATGTCAGGAAAAAATGTTCCGGGGAGGAAACCGCAGGGTGGAAATGGAGATGGCGGCAGTACGCCTGTGTTCCCCGGAATTAGATTCTTCCCCCGCGGAATTGGTCAGAAGGATACAGCTTCTGGAGGCCGCTGTAAAAACGGGAGGAATACCCGCAGTCCGTCAGCAGGCCATATCTGAGCCTGAACAGCCTGTGCCGGCTGCTCTCCCTACAGCGGGACAGCCGGAGGAGAGAAGGGCTCCCGTCTCTGAACCGGGCCACAGCGATGAGCTTCCAAGCAGTCATATGACGCCATTGGATTGCTGGCCTGAAATTTTGTCTGCCCTTCACGAGACTTCTCCTTCCCTGTGTTCTTTTTTGGATAATTCCGTGGCATATCTGAATGGGAAATATGTTTTGATCGACGCACCTAATTCTATGGCCTTTGAGGTTTTGAGAAAGTCCCAAAACCAGATAGAAAAAATGCGGGACGCCATTGCCAGGGTGACGGGGAAGGTCTACCGGTTGGGACCTTATAAAAGGCAGGAAGAGGAACAGGAGAGGGGGCAGCCCTCAGATCCCATGATGGAACTTTTGGAAAAGGCGGAGGAAGCCGGAATTAAAACGACCTGCTATTATCATGAAGACGGCAGAAACTGAAACTGTCAAAGAAAAAGCTTGTCTTCTTTCTCAAAGCGTGATATTCTATTACAAGATAAAGGTGACTGATTCACTATCAACACAATATAACGGAGGGTTTTTATATTATGAAAGCAAGATTGCCTCAGGGATACGGTGGAGGTCCTAATAATTTGAATACAATTGCCCGTCAGGCGCAAAAAATGCAGGAGGATATGGCAAAGCTGTCGGAAGAGCTGGATCAGACTGAATATGCTTCTGCTTTCGGAGGCGGCGCTGTCGAGGCAGTTGTGACAGGCGATATGACCGTCAAGGAAATCAGGATAAAGCCGGAGGTTGTAGATCCGGAGGATGTCGAAATGCTGTCCGATTTAGTGATGGCGGCCGTAAATGAGGCTCTCCGCAAGGCGGCGGAGGATAAGGCGGAAAAGATGGAAAAGGTAACCGGCGGAATGAACCTGCCTGGTATTTTCTAAAAGTATGGCATCTTATAATGTGGCGCCTTTGGCGCGTCTTGTTGAACAGTTTGAGAAGCTTCCCGGGATAGGGCATAAAACCGCGCAGAGGCTGGCCTATTATGTTTTGCAGATGCCGAAGGAAAAGGCAAAGGCTTTTGCGG
>JAHZIE010000089.1:0-232 GCA_019419895.1 Clostridiales bacterium | reverse complement strand
GAATTCCACGCCACCTATCATGTCCTTCATGGAACAATTTCCCCAGTGAGGGATGTTGGCCCCGACGATATTTATATCAAAGAGCTTCTTGCCCGTCTGGGGGACGGGACGGTGAAAGAGGTTATCATGGCCACCAATCCTACTGTAGAAGGGGAACTGACGGCGATGTATATTTCTAAGCTGATTAAGCCTTTGGGGATTAAGGTAACCCGGCTCGCTTATGGAATTCCTG
>JAHZIE010000088.1 GCA_019419895.1 Clostridiales bacterium | reverse complement strand
TTTTTGTGTAAAGAAAACCACGCGATAGTCGCGTGGTTCAAGAGAGCTTAAGCGATGAAAAAGATAAAAAACTCCTAATGTGTTAAAGTAAAAGCGTGATCTGCCAGTTACGCTAAAAAACACATTAGGAGGACATTAAAATGCCAGAGCAAAATAACGTCACGAACAGTCTAGCACATACGAAATGGAATTGCAAATACCATATAGTGTTTGCGCCGAAGTATAGAAGGAAAGTATTTTATGAAGAAAAACGAGAAGCAATAAGAGAAATATTAAGGACTTTGTGTCAATGGAAAGGTGTAGAAATAATAGAAGGAGAGGTATGCCCTGACCATATACATCTTTTAGTAAGTATACCACCCAAAATGAGCGTTTCGGGATTTATGGGGTATTTAAAAGGAAAAAGCAGTTTATTAATATTTCAAAGGTTTGGAAATATGAAATTTGCATACCGAAATCGCGAATTTTGGTGCAAGGGATACTGCGTTGATACCACGGGGAAAAACACTGCGGCAATCAAATCATACATAGCGAATCAGTTAAAAGTAGATAAGGAAATGGAGCAGTTGAGTATCTTTGATCCAAGAGACCCGTTTACGGGTAGCAAGTAATCCAATGCGCGGCTGGCAGGCCAACCAAAAACGCACTTGTGCGTAGCCAGTAAAGGTTAGGGCTATGCCCGAAACGGAAATACCCCCCGCTTTGCGGGGGGATATTTATTATGCGATTGATTTCCAGGCAAAGCTGGGAGGTTAAGGGATAGTTATAATTTTATTCAATGGGAAACAAAAACGCGGAGAAAAATGCCGCGGCTAACTCATAAAACACAAAAATATCTTACTCTCTGGGCTTGCTCGTTTTTAGCGGAAGATAAAAATGGCGTCAACCTAGAAAATTCCCTTTAAAGAAATTTTCATTGCCCAGCTTCCTGGCTGTCAGACGGAAAAGAACACAGCCGTCTGGACACACAATATCCTTGCTGAACTTATCCCTTCCGCCGATATTTTCCAAGTTTCCGCCGCTCCTGACAGCTTCCATCACAGGAAACATGATCATCATCACTTTGGAGTAGATGCCCTGCCCCTCCCGATTGACGGGGCATCCATAGGTACAGGTGTATTTGTCCCCGATTTCCTCCCCGTTTCGGCAGTATCCTTCTGTCCGGCTGCCCCGGAGAAAGCCGGTTACTTCAATTTCAAATTCATATTCCTCATCATACCATTTTTTCATAGAAACCTCCAGTTTAATTTTCCGTTTTGGAATACATTTTGTGAGCCAGAAAAATTTTTGCCTGGAAGGGAGAAAAGGAGTTTCCGACCGGCGGAAATCATTTTTTTAAGGTGATCACTACGCGGGTACCATGCCCCTGCCTGGATTCAACCTGGATGGTATGTCCCAGAAGGGAGAGATAGGTGTTGGCGAGATAAAGGCCCATACCAGCGGAGCCGGTATGCTCGTTTCTCCCGCGAAATCCCTTTTCAAAGATACGGGAGCGATCCTTCTGGGGAATGCCGTCGCCGCTGTCCTCTATAGTCAGAGTGGCGGCCTGTTCCCCATCCCGGCACATAATGCCGATATAGGCGCCGTAGGCGCTGTGTTTAATGGCGTTGGAAAGAACCTCATCCAGGGCGATGCCGAACAGCTGCGGATCTGTGTGGACAGGGAGCTTAATGGTGTTGCGCCGGAAGCCGATGGATTTTTCGCTAAACAGGGGAGCATTGCGGATCACCGCGTCGCTGACCAGCTTTGGCAGTTCCACCTCCTGAATGGAGTATTTCTGTCTGCTGATAATGGAGGTGAAGTATCCCTTGATCTGTTCCAGCATTCCGTCCATGGCCATTTTTTCCCGTTCCACATCCAGAGAAAGGGGATCTTTCCTTTCCTCCAGGAGAACACGGATTTGTTCCAAATCGGAAATTGATTTCTGGAATTTTCCAATCCAGCTGAGGACAAACTGAGTATGCTCTTCCGCTTCTTTTTGAAAGGTATCCTCCAGCCCTTTCATTTCATGAAGAATCCGTTCCCCTTCCTCCCGCCAATGCAAGGCGGCGGCGGGGACGGAGTCGCCACGGTGAATCCGGTGAAGAGTTTTTTGGATGGATTCCTCTAAGGAGGCAGTTTCCTCTTTTTGCAGATTTCTTAGAAGAAAAAAGCTGACAAAGGGAAGAAGAAACAGAATTCCAAGGAAAACCGTCCGGAGCCAGAGGGCGGGAATGAAAAGGATGGCGGCAAGACAGATAAGGGAGACTACGCCAAGACAGGCGAAAAGAAGCTTCCGCTTTCTTTGAATGGAAACCGGCATAATTAACCACCTTTAACATTTTTACTGTTTGCGGAGCACGGCGGGACGCTGTACCCATCCTACTACTGCATTATAGACCATCCGGGAAGAATAATCAAATAAAGCTTTTATCAATGGTAACGACCGCACAGTATTCGGGATAAAGCTCTCTGATATGGGAAACAATCATTTTTTTCAGCACGGAATCCTTGATTGGATATTGAAAGGGGACAACAACGTCAAAAATCACATTCATATGATCAGAACAGACAACGGCGCGAAAATCATGAAAGGTAAGCTTCGCGTCAATATCTCGGAGAGCTGCGGCAACCTTTTTCTGGGCAATATCCACACGTTCGTCATTGGTAACAATGGGATCCATATGGATCACAATACTAATGTCAAGAGATTCCCCCAGCTCCCTCTCAATTTGGTCGATGAGGGTATGGCTTTGAAGAATGTCCGCTTCAGCGGGAACCTCTACATGGACGGAGGCGAGAAAATGGCCGGGGCCGTAGTTATGAACGATCAGATCATGAAATCCAAGGACACCGGAATAGGACATGATGCCGTCTTTGATCCGCTGGACCAGATGCGGGTCTGGCGCCTGGCCAAGCAGGGGATTGAGAGTCTCAATACAGGCTTTAATTCCCGCGATGAAAACAAAAACAGCAACAATAGCGCCCATCACCCCGTCAATATTCCAGGAGGTCAAGGTAAAGATAACCACGCTAATAAGAACCGCGGCGGTGGCGCAGACGTCGGAAATGCTGTCGGTCATGGACGCTTTGAGTGAAGCGGAATTGATTTTGCCGCCAATTCTCCGGTAAAACAGGCCAAGCAAGAGCTTTCCAAAAATAGAAATGATTAAAACAGCAATGGCCCAGGCGCTGGACTGGATCTCTTCCGGATGAATGATTTTTTCCACAGAACTGGTAAAAAGCTCAAATCCCACCAGAAGGATGAGGAAAGAGACAATCAGCCCGGAGATATATTCAATCCTGCCATGGCCAAAGGGATGCTCCTTATCCGCGGGTTTGCTGGACATACGGAAGCCTACCAGGGTGACAACTGAGGAACCGGCATCGGACAGGTTATTGAAAGCGTCGGCGGTAATAGCGATGGAATTGGCCAGAGAGCCGGCGACAAATTTGGCGGCAAAAAGAATCAGGTTGACCAGTATGCCCACTACACCGGAAAATACGCCGTATTGAGCGCGAACGTTGGGATCTGATATGTCCTCTGCGTTTTTGATAAAGAGAGAAACAGGGCTTTTCATAAGGGTATATCCACCTTTCATGGGACAGGATAATTTAAGGGAGAGAAAGCAGCGCGGCCTGATGCTCCTTCAGCCATTGATGGGATAGGGAGTAGCCGGGATCAAGTTTGAGAACCAGCTTCCAAAAGGAAGAGGAATGATTGTGATGAACCGTATGGCAAAGCTCATGGATTACCACACTGCGAATGACTTCCACAGGCGCCATGGCGATTCTCCAGGAAAAATTCAAGGTGTTTTTTCCTCCGCAGGAACCGTACCGGGTCTTGGCGCTGTTGACACGGATAGCGGAAGGAGTAAAGCCGTAAGTGACGCACAGCTCTGGAATAAGCCGCGCCAGATGCCGCTTCAGACTGTCCCGGTAAAATTCCTTTATGGCGGAAGCCGGGGAGGAAACCGCGGGTGAAAGGAGAATAATCCTCTTCCTATCATCCAGAAACGGTGTTGGAAGGCGCGCGTCAGTAAAGGAAAGCCGGTATTCCCCGCCAAAGAAAAGAAAAATTTCTCCTTCGGAAAACTGGTGAGGGGGATATGCTTCCGACTGTGCCAAAAGCCGGCTGCGGTGATTTAAAATCCAGGAACTTTTCAGATCAACAAAGTCCTGAATTTCCTCATCCGTCATTTCCGAGGGGGCGCGGACCACAAGAGAACCGTCCTGCCGGACAGTCAGGGAAATACTTTTCCGCTTGGAACGTAGAATTTGATCTGGCAGCAGCAAATGTTTTCCCTCCAATTCGGGCTGGCGGTGTTAATGAAAAATAGGGCCCCGCGGGGCAAACGCAGGGAAATAAAATAAAAAACAAAACCTCAGAAACCACTTGCATCGCGGTTTTTGAGGTTTTCCTTGGCTGCGGAACTAGGATTCGAACCCAGACAAACAGAGTCAGAGTCTGCTGTGCTACCCTTACACAATTCCGCAATATAAAACTTCCGACAGCGATAAAAATTATAACCGAAAATCAGGAGAATGTCAAGGGGTTGAGAGTATATTTTTTATATTTTTGTTTTCAAACCCTTCTCTCTGCTTTTCTTTTCGCGAATTTGCGCTATAATAAAAACAGAGAATCAAGGAAAAGGGGGAGAATGGAGGCGTTGAGAAATATTGGAATTGTGGCCCATGTGGATGCGGGAAAAACGAGTCTAACGGAACAGATTTTATATATCAGCGGTCAAACAAGAAAAAAGGGGAGCGTGGATGACGGCACAACCCAGACTGACTGGATGCCGATTGAGCGGCAGAGGGGAATTTCCGTTCGCTCCGCTTCGGTTTTCCTTCAGTGGAAGGGGATTGGCATCAACCTCATTGACACCCCGGGTCATGTGGATTTCGCTGGGGAAGTGGAACGAAGCCTCTCGGTTTTGGATGGGGCGGTTCTGGTAGTCTCGGCGGCGGAGGGAATTCAGGCACAGACAGAGCTGCTGTGGGAGGCGCTGGAAACCATGAAGGTGCCTACCCTGCTTTTTGTCAATAAGATCGACCGGCCCGGCTGTGAGATTTCTGCAATAAAAGCGGGACTTCAGGCATTGACAGGAAGCCGGTGCCTTTTTCTTCAATCGGTCATGGGGGAAGGCTCCCGCGAATGTTCTCCCGTGCCGCGAAAGCTTGATGAATTGACAGAAGATCTGGCCGAGCTGGATGATGAAATTATGGAATACTATTTGGACGGGAAGATGTGTACAGAAAGCTTCCTGCGGCAGAAAATTTCTTTCCTTTCCTCTCGGGCGGAGGCTTTTCCAGTGCTTTTCGGAAGTATGGCCGTGGGGGTTGGCGTGGAGGAGCTGCTGGGTGAATTGATAGAGGATATCCCGGAAAATGGCAGAGAAGACGCTCCCTTGTCGGGGATTGTGTATCAGATTGAGCATGACAAGACGATGGGAAAAGTAGCCCATATCCGGCTGTTTGGCGGCAGACTGAACAACCGGGACGAAGTCCTCCTTCCATGCGGCGGCCCTCCCCAGAAGATTACTCAGATCCGAAAGTGCAGTGGAAGCAGACAGATAGATGTCGGAACGCTCTGCGCGGGAGATATGGGGGCGGTTTACGGCCTTTCCAAGGTGAAGGTGGGAGATTTGATCGGTGAGCAGCTGGAAAAAAAGGGGTATTCTCTTGCGGCGGCCCTGCTGAAGGTTCAGGTGATTCCCCAAAAATCGGAAGAGCTGAGCAGTCTTGTCCATGCCCTCAGAGAGCTGGAGGAGGAAGATCCCTTATTGAGTGTGGATTGGGAGAAGGAGGACAGGGAGGTGCATATCCGCATCACCGGGATGATCCAGCTGGAGGTGATAGCCTCCCTTCTGAGAGAACGCTACCAGCTTGAGGTTTCCTTTTCACCGCCTTCGGTAATTTATAAGGAAACCCCTTCCGCCACGGGAATTGGATTTGCAGCCTATACCATGCCCAAGCCCTGTTGGGCTGTTGTAAAGTTTGAAATTTCTCCGTTGCCAAGGGGAAGCGGTCTGGTATACCGGGCGGATGTGCCCAATGACAAGCTCTTTTACAGGTATCAGGCCCATATTGAAGCCTCCTTGCGGGAGAGCTTGCGGCAGGGGCTTTACGGCTGGGAGGTGACGGATCTTTCCGTACGTCTGATAGACGGCGAGCATCATATTGTCCATACCCATCCGCTGGACTTTTTTGTGGCAACGCCTATGGCTCTGATGAATGGCCTGAAAGAAACAGGAACCACGCTCCTTGAACCTATGGAAAAGGCGCGCTTCTCTATTCCGGAGGAGTGCCTGCCAAAGCTTATCGGCGATATCCTCGCCATGAGGGGTGAATTTGACAGTCCGGTTTTGTCAGGGGGGATCGCCCTGCTGGAGGCCCGGCTGCCTGTGGCCTCCTCCATGGAATACGCTGTTGCCTTGGCCGCGATGAGCGGAGGCCGGGGAAGTATGTCCCTTCGGTTCGATGGGTATCAGCCCTGTCCGTTGGAACTCGGGAGGGAGAATAAACGGAAGGGAGTCAATCCGTTGGATAGGGAAAGGTGGATTTTATATTGCAGAAAGGCCCTTACCTGAGAAGAAAGATGAACTGCTTTGCGGAAATTTTTAGAAAGAAGGATGCAAAATGCTCACATTAAAAAAGGCGGAAAAGGAAGATTTGGAAACGGTGGCGGACTTGGCGAAGGAAATTTGGCATGAACATTATGACGGCCTGCTTGGAACATCCCAGGTGGACTATATGTTACAACAGTTTCAGAGCGTTCCGGCCTTGTCGGCACAGCTGGAAGAAGGCTATTTCTACAAGCTGATGTTGAAGGATGGGAAGCCTGTGGGATTTTATGGCGCGAAACCGGAGAAGGAGCGTATGTTTTTAAGCAAGCTTTATCTGCGCGCTGAGGAGAGGGGTAAAGGATACGCAAGGATTGCTTTTGACGACCTGTGCGCCATTGCGAGGGCACAGGGGAAAAGCTCTGTCTATCTGACAGTGAACAAGCAAAACGCTGGTTCCATAGCGGTATACCGGAAATTTGGATTTGTCATGATTGAAGAGGTAAAAACAGAGATTGGCCAGGGATATTTTATGGATGACTATATCATGGAGACAAAACTATAGCCGGAAGGAAAATATCTGCTTAAATGAGAGAAATATACAAGAAACAAAGGGATGAAGGTTTTAGGCCCTTGTTCTGTCAGACAAGGTAAGGCGAGAGGCCGGCGGTGCAGAAAGCGACCGCCGGCCTCTCGTCTTTGTCATTTACGGAAACCGCCGGCTGTGACGGTAGAGACGTCCCAAAGTCGCCGGGCGAAGCGGGCCGCTAACAATTATCTGATAAGAAACAGGCTGTTAAAATGATAATTCGTCTGTTTACACGGGCTGTGGGGCAAAGCGGCGCGGGCAAAATAAATTCAGTGCGCCTGTACCTGCCGGCAATAAAACTTTATAGGGCCTATTTAAACTATAGGCTCAGTAAATAGAAACACTGGTTTGTTGGATATTCTCCCTTCTCGTTTGTCTTTCTGGCGTATGGCGAGAGAAAATCGAGTTATGCTTGAGGATGGGTAGGAAGGCTGTTAAGTAAAAAACAGGAAGAACCTGAATAAATGAATAAAGAAGAAGCTTTGTCCAGAAACAGATAAGGACAGATGAAAAAACGTTACAATATTCAAGAATCGTTTGACACGGGTGATATCTTCTTATGTTATGGACATGGATTCTGATAAAGAAAACATGTCTATGAGAAGATGGAGGGAGCATAGAACTAATATAGCGGAAATTTCCTATCCACGGCGGTGCCGTTTGGGACAATAGAGAGGGTACCATTTTATAAGAATAAGAACGCCGCCATATCCCACTTCTATGGGACATGGCGGCGGAGAAAGGGCTATATTTTATCGGCATACTTGTCCACAAGCTTCATCACATATGAGGCGTCCGGGATGTTTAAGGGGATTGGCGTGGTATCATGGGCCCACTGCCCTTCAAAATCCGCAAGCTTGGTGTAAAATTCGCTTGCGTGCCAGACGATGCGGTTTTCAAAGACGGGAAGGGCGTCCTCATCATAATCCTCATCCTTGGCAAGCTTTTCCCTGAGCATGTCAAAGAACTTCTGCCAGCGGACAGCATGGTAACTCCCGATGAGTCCCGCCCATTCTTTCCAGGCATAGTCGAACAGCAGGCTGTTTTCTTCATTGCCCCAGATGGTGACCTGCATGCGGGCATTGTATTCATAGAGATCCTTTTCGTCTTTGTTCTTTCCAAAGGCACGGGCGTCGGATATCCATTTTTGCAGCGTCCATTCCGGACGCAGGGAGAGCATGCGGTCAATTTCATGAAGAAGCGTCAAAAATTCGTTTGAGAGCCTTTCAAAACCGGGGAGATCCTTCTGGACGAAGGAATGGGCAACCTCCCTGTAGAGCTTTTGAGCATAGTTGGAAAGCAGCTGACGGCAGAGATCCATCA
>JAHZIE010000087.1:395-8813 GCA_019419895.1 Clostridiales bacterium | reverse complement strand
ATTGTATTCATAGCGCAGCCGTCGGAATCGACGCAAATCAATAAATCATGCTTTTTTTTGAAATTATCAGTGAGGGAATTCATAGGGGAACCTCCAGGATATTTGACAGCCGTTACTGCTGTCCATGCTTTTTCTTAAGAGCAGCAACATTAGCTTCCACTGTTTTCTTATTCAGGGGATACCAGAACCACAGGACGGCGGCCAAGAGCAGGAACCCGACGGCGGGAACCAGAACGGAAATGTTGAAAATACCGCTTTGGACTGTGGGATTACCGGCGGTTTCTTTGGTATACCCAATGAGGCCGAGGAGACCGCCGGCAAGACCTGCGGAGGCTGCCTGACCCATCTTGCGGCTGAAGGAATAAACCGCGTAGACGGTTCCGTCCTCACGCACGCCGTTTTTCAGCTCAGCGTAATCGATAACGTCTGTGATCAGGGACCATGTTACCATGGTGAACATTCCAAGGCCGATATAAGCGATCAGATTAAAGCCAATGAAGACCCAGACGTTGGACGGGCGGATAATAAAGCAGACAATATACGCAGCCACGGAAAGCAGGCTGGCTAGAACGCTCATTTCCTTCTTGCCCAGCTTTTTCGCAAGAGGCTTTGCAAAGGCCGCGCAGACAAACATCACGCCGGTGGAAAGGAAGGAGAAAAGGGCTTGGGCGTTAGTGTCGCGATAATAGTCGGGGAAAATATAATTAGCCATGGACTGGATGGTCAGCTGCGATAGCAGGAGAAGGATGGCCGCTACAATGATGGAAAGGAGAGCGCGATTTGTGAAGATACTCTTCAGCAGATATTTCAGTGTGAACTTTGGAGCGTTGGGATCCGGCTCTGGACGGACGCGCTCGGTCACCAGAAAATAGCACAGCAGATAGCAGATGATGGCCACGACGGAAAAGATACCGGCAATCAGGGTAAACCGTCCGCCGTTGAGCACCTTCTCATTATTTACGGTATCATAGGCGATCAGGGGAACGCCGGCGCCGATAGCGAGACCGGCCAGGGTAGCGCCGACAGATCGGAAGGTGGAAAGGGACTGACGGTCGCCGGGATCGGCTGAAATGGCGGAAGCCATGGAACCGTAAGGAATATTGACCGAAGTATAGAAAATGGAACCCCATAGGATATAGGTAACTGCCAGCCACGCGATTTTAAAGCCCATGGAAGCGTCTGCAAAGCCACTCTGGTAAATTAAAAAGGACATGATAGCAAGGGGGCCGCACATGCGGATGATCCAGGGTTTGAATTTTCCAGATTTTGTCATTTTGCTCATATCACAGATGCGCCCCATGCCTACATCGGTGAAAGCATCAATAAAACGGGCAATCATCATAATTAATCCAACCACATAGGAGGGAACATCCATAACATCGGTATAGAATTTCATCATGAAGGAGGAGGAAAGAATAAAGGTAAAATCATTTCCGAAATCTCCAAACATATAGCCTATTTTATCCCGAAATCCAAAGGGACGGAGGGCCGCGGTTTCATAATTTTTTGCCACAATGCATCTCCTCATTTCTATCAAAGTCGTAAAAAGAATCAGTTTTTGGGAATCTTATTCAGCAGCTGGTTGAGATAGATATCGGCGCCGGCGGGAACCTTTTTACCGGCCATCTTCAAAACCTGCTGGAGGGAAAAGCCACCGACCATTCCCATCATATTTTTCATTGATTTGCCCATTCCCTGGCCCATGGCCTGTTCCATCAAGCCCTGGAAGAGCTCGGCTGCCTGGGAATTTGCCATAATATCCTTGATTTTGTCCTTAATGGAGAAATATCCCTCGGGGAATTCCAGTTTTGCGTTCGCCTGAATTCCCTCAAACCAGTTGGCGACTCCCTCTGCCCCGTCGTCCTCCTGGGGCAGGATATAATCCTGATTTGCCTTGTCTACCCCCCGCAGCAGGATGGTATCTTCCTGCGTGCCAGGAGCCGTTGCCGTAATTGTATTATCTCCTTCGGTAAGAGGAACGTCGGAAAAGACGAAAATTTTATCTCCCTGAAGGGTTTTGAATTCTTTCCCGTTCACCAAAAGGGTGACAGGGGAACAATTGGAATAGACCTTGATATCCCGCTGTCCGGGAGCGCGATCAACAAAACGGCGGCCGCAGACATGGACAAAAGGAGATTTGGCCCAGAATGCCTGATAGACGTAGAAAGCGTCCTTTTTTGTTTTTCTGTCATAGGTGACAAGCCCCTTATTATTTCGGCCCCTGCATCCGCCTTCATCACGGGCATCAGCGGCAAAATCGAACATGTTCCATACATGGGTGCTCCAAAGATAGGGACGGGTAGCGAATGTTTTCAGCATTTCCTCATGATAATAAGCCTGATATTCCTCCGAATAGTCTCGGACCTCGGGCTGGGAGGAATGCCATTGAAGGACGGCTTCGCTTCCATATTCAGAAACGCCCAGGGGACGATTGGGGTAGAGCTTATGGAATTCATCCAGCCAGGGCCCGTTTTCCGATACTTCTCCCATATACCAGCCGAAATAATGGTTGTAGCTGAGAACATCGGTAATCTGGTTATGCTCCGATTCCATTGGCAGCATAGTAACCTGGGCCATGGTAGTCAGGCGGCTGGGATCCAGCTTTTTACACAGGGCGTTGACATCTTTTAGATTAGCGAGCAATTGTTCATTTTCTCCGCCGATGGTAATTTCATTGGAAATACCCCAGAAGCAGATGGATGGATGATTATAATTTTGAGCCACCAGTTCTGTCATCTGGCTGAGGGTATTGTCGCGGGCCTCCCGGGATTCCAGAAAAACGCTGATAAAAGGAATTTCGGCCCAAAGAATCATGCCCGCCTTGTCGCAAAGCTGATAGAAATACTGGGCGTGCTGGTAATGAGCGAGGCGGATGGTGTTGGCTCCGACCTCTTTAATAAGGGAAAGATCTTCTTCATGATCTTCCTTGCTGATGGCCCATCCCTTGTTCAGACGATCCTGGTGCCTGGATACGCCGTGCAAGGGATAGGATGCGCCGTTTAAGAAGAAACCTTTGTCCGGATCCACAGAAAAGCTGCGGAATCCAAAGGGAATCGTCACACAATCTAACACGGTTCCAGCCTTTGACAGCTCGGCCTCCATAGTATAGAGGTAAGGATCCTCCAGACCGTGCCAGAGGTGAGGCGTGGGAACAGTGGCTTCAAGGACGGTATGTTCCTGCGCTTCTGATTTACAATGGGCCACTTCCATTCCCGAAGCATCCAGTATCTTGATAGTAACATGGCAGCCGTCAGCGTTTGTGGTGAAAGCGTCAATTCTGACTTTTCCAGAAGGATCTGGGGTGATGAAAAGGCCGTCGGTGCCGTGCTTCATCAGTTCAAAGTGAGCTTTCTCCACCTCCAGAAAGGTTACATTCCGGTAGAGCCCGCCGAAAAAGGTGAAATCGGCCTGTTGGGGATAAACATGGCTTTCACCATTGTTTACCCGAACCAAAAGGTCGTTTTCCCCCTCATGAAGAAAGGGCGTCAGCTCAAAACGGAAGGTAGAAAAGCCGCCCTCATGGCGTCCTACTTCTCTGCCATTGCAGGAGACCTCAGCGATATGGTTGGCCCCCTCGAACTGAACGAATTGACGCTTTCCTGGCGTGAAGGCGGGAAGGGGGATCCGGTACCGGCCCTCGCCGCGCCAGTAATCGGCGCCGCCGTCCTGGCCATCCAGATTATTCCAGGTGTGAGGCAGGACAACTGGTTCCCAGCTGCTTTCTCCCTTTTGGAAATATGCCTGTGTTAAAATAGTTTCCTTTCTCAATTGACAGTCTCCTTTCTTACATGTGAGTGCTCCACATACCGCAGAAGGCATCAACGGGATCTTTTCCGGTAAACTCACTCTCTCCGCACATTTTTTCTATCAAAGCGTCCAGTGTGGAGTCCTGGGCGTCGTAAGCGTTAATATAGGTTTTTGCCTGAGGAACGTCGGCCAAGAGAAAGGGATGCCCGACGCTGGCAACGACAACGGGAAGCTCGTGGACGTACCAGGGAATTTCTCCGCCCCCCTTGCTCATAGCCCAGGAGACTCTTTCACAGGTTTGCCCCATGCCGTTGACTTCCCCCAGGGTCAGGACGAGATCCTGCTTGGCGACAAACTCTTTGATGGGAGTTTTTCCTGCAAAATAGACCATCAGTGCCTTCATCATGGCCGCGCTGGAATCCTCTTTTTGGCCTTCAGCCCCAGACTTCTGTGTATGCGCTATCTGCGCCTGCATCTTTTGAACCGGATCCTCATAGATTGTTACCTCGAAACCGCGCTCCCGTAGGCGCTGGGCTACCTTTTCCGCGGTAGAGGGGCCCTTTTCTCCTTTCATTAAGGCGAAAATACCGCCACCCGCCGTTCCTTTGGCGGGAACAAGAGTGATGCGCCTGTATTTTTCCGGGGTGAGTGGGAAAAGATTCTCCTTATTTTTCACCAGGGTGACAGCTTTCTCAGAAACCTCTCTAGCCATCGCCTTATGTTCCTCACATCCAATGATTTTTTCCACGTTTTCCTTGGGAGGCATGATTTCAGTAGGAGACTTTTTGTGAAGCCCCAGGCGGGCTTTCAGACCTAAAATACGTTCCAACGCATCCTGAAGGCGTTCTTCCGTGATGATACCGGAGCGGTAGCCGTCCATCATATAGCCAAAGTCCTCGTCCATATCATTGAAGAAAAGGAACATATCGCATCCAGCGGCAATGGCGCGGGGAAGCAGCTCGCTGCGGCGGTACATGCAGGTCAGGCCGACCATATGGGAGGCATCGGTCAATATCATGCCGTTGAAGCCGAGCTTGCCGCGGAGGAGACCGCCGAGCAGTTCAGGAGAAAGGGTGGCCGGCATGATATCCTCATCCTTGATTCCGGGATGGAGGGCTCGGGTCCAGGCGGGCTGCATAATATGTCCCGCCATCACGGCCTCTAGACCACAGTTAATAAGTCCTTGATACACTTTTCCATAGGTGGCCATCCATGTTTCACAGTCGGCGGTATTAACGCTGGGAGAAAGATGCTGATCCCTCTCATCCAGCCCGTCGCCGGGAAAGTGCTTTGCAGCACATCCGAACCCGGGAGTCTGATGGGCGCCTTTAAAATAGGCTTGGGTCATTTTACACACCGTATCGGCGTTATTGGAAAAACAGCGTTTGGAAATAACAGGGTTTCTCCAGTTTTGGTTAATGTCGGACAAGGGGGCAAAGCTCAGGTTGCAGCCTACTGCGGCGGCCTCTTTATTGGCGATACGCCCCATTTCATAGGCGTATTTGGCATCGCCGGTGGCACCGATCTTCACAGGATCCCCGATATAGGTTCCGTCTGTGCAGGCGCCGTTTCCGCCCCCCTCTGTGTTACAGGCGATGATGAGGGGAATTTTCGCGTTTTCTTGCAGAATACGGTTTTGCTCATAAATTTCCTGGGATGTGCCAGGATTATATCTTACGCCGCCAATATGGTATTTTTGAACGGAATCCTTCAGATAGTCCTCCTCACGAGAGGAACCCATATTAAAGAACAGCTGCCCGATTTTTTCTTCGGCGCTCATGTGGGCGATAGTGTCCCTGACCCAGTGAATTCCCTCGTCATCCAGAAAAAATGGGTTGGCTCTCAAATCTACCATTGCTCGAATGACCTCCTTAAAACTGTTATGTTGATTTTAGTATAAGGGAAAGAGAAGAAAAGCGTGAGAAAAAAATTGCTAAAATAGGTAATTTTTTGACCTGATTATGAAGAAAAGGTAAAAAAACGACAGGAAATGTGGTATAATAATTTTCAATTTCAAATGAGGAAACTGTGAAAAGCATGCCATCGCCGTTTCTGTCCAGACAAAACTGTGGGGGATACAGAATAGGAAAGAATGAAAGCAGAGGAGGAACATTCATCATGGACAACGTTTATTTCCAGGAGAGTTTTACCCATTTCTCCTCTCTGGTACGTACTTTTTTGAAAACATCCCTTTTCCATTTAAGCCGGAAGCTGGTTCTCAATGAAGTGATGGATGACACCCTGATTCCCAAGGCGATCAGGCATTGTTTCGACGAACTCATATTCGGCGGGGTGGTTTTTGACTGCCGTCCTCCCTACGGATATGAAATACGAAATACCTTCCAAATTTATTTTACAGTTCTTCCTTTACAGGAAGGGGATGGTTTTGTACTTGTGGGTCCCTACCGTGCGGATGGGGGAGGAGAAGAGGCCCTGGAAGGGGTTTTAATGCGCAGCCAAATTCCGTTGGAGGACAGGGAAAGCTATGAAAATTATTTTTATCAGCTTCCTGTTCTCCCTTCAAGTCAGATAAGGGTAATTTTAGATGCTTTTGCTTACCAGCTGTACCGTGGAAGCGTACCCAAGCTTTTGAGAAGTGTGGAACTGTCAGTGGAGCATCCTTCTCCCTGCCCTGTTTTTGAGGAGGATACCATACAGGCGAGGGCGGATGCCTTGCAGGAACGCTACAAGAGAGAAAAAGAGTTTATGGAAAGCGTGGCAAAAGGAGATCTTTCCATTCTGGATCATTTTTCCATGATAGAGCTCAACCGTTTCCCCAATAAGCTTCGCAATGAAAAAAATCAGATGATCATTTTGAATACTCTTCTGAGAAAGGCTATTGAACAGGGAAAGGTACATCCGTATTACATTGATCAAATCAGCGCGAAGTGGTCGGTTTTGATTGAACAGCTTGATAATCCGGAAAAGGCGGCCGAGTGCAAAAGGGATATGGTGTATGATTACTGCCGCGCTAGCAGAAACCACTCTTTGGCCCAGTATACGCCTGTGGTGCGGGCCATGATCAATTTTGTCCATTTCAATCTTTCGGATCCCGGTCTGGCTCTGTTTATGATTTCAGAAAAGCTAAAGGCCACCCCAAGCTACCTGTCCCGTCAGTTTAATAAAGAAGTAGGAAAAGGGCTGCCGGAATATATTACAGAGGAACGGATTAAGCTTGCGAAGTCGCTGTTTGAGGAAAATATGGAGGCGCCGGTTGGAAAAATCGCTCAGGCGGTCGGCTTTTCCGATATGAACTATTTTGCAAAAGTATTCCGGAAATATACGGGACAGACGCCGACTCAATACCGAAAGGCGCGGCAGGATGTTTAAATGCTGTCGGTAGATTCTGGTTTAAGGACGAAAAGAGACGGTGTGCGGACATATTATTTCCCCTTTTCAGATAAAATAATAAAGAAGATTTCTGAAAAGGAGGAGGAAAGCTTTGGGCAGGAAAAAAATGGAAACAGTTTATTCGGTTGAGCGTGAATTTGCGGGGGACAGATCTTTTGAGGAGGCTTTGCTCCAGACGCTGCGTCTTCAAATCCGCAGAGAGGAGCTAGAAAGGGTCCAATGTGCCGCTGAGAAGGGAGTCAAAAAAGAAGCCGGGGCGGAAGAATGAGATGAGGACTGAAAAAAGCGCTGTTTGCCGCCGCAAATAACCCTTCCCCTGGGGGAATGAAGATACCCAAATGCTGATTGATATTTTGGGAAAATACAACGTGAAAGCGACATTTTTCGTGGTGGGAGACTGGGTGGAAAAATACCCGGAATCAGTAAAAGCGCTGGCAGACGCGGGACATGAGATCCAAAACCATTCCGACAGCCATCCCCATATGCCGGAGCTTTCTGTGGAAAAAATGACAGAGGAAATTAATGCCTGCAACGACAAAATTGAAGCCATCACTGGGAAGCGCCCAACCTTACTGAGACCGCCCTATGGAGATTATAACAATACTTTGATTGAAACGCTGCAGGGATTGAATATGCATTGTATTCAATGGGATGTTGACAGTCTGGACTGGAAAAATCCTCCCTCCAGCGACATTGTAAAGAGGGTGACGGGAAAGGTGAAAAACGGTTCTATCGTCCTGTTCCATAACGCGGCGGTCAATACACCCGCCGCCCTTCCTGAGATTATTGAAAAGCTCCAGGCGGATGGCTACCAGCTTGTTCCCATTTCTGAACTGATTTACGATCGGCCTTATACCACCGATCACGAGGGCAGGCAGCATCCGGATCAGCAGGCGGCGGGAGCTTCCTCCAGTGAAAGCGCGCCGGGAGCGGCATAGGAAAGTTGAAAGGGCAGGGGCAAAAGCCAGGCCGGGCGGCATGGAGTTTGTTTATGAAGAAAGAGAAAAAAATTTTAAATTTTAGACACTCCGCTTGCAAATAAATGCCGGAAAGCTTATAATAAAAAGTAAGAAATGAGGAAGGCTATCGTTGAGCTTTCTTTTTCATATGATTGCTCAAATGGATACAAAAAGACAGGAGGTTGTAAGAGATGGCCGCAGTAACGAAAGATACCTTTATTGGTGATATTTTGGATATGGATGAGAGCACGGCGCCCTTTTTTTTGAATATGGGAATGCATTGCCTTGGGTGCCCGTCAGCACGGGGGGAAACATTAGAAGAAGCCTGTATGGTTCACGGCGTAGACGTAAATGAGCTGGT
>JAHZIE010000087.1:0-385 GCA_019419895.1 Clostridiales bacterium | reverse complement strand
GCGAAAGAAGCTTAACGAGCATATGGCAAAGAGGCAATAAAAATGATTGCCCGAATGAGTTGACATTCGGGCAATTTTTTGTTATGCTTATTTTTGTTCCCTTTTTCTTGGAACAAGCGCGGCAAGAGAATTAGGGAAGCAGAGGAAAAGGAAAATTGATATATAGGGAAATGGGGAGAGCGATCATGGGGAAAGAACGGCGGCTTGGAATTAAGGAGCAAATTTACTATTCTCTTGGGTGCCAGACGCTTTCCGGCACGTTTTTCAAATTTATGAAAAGTCATGTGATGTTTTTAATTTTCACCACTTTGCCGGGTGTGTTTATCAATACCTTTTTTATGAACCTGACCGATGATACCAATGTTGTCATGCTCTACAATGCCAT
>JAHZIE010000086.1 GCA_019419895.1 Clostridiales bacterium | reverse complement strand
GGGATGGGAGATATTGATAGAAACCTGCCCCCGATCCGGGGTGCGCAGGAATTCCGTGAAGGATCCCCGGGCATCCGTATTCATTTTCAGGGGATAGGAAAATTGCTCCTCAGGCAGATAGCTCAAATAGGTACTATACAGCTTTTTTGTGAACGGGTCGTGAAGATCGGCGACGGAAAGGTCCGTCCGGCTGCGGCGGAAGGAGGAGATCAGCTCCGCCACATGCCCCAGCTTTTCCTGGTAAACCTCCGGGACAAAGCAATATCCATCTTTCTGGTGGGGGCGGCCCTTCAGGGCGCGGCACAGCTCAGAAACCACGTCGTCAATATAGGAAAAGGAAATTTCCGCGTCCGGATTGTTCACCTGAATGGGGAGATCGCGGGCGATATTGTGGCAGAAGGTGGCGACAACGCTGTTGTAATTGGGGCGGCACCACTTCCCAAAGAGATTGGGAAAACGGTAGATCATCACCTGGGCGCCATTTTCGCGGCCATATTTTTCCAAAAGCTCTTCGCCGGCCCGCTTGCTTGCTCCATAAGGATTGTCAAGGCTTGCCTGGACGGAAGAAGAAAGGACGATGGGACAGCGGTTCTGATGCCGGGAAAGAATCTCTAAGAGCCGGGAGGTAAATCCGAAATTCCCCTCCATAAATTCTTTGGGATCCTGGGGACGGTTGACGCCGGCCAGATGATAGACAAAATCGCAGCTCTCTGCCCATTGTTCCAGCAAAGCAGGAGGGGTCTCGAGATCATACTCAAAGACAGAGCCCTCCTGGCGGTTTTTTAGCTCCGCCACCAAATTTCTGCCGACAAATCCCTTGGCGCCGGTTACTAAAATATTCATTTTTGATTCTCCCACGCCGCGATTTCATCACGGATATACTGAAGGGAAAGGAGCTTTTCCTTTACCTGTTCCACGTTCAGGATGGTGGTGTTGTCAGAATTAAACTCCTTCAGCTTATTATGCTCCACATTGCCGTTGATAAAATATTTATCATAATTCAAATCGCGTTTGTCAGCGGGAACGCGGTAAAAATTCCCCAAATCCTCCGCGTGCTCATATTCTTCCTTAGTTAAGAGAGTCTCATACATTTTTTCTCCATGGCGGATGCCGATGACCTTGACCTCATTATCCGCGTGGAACAGCTCCTTTACTGCCTGAACAAGGGTTGCAATGGTGCAGGAAGGGGCCTTCTGCACAAAAATATCGCCGCTCTGAGCATGCTCAAAGGCGTACAGAACCAGTTCCACCGCCTCTTCCAGGCTCATAATGAAACGGGTCATTTTCGGTTCGGTGACAGTTAAAGGGCTGCCTGATTTAATCTGGTCGATAAACAGGGGGATGACAGAGCCCCGGGAGCACATGACATTTCCGTACCGGGTGCCGCAGATGGTGGTTTTTTCAGGGGCCACCGTTCTGGATTTGGCGACAAATACCTTTTCCATCATGGCTTTGGAGGTGCCCATGGCGTTGATGGGATAGGCCGCCTTATCGGTGGAAAGGCAGATAACCTTTTTCACTCCCGCTTTAATGCAGGCGGTGAGAACGTTATCAGTGCCGATGACATTGGTCTTTACCGCCTCCAGAGGGAAAAATTCGCAGGAAGGAACCTGTTTCAGGGCAGCAGCCTGGAATACATAATCGGTGCCGTACATGGCGTCCTCAATGCTGCGGAGATCGCGGACATCGCCAATATAGTATTTAATTTTTTCGTTATTGTAAAGATGGCGCATTTCATCCTGTTTTTTTTCGTCTCTGGAAAAAATGCGGATTTCCTTGATATCCGTGTTCAAAAAGCGGCGCAGGACGGCATTACCAAAGGAACCGGTGCCGCCGGTGATTAAAAGAGTTTTCCCTTCAAACATAATTCTAATCTCCCTTTCAAGATAATTTCTGTACATTCTTATTTATTTTTGATTGTTCTTCTGACTGTCCGCCGAAGAGCGCCATAAATCCATCGAAAAAAATCTCCTTTGTATAATTTTCTTCAAAGAAACGGCGGCCTCGTATTCCTTTTTCTTTGTATTCCTCAAAGCGTTCTATGACCCGCGTCATTTTTCCAGCCAGCGCCTTATAGTCCCCCGGGGCAACCGCGTCTCCGCAGCCGGATTCGGCAATCATCTCCGCCCCGGCGCCCTCAATCGCGCCCAAAATAGGCTTTCCAGCGCTTAAATATCCCTGGGCCTTGGCGGGAAGGGTTTGTCCGATAAAATTGCCCCCCTGGAGGGGCAGAAGAAAACAGTCGGCCATACGGTAAAAATCCGCCATTTTTTCCACCGGATGCCGCCCATGGAAAACCACTTTATCAGAAGCATGCAGGCTTTCGGCCAGCTTTTTGCAGTTTTCCAGTTCAGACCCGCTGCCTACGATATGTACCCGGAAGCTGAGCTCCGGCGGCAGAACGGCCGCGGCCCGGATCAGGCAGTCCACATTCTGCACGGCGCCGATATTCCCTGCAAAGAGAAAATCAATGCAGCCGTTATCCTCATATACCCCGCTGATTTCCTTGTACAAATCCTCACAGTGCTGGGGAAGATAGCTCATGCGCTCTTCCGGAACCAGACATACCTGCCTGAGATATTCGATAAAGGGGCGGGAGGTGACAGCGATGGAGTCGCAGGAACGGTAAATTTTGCCGCTGACATTTTTCATAAAGCGGAAAATCCCACTGCTTTCCCTCAGATGCCAGGCTTTGAGGGATTCGGGCCATAAATCCAGACAGTAAAGCACCAGCTTTTTATGAAAACGCTTTTTTGCTCCAATGGCGGGCACAATCTGCAAAACGGGGGAAAGCCCATAGGAAAAGATCGCGTCATAATTTTCCTTCCGGCATAATTTCAGATAGAGCCATCCAGAGATCATAAAAGAGGTATAATTTAAAACCCGGAAGAATATTCCGTGACGGCGGGCGATCATCGGCAGCCTGACCACCTCATAATTGGGCTGTTTGACGCGCCGGTTGCGGAACCATTTGAATTCCTTGGGAATTTTGGAGGTGGCATAATCTGGCAGCCCCGTCACAACCTTGACGGAATGCCCTCGGGAAAGCAGTTCCTCTACAATATCGTTAATCCTGAAATTATCTGGGGAATACAGCTGACTGACTATCAAAAATTTCATTTCAAATTCATCCCTTAATGATCTGATGAAGCTCAAAGTTAAATTCTTAAATTCAAAGGAATGAAGGGCAGACAGTTCTTTCACACCATCTGTTGATATCATTCCGCCGTGTTTTTATTGTACAAGTTACAGTGTTTAGAATATGCTGAAAGAAAACAAGGAACCTTACGTCGAACTGAGAGGTAATGCCGGCAGTCCTTCTGCAATTATTCTATTTTACCCCATTATATCCCGCAGTTCAATTAACAAATCGTAAAATCTCCGAGAGATTCGTCGGTTACTATTGTAGAAAATAAATGGCCGGGCAGTCCGCCCGGCCAAAAACGCCATCTTGTGGCCTATTTGATAATCCTTACCCGGATAATGCCGTCGATAGCCAAAATGGTGTCGGCCTCCTTTTCGGGAACATCGCCGGAAACATCCAAAATGGTGTAGGCATAATCTTTTTTGGATACGCTCTGCATATTTTCGATATTGAGTCCATTGCTGGAAACGACACCGGAAATCTGGGAGAGCATATTGGGGATATTCTTATGAATGACACAGATGCGGGTTTCTCCCACACGCTCCATACGGACAGCCGGCATGTTGACCGAATTGGTGATATTGCCGTTCTCAAGGTAATCCATCAATTCATTGGCGGCCATCTGGGCGCAGTTGTCCTCAGATTCCGGTGTGGAGGCGCCTAGATGGGGAATAGCTACCACGCCTTCCACCCCAATAAGCTCATCGGACGGGAAATCGGTGACATAGGAGGCGACCTTGCCGTCCGACAGGGCTTGGAGGATATCCTGGGTATTGACCAGGTCGGCCCGGGCGAAATTCAAAATCCGCACATGATCCTTCATGGAGGCGATGGAAGCCGCGTTGATCATTTCCTTTGTGTCGGGCGTCAGAGGGACATGGACGGTGATGTAATCGCAGTTAGCATAAATTTCATCCAACGTCATGGCGTGGTGGATATTTCTGGACAGGCCCCACGCCGCGTTAACGGAAAGATAGGGATCATAACCGTAGACGGTCATCCCAAGGCTTTTTGCCGTGTTGGCAACCTTAATGCCGATGGCGCCAAGGCCGATGACGCCGAGGGATTTTCCCTGGATCTCGGGGCCGACAAAGGCGCTCTTTCCCTTTTCCACCATTTTGGTGACGGCATCCCCCTGTCCCTTCAGGGTTTTTACCCATTCAATGGCCGGAGCGATTTTGCGGGAGCTCAGGAGCAGGCCGGCAATTACAAGCTCCTTGACGGCGTTGGCGTTGGCGCCGGGAGTGTTGAAAACCACGACGCCGGACTCGCTGCATTTATCCAAAGGGATATTATTGACGCCGGCTCCGGCGCGGGCAATAGCCAGAACGCTCTTGGAAAGCTCCATGTCGTGCATGGAAGCGGAACGAACCAAAACGGCGTCGGGAGACTCCACCGTGTCGGAGCAGGTGTATTTGCTGTCGAAGCGGTCCAGGCCCGCCTTGGAAATTTTGTTCAATGTCTGAATCTGAAACATAATATCTCTTTCATCCTCTCAACAGAAGGGCGGCGCGCCTGTCAGACGTTCGCTTCTTCAAAGTTTTTCATGAATTCGACCAGGGCCCGCACGCCCTCCACAGGCATGGCGTTGTAAATGGAAGCCCTCATGCCGCCCACAGTGCGGTGGCCCTTGAGGTTGACAAAGCCGGCGGCGGAGGATTCCTTGACAAATTTGGCGTCCAGCTCGTCGTTTCCGGTTACAAAGGGGACGTTCATCAGGGAGCGGTCTTCTGGAACAACGGTGCCGCGGAACAAATGGGAAGCGTCAAGAAAATCATAGAGCAGTTTAGCTTTTCTTTCATTGATTTCCTTCATCTTTTCAAGCCCGCCAATCTCGTTTTTCAGCCATTCGAGAACCAGCATCGCCATATAAATGGTGTAGCAGGGCGGGGTGTTGTACATAGAGTCGTTGTCCGCGTGTATTTGATAATTGAGCATAGTGGGGGTGATATCCCTTGCATGGCCAATTAAATCCTCCCGAATGATGACGACGGTCAGGCCGGCAGGCGCCATGTTTTTCTGAGCGCCCGCGTAGAGCAGCCCAAATTTGGAAACGTCAATGGGCTGGGAAAGGATGCAGGAGGATATGTCAGCCACCAGCGGAACGTCGCCGGTCTGGGGCAGTGTCTTATAGACTGTCCCGTATATGGTGTTGTTCATGCAGATGTGAAAGTAATCCGCGTCCTTGGTAAAGGCGCTGGGATCGAGTTTTGGTATGTAGGAATAGGTTTTGTCCTTGCTGGAAGCCACCACATTGGCCTGGCCGTAACGGGCAGCCTCCTGGTAAGCCTTGTTCGCCCACTGGCCGGTCAAAACAAAATCCGCCTTACCGGAACCGTTCATCAGGTTGAGCGGAATCATGGCGAATTGGGTGGAAGCGCCGCCCTGCAGGAACAGGACCTTATAGTTATCCGGAATGTTCATCAATTCACGCAGCAGGGCTTCCGCGTTGTGAATGATTCCTTCATAGAGCTTGGAACGGTGGGACATTTCCATGACAGACTGGCCGGAACCATTGTAATCCAGCATTTCAGCGCTGGCGCGCTTCAATACAGACTCCGGCAGCATGGATGGGCCTGCGGAAAAATTATAAACTCTAGCCATTTAAATGAACCCCCAGTGAAATAAAAATAGGTTGATATATAAAACAATTATAGGTTTTATGGAGAAAATAGTCAATAACTTTATCCAGCAAAACCATTTTCTTTTAAAGAAAGGCGTCAAATCTTTTCAAACCGATCTGGATAAGGGGTATGTCTTTCGGTTGATACAAAAGAGAAGCCGCCGGCCTAAAAAAGCATAAAGAGAGAAAGGGGATAAAACGGCCAAAGCGTCAGGTGAAACTTAATAATGTATATTGATTCATCTATTTTTATGCATTGTCTGTAGGCATGATTCCTTTTCCTCGGGAATATGATTGGTAGAACTCTTTCTCTTTTATGGAGGGAGGATAAAGAAAAAGATATTTTCATGGAAAAACAAGTAAAGCATTGATAGCAAAATAGATAAAATATGAAAGGATAATCCTACATATAAATGTAAAGACCTTCTAGAAAAAAATTATGGAATGTGCTATGATGAGAAAAATACTTTGCCTATTTTTTCACAAACAGAGCGGCCAGAACTGTGGACAATGCTGAAGGGCCGTTTGATTGCTGTTGGAAGGACAGTGCTTAGGGAGGAAAATTTATGCAGAAAAAGGTCAGCAGTATTCCTTTCGCGGGAACAAAGGAGCAGGAAAAAAGGCTGAGGGAATTCCTGGAGGCCCATAAAGGGGAGGACGGCGCCCTGATGCCAGCGCTGCAGTACGCCCAGGAGATTTATGGCTATCTGCCTCTGGAAGTGCAGAAGATAGTCGCCCAGGGGCTGGACGTCCCGCTGGAGGAGGTATATGGTGTTTCCACCTTTTATTCCCAGTTTGCCCTCACGCCTAAGGGACAGTACAACATTTCCGTCTGTCTTGGAACGGCGTGCTATGTCAAGGGTTCGGGAAAGCTTGTGGAAAAAATAAAGGAAAGGCTGGGGATTGAACCGGAGGAATGTACGGCGGACGGCCGCTTTTCCCTGACGGCCTGCCGATGTATCGGCGCCTGTGGACTGGCGCCTGTAATGACGGTCAACGATGACGTATACGGCCGTCTGACAGAGGAGGATATCGACGGGATCCTGGATAAATATATGGATTGAGCCGCTGGAACGGCATGCTTGGGGCCGGCGTGTTTTGCCGGCGGAAAGGAGCTGATCGCGATCGGCGGATGGTTAAGGGCTGGGAACCCAGCTCATTTTTTTGAGCAGATAAACCTTTTTTCCAGGGGCTTTGAGAAGGTGCGGCGGCTGGTGGAGGAAGAAAAGTTCGACGCCGCCCTGAAAGAATACAGGGAGCTGCTGAAGAAGCGTCTTCCCGCTAGTGCTCCGGCGTACAGAGCTGCCCCTGAGAAAAATTTTCAGGAGAAGGCGGACCTGCTGCTGAAAAACCGGGTTTCCCTTCTGGGAAGCCGGATAGTGGATCTGGGCGATCCCATCGACTGGTTTTTGGAGCCGGACGGGGATAAGCAGTGGCAGAGCCATCTGGGATATTTCTATTTTACCAACTGCCTTCTGGACGCCTATGAAGCGACGGGACAGGAACAGTATTTGGATAAATGGATGGAAATTTATGAGGATTTTCTTCAACATCATTATTGGGGTGTCCACGGGCTGGAATACGATGTTTCCCTCCCCGCTTATCTCAACGAAAAGGGATATAAATACGGGGGAGAAGGGCGGACGCCGGGATATCTCGGTGGAAGCTGGATCGGCCTGGCCGCCGCCTCCCGCATGGAATGCATGCTTCAGGCATTGGGACGAGTCGCCGGGGATGAGCGGGTACCCGATATCCTGATTGCCAATATCCTTTATTCTCTGGTGACAGATCATTTTTTTGTTGTGCTGAACAATGCCAGGCGGTACACGCCCAACCAATTTATCCACTGCGCCTGTGCGCTGGTTTATCTGGGAAGGGTGCTGGATGAATTTAAAATCGCGCCCGCCGCTTATCTGGTGGGGATGGATCGTCTGGAGGAGGCAGTGGATATGTGCGTCCTGCCGGACGGGACGGATCTGGAGCAGTCCTTTAATTACAATCATGGACTGGTGGCGCGCCTGTATGAAATCTCCAGGCTGTTTGAGGGAACGCGCAATCTCAGGATGGAAAAGCTCAGGGAAAAGGCGGAACAGCGCTGTCTGTTCCTGGCCTCCCTCATTACCCCGCTGGATCAGATGCCGGCGGTGGCGAAGACCCATCAGGGAAACCACGCGGTGGAGGAGGCAAAAGGCAGAAACCGGATGTTCCCCCTTCCGCGGACAGGCGAAATCATCCGCGCTATTGAGAAACAGGAGAGATGCACCGTTAATTCTGCGGCTTATCCCTACGGCGGTTATTATGTGATGCGTTCCGGATGGACAAAAAAGGACAACTACCTCTTTTTTAAGACTAGCCGTTATGGGATGGGGCATGCCCACGAGGACTGTAACAGCGTGATTTTGACCGCGCTGGGGCAGAATCTGCTGGTGGACGCCGGAAATTATAATTATGCCGATGATCCTGCGTCGAAGAGATTAAACGAGTATTTCACCTCTTCTTTTGCCCACAGTACCCTCTGCGTTGACGGGCTTTCCCAATGCAGGCTCAAGACAGTGGCGGTGAACCGCGACAAGGTCAGTGAGGATTGGAGGGAATATGAGGAGTATGCGGCCCATCTGCGCAGGCTGCAGAAACGGGACGGCACAAGGTTCCATTTTGGAAGGCTCCTCCAGTTCGCGGAGGGGATTTATAACGATGGCTACGGAGAGCAAAGGCTGGATGCCATCCATCATCGGCAGGTGTATTCCATCGGGAACCAATGTTATGTGATTGCCGACCGGATCAGCGGCGGTTCTTCCTTTCAGCTGAATTGGATGCTGTCGCCGGAATGCGGCGATACTTCTTTCCAGGAGGGGACGATACTTACCCACGCGGGGGATGTGACTCTGGAAATCCTCCATCTCGGCGGGAAGGACTTGTCTTTCCGTCTGGAAAAGGGACAGGAAGATCCGGTATCCGGGTGGATGTGTACCGATTATAACCGGAAAACGGCGGCAGAGCATGTCTCTGTGACATGGAAGGACAGAGGGGGGCAGCTGATGGTTTCCCTGCTGATGCCTTACCGGGACAAAAGGCCGGAAGTAGAGGTAACTGTTTCTACAAACGAAAGGGTCGGATTTACAGTGTCCCAGGGGAGACTGACGGCGGAATGCCTTTTTGAGAAAGGCGGTTCCAGAATATCCGCCAGCTTGGACGGCAGGAGGGAATCCCTCCTTTTAAGCGATGAAAAGAATGAATTTACCGATCAGGAAAAGACGATTCCCAT
>JAHZIE010000085.1:551-9542 GCA_019419895.1 Clostridiales bacterium | reverse complement strand
TTATTCAAATAACTGAGGGGAGGAATCCGTATGACGGATTATCGGACATGGAAAACCGCGTTATCAGTGAGTTGCTTTCAACCAGAGGATTTTGACAACTATCAAGCGTGTGGAATTGAAGCTATTGAAATATCCCCCAGCTGTAAAGACTTTCCCACCCTTGATTTTCCCGCTATCGAAAAGGAGGCGAAGCGTACAGGCGTTCACATCTGGTCCCTGCATCTTCCCTTCAGCCGTGAAATCGATATTTCCCACCCTTCCTCTCAAAAAAGGCGCGCTGCCTTGAATACAGATCTTTTTTACATGGAAAAAGCGGCTGCTGTGGGAGCTGAGGTCGTTGTTGTCCATCCAAGTTCCGAACCTATTTCTGAGAATGAACGTCAGGAACGCCTGAGTAACGCCTCTTCTTCTCTCAAAATATTGGCAGATAAAGCGCAGGAGCTTGGCATCCTATTAGCTGTGGAAAATCTTCCCCGCACATGTCTGACAAGAAATTCCCACGAGATGCTATATCTATTGACACAGGACAAAAGGCTGCGCTTTTGTTTCGATACCAATCATCTTCTGGAAGAGAATCACGCGGAATTTTTAAAACCCTGCGCCGATAGATTGATTTCTCTTCATATTTCTGATTATGATTTTATCAATGAACGTCATGTGATGCCTGGGGACGGATTCATCGACTGGAGACAGCTGGTAACCCTACTTGAAGAAGCTGACTACCAAGGACCGCTCCTGTTTGAGGTTTCTCTTGCTGGATATCATAAAGCTGATTTTGAGGCTCCCAGCCACTCCCTAAGTGAAATTAAATCAATCCATAAGAATATAAAATCCATTACCGGAAAAGGGAAACGCTTATAATCAATAGAACGTTCTGTATTAAGATAAGAACTCCCTGTCAAGGAGGTCCTTTTGCCTCTTGACAGGGAGTTAGCTTTATATTTATTCCTTTTTTGACTGACTGTCCTGGCAAAAAGGGACTTATGGAACAACAGGCCCATTGTAACCGTTTAACCGTCGGCTGGTTTATTCACCTAACGCTCAAACAAAGGATAGACGCGCAATTCCTTTCGAGAAAAAGTCTTAACTCGATAGTTATCGGCTCCTACGAGACAGAATGTTCTGTTTCCCCTCTCCTCCTCTTCATCCACCCGCCCTTGAGATAATAAATGACAAAAAGCACGGATGTGATCACCCAGGTGACCGGATAGCTGAGAACAATATTGCCCAGGGTACGATGAAGAGGGAATACAGCAAAAATCCATACCACTCTCAGTACACAGACCCCTCCGCAGGTGAGCAGCATCGGAATCAGAGAATCTCCCGTCCCTCTGATGGAGCCCGATAGAATCTCAATACAAACAAAGAGAAAGTAGAAGGGAACCATCTGCAAAACAACCCCCGCTCCAATTTGAAGGACATCCCCGTCATTCGTAAACAGACTGAGAAGCGGAAAGCGCAGCAAGCAAAAGACAATACTGAAGAAAAAGGCAGCGCCAAACGCCAACGCAAGACAGAGCTTAGTTCCCTTATGGACACGCTCGTATTTCTGCGCTCCAAAATTCTGTCCCACAAAGGTGGTAATCGCGATACCAAAGGCGCTGGAAACCATCCAATAAAAGGAGTCCATCTTTCCAAAGGCAGCCCAAGCCGCTACAGTATTCGTCCCAAAGGAATTGATGGAAGCTTGGATCATAATATTGGATATCGCATACATATCTGACTGAATCCCCGCCGGCAACCCGATCCGAATGATACTCTTGAGAACATCGCCATAAAAACGCATCCTGCGAAAAGAGAATGGGCAGATATCATTTTTTATCAGTGCTTGGAGAATCAGAACCGCACTCAAAACCTGGGAAAGTACGGTTCCAACCGCGACTCCAGTCACACCCCAGCGGAACCAGACCACAAAAACAAAATCGAGGACAATATTGGTCAAGCAGGCCACAATGAGAAAATAAAGGGGCCTTTTGCTATCCCCCATAGCCCTGAGAATACCCGAACCCATATTATAAAGAAAAGAAGCGATGCTCCCCAGAAAATAGATCCGCAGATAAGTAAGGGCGTAGTCCATGACATCGTCAGGGGTTCCCATCGCTTTCAAAGCTGGATAGGAAACGGCAATTCCAAGAACCGTAATAATTACCGCGGCCGCAATAGAAAGGGCTATAGCTGTATGAACGCTCCGGCTGACATCTTCATACTTTCTTGCCCCATAATACTGGGCGACCACCACTGTTGTACCAGAGGATAAACCTACGAATAAGTTCACCAAAAAACCTATCAGGTTGCTTGTAGTCCCCCCTACCGCCGCCAAGGCCTGTTTTCCCACATAGTTTCCCACAATAACGGCATCGGCCGTATTATACAGCTGCTGAAAAAAAGTACCCAGCAGAATAGGAAAGAAAAACGCCAGAAGGGAACGTAAAATGGAACCTTCCGTTATTTCATTCTGTGATACAGTTAACCGGCGCACAAAAACTCCCCTTATCATAATCTTTACAACTTATTTATTATAAAATCCGACAAGGGGATTGTCAATGCAGTTTTCCCCTCCCCTTCCTATCCGCAGCAATTATCCCCGCCATATCTGTTTTCTCTGTAATAGAATTTCAACATATTCCAGATTTTTCTTACAAGAATCGTTATGACTTATCGAGCTGGGAGATATACGCCTTATATTCGTCATAAGACATTACCATATTCAGCACCCGTACCAAGGCATTTGGAGAAAGGTAGGCGGGCAGAGCCAGCCGCTTCAAGAGTTTTTCCCTTCTCGCCGCACTGTTTTCCACTCCTGTCAAACCGTCCTCAAAGAGATCCGCCTTGGAAATTTCCCTCTCTCCTCTTCTATCCGGAGGAGAATCTTCCAGGACTCCCGCCTTCCGCAGAGAATCCAGAAGGATTGATACAGATACCCCCTCCACTCCCAGCTTTCCTTCCTTAGACGGTGCTTTCTTGCGCTTTTCCTTTCCCAAAATGTCGGGAATATAGGCGTGCCGAATCTGTTCTTTAGGGATCGAACCGGCGAGGTAATTGCGAATCATAAACCCCGCGTGATCGCTGTCTGTTAAAGCCAGAAGCCCCTGCTGCCGCGCCAGAACCCGCAGCAACTTCATTTGCTCCTTATCTGAGAAAATGCGGAATCCCCTGGTTTCGATAATCGTGGCGTCGAGAAAGGAGGATATCTTGATTTTATCATATTTTCCCTCTACAATCACAGCTTGCCGTATTTTTATCTTATCCATAGTAACAGGCAGCCTATCCTTTCACTGAAATTAACAAAAGCTGTGCCAAAAGCTTTTCTAAAAGCACACGGGAATCCGTCCGGGAACTTTTCAGCTGCTTATCCGTCTGGTAAATAGCGTCCAGACACCGGCGAAGCTGCGACAGCTTCAGCCTACGGCAATCCTTCGCGGCGTTGCGCAGCTTAAATTCCAAGGAGCGATATTCAAAATCCTGCGCCGCCTGCGGGATAGGCACGCCGCTTTCGAGAGCCGCTTTTGCACGGTATAAATCAATATAGGCACCCGAAAGCGCCGACAGGATGGACACCGGCTCCTCTCTCTGATCAAAAAGAATACTTAAAATTCGGTAGGCTTCTTCATAATTGCCGGCTACTAGAGAGTTTGCCAGCTTATAGGTCACGGTTTCCGCCGTTTTTACCGCAATACTGTCAATCTGCTTTCTGGTGATTGTTCCTTCTCCAACATAAGCACATAGCTTTTCCATTTCATTGTTCAGCAAAATCAGCTCTGTACCGCACTGCTGTACCAAGTATTTCCCGTCCTCCTGAGAAAGAGCGCACCCTCTTTTTTCAGCATAATCCGAAAGATACTTAGCCAGTGCAGCGGGAGTTCTGTAGTCGAAAATCAGAGTATCCCCCGCCTTATCTACCAACTTTAAAAAATTTTTCCATTTGGCTGACTTTTTCAGATTTATTTCTAAGGACAGAATACGAAAAACCAGCACGCAACTGTTGGGAAGATTTTCAATCAGCTCATTGAGCTTTTTGTTCTCTGCGGCATTCAGTCCCTCGGCATCAAAGTCCGTCACCAGGACGCATTTTCTCTCCGCCATAAGCGGCAAAGCCTCTACAGCTTCCGCGATGGTATTTACCGGGACCTTTCCATCAAAACGCTGAAGGTTAAAATCTACCATTGTTTTCCCTACAACTTTGGAAACTACAAGCTCAGAATATTTTTCTACCAAATAGGTTTCTTCCCCATAAAAAAAATAGACTTTGGCAAAGGCATTTTCCTTTATCTGTTTTTTTAACATTGTTTCATTTATCGCGGCCATCGTACCTGTTTCTCCCTTTTTCGTTCTTCCCGCGGGTCTATGCTTCCCTTTGTACTTCCCATTCCCCTTTCCCATCCGTCCCAAAAGACAGAGTGCCGTTTTCTGCCGTGGTATAAAGGTATGGAGCCCCGTAAACCAGCTCCGGCAAACATCGGCTCATACTTTTTTCTGAAGAGGAAAGCACCAGAAGCCCCGGCTGAAGCTCTTCTAAATTCTTTACGGCATCCCGAACCAAAAGCAGTTCCGGACTGCGTAATTCCAGAGGCAAAAACCGCGCGTCATTTTCCCCTGTGGCTATCAGCACGGTATGGTTTCCTATTTGGATATTATACCACAAACCACCTTCAGAAGGAACCGCCTCTATCAGAATCTTTGTTTTCTCAGAAGCCTCTCCTTCCCCGCCTGGAGTTACCTCTAGCTCCATCCTTCCTTGCCCCTGCAGCAGTACACATTCCGGATAGAGCCGCTTTTCTATCTCATCTGGAATCTCCCCTTCCTCATGAAAATAAATACGGTCGGGGAGCCCTTCGGAAAGAAGCTGCGCCGCTGTCAGGACGCTCTGCCGTTCCATTGAAGGGAGGATCAGCGCCTGCGCGGAATGGCAGCCATATTTTTTCAGATAGGTTTGGCAGGCTTGTGGTGTGTATTTATTTCCCGCATCCGTTATGATGATCCCACACCCTTGATAGGTCAGGCAAACTCCTAAGCCGTCTCCCACATCTAGAATTCCCAATGTGATCTGATTTCTTCTGGGAACCTGATAGGAAAAAATGCCCACCATCAGAGTAATGCAAGACAAGAGGGCTACCCTTTTTTGCAACTTCTTTCTGTCCGGGCGGTAGAACAGAACCCCAAGCGCGCAGAGCAGCAATGTCAACGCCAACCAAAGCTGAAAGAACTCTTGGGAAACGGGAAGCAAGGTCACAGGCAGTCCCGCAAACCAATGGGTACAGTCCATGAGGTAGTTGGCAAGGATTCCAGTCAGCAGGGAAAACGGTTTTGTCATAAAGGCAAAAGGCCCCAGGAAGGAAAAAAGAAGTGCTAGCACAGCGCAGGTTAACAAAAGCTGGACGGGATAAATGACGAATAAATTCACAATGGGAGATATGATGGAAATCGTTCCAAAGGAAAGGGAAACAACAGGAAGGGTGAACAGCGTGGCGGCGATTGTGGTACTGAAAGTCGATACGATATAACCTGGAAGCCTTCCCGGTGAATTCCAGTTCAGCCGGCGAAATATGGCGCGGGAAATACGCTCCGAATAGAGAAGAATCCCCATCGTCGCCAAAAAAGATAGCTGAAAACCAATATCTGCAGCGCAATAAGGATTGAGCAGACATAAAATAAGGCCCGCCAACCCGAGAGAATTCAAGGAATCCGCCTGCCGGAAGATGATTTTTCCCATTAAATAAACCAGATACATAACTCCCGCCCGATTGACTGACGGGGTGAATCCTGCCAGCCCCATGAAAATCAAAATTCCCAGCATTGCCAAAAAATATTTCAACCGTTCCGGAAAATGGAAGATTCCCAGCAAAAGGAGTAGCAGTTGGCAGAAAAATGAGGTATGAAGCCCCGACACAGCTAGGACATGACGGATGCCGCAGATTTGAAAATCTCCCAATACCTCTGCCGGTATTGTGGACTTATCGCCAAAAAGGATTCCCTTCGCCATGGCAGCCTGCCGCTCCGGAAGAAGCCAGTCTAACTTGTCGAGAAGTACCTTTCTCAATTGAAGAAAACGGTAATGGAGATCCGGCGGCTGCATATACAGTTCCTGCACCTCATAATTCTGAAAATAAGCAAAAAGCGAAATTCCCTTGGCCCGATAGGAATTTTGTGAGGTATAGCCAAATCCTCCCTCCGGCTTGGAAAAAACCAACTGACATCGGATATTTTCATAGACATCGTACTCCAAAGGGGAGGAACTTGTTAAACGGAACCGAAAGGACATTTCCTTTTCTTCCCCAGGCCCGTCCTCTTCTATTACCGTAACCCGGGATGCTTGGAAAACATATACATATTTTCCATCTACTTCGCTGGGGAGATCATAAATATAGGCTTCCACCACAGCCGGTTTCCCATCTAACTCCAAAACAGGCCTAGAGACCGCGTTGGAATAAACGCCCGTCTGCAAAAAGGATAACGCCGTCATCAGCAACACCGCAGGAATAGCCATTGTTTTCCTTATATTTGGAAAAAATAAGGAGATGGAAAAGAGGTAAAGAAGAATCGCCGCTATCCATAGGGAAGCGGCGCCTTCCAAATAAATTGCCAGCAGCTGAGATAACACAAATAAAAATCCAAGTGTTGCCAAGGGACGTTTCATCTGATTTCCACCTCGCAGCGACAAATCGAATGTAAATTTTATTCACAAATTGATGTGCAAAACCATTTCTCTCAATGTTGCTCAAAATAGCAGGCCAAAACTTTTCTGAACGCAGACGCCTTACTGAAGGAATACTTGAACCCTGAAAATACCTGATGACAGCTTACTCAATAAAGAAAGGAGAGTTTCTTTTGTAACGAAACAAGCGCCTTTGTCCTCGTAGGAAATATTTTCACATACGCTTTTTATTTTCCCCTGTTTCACCAGAATGAAAACTCGACACTGAAGATGCAGCGTGCACAACTCTTAGCAGAAACAAGACAACACGCGGTATATGTCTCCACACCACAAGTCCCAATGCTCAGAAAGGTACTTCATAAAATAACGGTAATCCAGATAGTTCTCAGGCTTGTCATATTTCCTAAGCTTCCCCAAGGAAGGACTTTGGAGTATTTCCGTCACGTCAGCTCTGACCTTCCCAGTTAGTTTACAAAAACAACCGGCCTGGCTAGATTTTTTAAGAGCATAAATTTCCTAAATTTCTATCCAGTCCGGTTTTATTCTTCCACTTCAGAAGTATAGATTTCAAAAATGTTAACGGCTTTCTGGGGATTGGAACAGGTTGCCACCAAAATATAATCTCCCGCCACAATAGTTTTTGTCTGCAAAAGCATGGAATACGCCGCCTGATTCATGGAACGGTAATTCTCCGCTTTAGAAGAAATATGAAGGTTAATTGCTTTCTGAACAACAGGTAAATTGTCATCAGGAGAAAAAATTTCAAAAACAGCTATCTCAAAAGCAGAAGTATCATCGCTGGATGTATAAACACAAAAATCCTGAAGCATTTCCCGGGGAATCGTATAATGCTTATCCAGCTGATCCGTTGTCAGTTTAAGCACCGGATTATTCTCCGCAACCTCTTCAGTAACACGGGAGGCAATTTCCGTACAATCCACCTGGGAGGTAATGACCTCACTCCCTTTTTCCGACACCGCCTGCAATTCATTGGGAGAAGAACATGAGACACTGAAAAACAGGCCGCCTAACAATAGAAAAACGAAGGCTGCTAAATATATGATTCTAAACGAAAAAGTCCTTTTTTCACCGCCCATGCTTCCCCTCCTTTCACTTGTTCATAAAGATTTAGAATAATTATAACAGAATCTATGGTCATTATGATGCTAATGAATAAATATAATCTGTTTCGCACTATATTTTATTATTTCGGCATAAACCTGAAGGAACCTTCAGGTTTCCCCCTTCATATCATGGCAGTAAGCCCAATAGATTAATTTCAGTCAGGAGGACTACTATGGCACAAGTTGATGTATACCTTTCCCCTTCATTACAGGAATGGAATGTGGGATATGGCAACTACGGCACGGAAGAAGAAAGAATGAACCAAATTGCCGATGTTGTTGATTACGAGCTGAAAAGGTTCGGACTGAATGTTGTACGCAATTCTCCCAGCCAATCCCTTCAGGAGGTTGTGGCAGAATCCAACGCTGTAAATCCAAAAGTCCATGTTGCAATACATTCCAACGCCTCGGCGAATGGAACAGCCCGCGGCCCAGAGGTTTACACCCACCGTTTTGGAGGGGATGGAGAACGTCTCGCCAGAGATATTTACACGAATCTGGAAGAAATCTCACCCGTGGACGGTTTTGGAGTAAAAGAAGGCTATACCGCTTTTAACGGCAAGGGATATTATGAACTCAGGCGCACCCGCGCGCCCGCAGTTCTCATCGAAGTCGCCTTTCATGACAATCCACAGGACGCCCAATTTATTATGGATCATATTTATGAAATTGGAGTCGCCATTGCCAAGGGGATTCTTGAATACTTTGGAATTCCCTATCGTGAGGACACCCCCGAAAATATCAACTACTTAAAAAACAAATACAACGGTAAATAAAACCAGCGTCATCAAAAATGAATAATGCTGCCTTCCAAGGAAACAATTGGGATAACAACCATTTCTTTGGAGGGATTTCATGAAAAAATATGCCTTTCTTTTTCTGGCAGGCGGCAGTATATATAGCTTGATCGAAATCCTCTGGCGCAAATATACCCATTATTCCATGTTTTTCGCCGGAGGATTATGTCTGGTGCTGCTTCATCGCTTCTGTAACTGCAGATACAAAAAGCTGCCCTGTATATTCCGATATACCGGCGGCGCGTTCATCATTACCGCCGTTGAATTTGTCACAGGCGTAATTGTCAACCTGTGCCTGCATCTGGATGTTTGGGACTACTCCCACGTCCCTGGTAATATTATGGGACAAATCTGTCCGGTTTACACCATACTATGGTTTTTCCTATCGATCCCGGCGGCCGCTTTTGGTAAAAAGGTC
>JAHZIE010000085.1:0-532 GCA_019419895.1 Clostridiales bacterium | reverse complement strand
GCCGCCTAACAAACCGTCACCAACCTCATTTTGGGAAAAGCAAGGGCGTTGCATCTGGAATAGTTTTTTCATCTATTTTCGGCTGAGGTCTTTCCTATCTATAGGAAAAGACCTCTTTTTGCTGAAATTTTGGATACACTTCGTAGGAATTTAAATACTGCAAGCCTTTATTTTCCATTCCCGTTCACCGTTTTCCATGTGGGAAAATTAGGGCACTAATTCCTGCATTTCATTTTTATAAGCGATATATTCATCATAAGTCTGCCGGCGATCAACCACACCATCTCCGGTGATCTCTATAATCCTATTGGCCACCGTCTGGGTAAACTGGTGATCGTGGGAGGAAAAGAGCAACACACCTTTGAAATCAATCAGTCCATTATTCACAGCAGTGATAGACTCCAAATCCAAATGGTTGGTCGGCTGATCGACCACCAAAACATTGGAACCAAACATCATCATCCTCGACAGCATACAGCGCACCTTTTCCCCACCAGACAAAACTTCAACTGGCTTAAAGACATCTTCCCCA
>JAHZIE010000084.1 GCA_019419895.1 Clostridiales bacterium | reverse complement strand
CGGAGTAAAGCTGCGTATGAGGGAAGCAAGTCCACAGATCGCATAATCCAGCCAATATTCAAACGCCTCCCGGGCCGCGGGCGTTCCTTTATGCAGCTCTTCATAGAAGTCATCCGGAGAGATCTCCCGCTGAAAAATTCGGGACGCGTCTTGTATCAGGGCTCTTGCAGAAGCATACGCTTCGTAACATCCAGCCTGCCCGCAACCGCATTTCCGCCCATTATGTTGAACGCATATATGTCCAAACTCCCCAGCGCTTCCGCGGCTTCCCCGCAGGAGAGAACCATTTTCCATAATCGCACCGCCAATTCCCGTACCGTAGGTTAGGCAGAGAAAAGACGGCAGCTCCCGGGCCGCGCCAAAACGCCCCTCTCCCACAGCCGCACAATTGACATCGTTTTCCACCCACACAGACGCTCCAAGTCTTTTCTCTAGCTCCAGCCGTATGGGAAAGCCCATCATCCCCGGCAGCGCCTGGGTGGCAAAGGCCACTGTCCCGGAACGGGTATCGATCTGCCCGGAACAGCTGACACCTATCAATGGGGCGTTTTCCCCATAAACATAATACAGCTTTTCCAGCTGAGCTGGCAGGCTTTGTCCTGGCAGGGAGTGATCTGTCTGCACTTTTCCGTAAGATACCAAGTGCTCCGAATCGTCAAACAAGCCGTATTTCACCATACTCCCGCCAACATCCAGTGAAAAAATACCCATATTTCCGCCGCCCCATTTCAATAAATCTTATCCGCAATAAATTCTGTGCTTTCACTGCTGTTTTTCTTTGCCTTTTCCAAATCCTTCTTTTCAATCAGATAACACAGCATATCCAATACCAGAATCTGATTGATTTTCCCCGCCAGGGAACCGCCGTTATAAGGGCCCTCTTCGGTTCCCATCAGCAGCATTTCGTCGCAGTATTCCCGAATGGGGGAACGGAGGAAATGGGTAATGCAGACGGTAAACGCCTTTCTTTTTTTCGCCGCCCTCATAATATCCACCGTATCCTTGGTACTTCCCGAAAAAGAGAAACCAATGGCAATATCCTCCTCCGACAAAAGAGAGGCTGTAATCAGCTGCATATGCCCATCTGGAACCGCTACCGCGTTAAACCCCAGCCGCAGGAATTTCGCCATGGCGTCCATCGCCGTATTTCCTGACATTCCCACGCCGAAAAAGAAAATCCTGCCCTTGGAATGAAGAATTCTATCCGCCACCACTTGCAGCCTTGCAGAATCGATCATCCGGCAGGTTTCCTCAATGGATTTTACCGCCTGTTCCGCTACATTTCTTACAGACAACACACTCTGGTTGATCACAGGCTCCCCGGCTGGGGCCTCTTCCTTGTTCTGCATCGCCATTTCATTTACCAACTGGAGCTTGAAGGCGTAAAAACCTTTATACCCGTTTTTTCTGCAAAAGCGGAGCACCGTTGCTTCCGCTACTCCCGCTTTGTCCGCCACATCGCTGATCGAGCTGTAAACAACTTGCTGGGGATTTTCCAAAATAGCGTCCGCTATTTTCTTTTCTGAATCTGTATAACTCAGATAAGCACTGCGGATATGAGGAATAATTTCTTTTTGGTTCATAAAACGTTTGTCCTTTCTTTATTTACTGAAGCTTTGAAGGAATCACCCCCCGTTAGACGGAACCAGAGACATCCTCATTCCAGTTTTTTATTTTATCCGCATAGCTTTTGGTAATCAGCTGCGGACGGGTAATGGCCCCTCCCACTACAACGGCGTAAGCGCCAAGCGCGAGAGCCTTAACAGCTTTTTCGGGAGTAGTCAACCTTCCTTCCGCAAATAGTTTTCCCTTGATTTTTCCCGCCAGCAGCCGGATCAGTTCAAAATCAGGCTCCAAGGGCACTGGGATGTTTCCGGTATACCCCGAAAGGGTTGTGGAAATGATATCCGCGCCTGCCTGATCCGCTAAAACTGCCTCATCCTTATTTGAAATATCCGCCATGAGAAGGATATCCGGATATTGATTTTTAATTTCTTCAACAAATTCCCATCCAGTCTTTCCACCCGGATGAACACGATCGGTGGCGTCCACGGCGATAATATCTGTTCCGGAGGCAACGAGCAGCGCCACCTCCTCCATGGATGGAGTGATATAGACAGGGGAATCAGCGTACTTCTTTTTGATGATACCGATAGTCGGCAGAGATATTGTCTGCCGGATAGCACGGATGTCCTCTATACCATTGCACCGGATCCCCGCCGCGCCTCCCATAGAAGCCGCCAGGGCCATCCTTGCCATAATCCGCGCTCCGTGGAGCGGTTCATCTTCCAGCGCCTGACAGGAGACAATCAGCCCGTGGCGCAGTTTTTCTAAAACAGAAATATCCATTTCTTTTCTTCTTTCTAAAAATTTTTCTATTTTTTCTTAAAAGAGGGAAGAAAAAGGCTCTGGTTACTTTTAGCTGACACTCCCACTTCCGTCACCTTATTCTATCGATTTTTCAGTGAGATCAACTCGGAAAATAAATTTCATCTTTTAATCTTTATGAAAAAATATTTTATCATAATAATATATAGAAAACATTACTTTGTCAAGACTTAAAAATCTTTTTAAATTTCATTTTTTAACAAAACTACATCTTCAAGGTCTTTCATAAAATAATCAAATTTTCCGGTTCCCTTCAGCACTAGCATTCCATATTACATTGATGACTTTTCCAGTTCTTTCATGAAAATAAGCTCCAACGGCTCTTCTGGCAGAAGAAAGCTGCCCACGGCATGGTATCCCAAGCGGTTGTAAAAACGCTGGGAACGTTCTTCCTGAGAGGTTGAGAGAAGAACCCTGTGATACCCCAATTTCTTCATATCCGTTTCCCACCGCTCCATCATCAGCCTTCCCAGTCCCCGATCCCGGTATTGGGGAAGAAGGTGCAGCATGGACAAAAACGGGATGTTATCCCAAAAGAGATGATATCTCATCCATCCCACAAATTCCGTCTTTGCATGAGCGATATATACCTCTTTTCTCGCGATCTTATCCAGCAATACCTTTTCTGAGATCCACTTGTCCCATTCCATGATTTTATCGGTATCCTGTATTCCGGCAATCCTAATTTCCATTCTCCCGCCTCCCTTCCCACAGGCTGATCTGCTCTGACTTATGGCTTTTTCCCCCACGTTGTACTAGTCTCTCTCCGGGTTTGAGCCCACCGCATAAAAACGGGCTATTGGGATCGTGAAATAAAAAATTTTTTTGAACAGCAGACTGGCCGTGATTGGCATAGCAATAAACGCAGCCGTTGGGACAGGTGTGATAGGCGCCGATGTCGACGCTTTCCACGCATCCGCAGTTTTTCCTCTGCCCTCTGTCCCGTCGGAGTTCAAGAGGATATCCGCAAATTTTTTCTAGTGTCTCCTTGTCAATACAGCTGGCCTTTCGGATTCCATAAGCAGAAAGATCCTCTTCGCAACAGCTTTTCGGTACTATTCCATAATTTTCCGCTGTTTTTCCAATCATTTCCGCCAATTCATACATTTCTTCTGGCCGCAAAGGACGTACCAGGGGCGTTCGCAGCCGGGAATACATATCCACAAAACTGATGATCACTGTTTCCGTATAAGGAGATAATGTTTCACACATTCTTTGGAACAGCTCCTTATGGTAGCCGATCCCGATTCTCTCATTAAAAAGAATGGGATCATAACGCCACTGTACCCTTTCTTTCCCGATCCGTCTGGAAAGCGTCTGAAAGGTTTCCACAATTCCCGCCTTATCTCTCAGATTGGGTTCTATCTGCTTTCCGTAAGGCGTGAGAGTGAATTGGAAATAATAAGAATATCCCATTCTGTCAATCGTATCCAGGCAAGGAAGAAAACGCTGAGGATCCTTTGTCCAAAAGACAATGCAGTCAACAACATCTGTTCCAAGAGGAATTTCGCTGATCTGCCCTGAATTCATGGGATTTCTCACCCATACGTTCCCCTGCTTCAGCCTATTCACCAACCAATCGCCGTAATAGCAGGGAATATCTGTCCTGCGTGACGCTGATAAAATCATTACCCTCCCCCTCTCTGTCAGTCCTCCTTTCCCAGAGGAAAACTTTTTTACAATTCTTTCGCTAACGCTTCCCTTTCCTCTAGCCACCGAAGGACTATCCGGAACAAAAAGGGCTGTATTGCTGGATATGTCACAGGCTCCGGCAGTTCCTCCGCCAACATGATTTCGCCAATTTCCATCTCTTTAGGCAAGTTCCCCAATTGTTCCACTTCCGCATAAAAAAAGCCGCCCAGGGTGGTTGTTCCCTTCGCACTGACCGAATAAGCGCAGACTGGCTCCAGTGTAAACTGAAGAGCGCCGGTTTCCTCCCATAACTCCCGCTTTGCCGCCTCAAGAACCGATTCCCCTGTCTCCCTGTGCCCGCCCGGGAGCTCCCAGCTTTCTCTTTGTTTATGCCTGCAGAAAATCCACTTTTCCCCATACCTTGCGGCGATAACCGCAAATTTTACTTCCTTACCCTTAAGAGCATCCAAACCGAGCTCCGTCACTTCCATTCTAATTCCTCCGTTTCACGCGCGCATACTTCGCCGCCAAAGCAAAAACCGGCTGTTATCCTGTCAGGCTCTGCCGGTTCTCCCCTATCCCATTTTCACTTTTCTAACAAATACAAATCCATCATATTAACAATTTATGGCACAAAATAATCAAAATATGACAAGCTTCTTGAAAAACGATATGATAAGATATCTGTAAGGCTTCACCTTTTATTCCAAGGTGGTGTGCCGCTGTTTTTTATATTCCGACGGGGTTTCTCCATAATATTTTTTAAAAACACGGTAAAATGTTCTAAGGCTCTCAAATCCTGACTGCATGGCAATTTCCGTCATGGAGCCCTTGGTTTCCATCAGAAGATTGGCCGCATACCTTGCCCGGAGAGAATTGATATACTCCGTCATGGAGCATTGAAAATAGGAATTGAACAGGTGGGAAAAGCTGTATTTGCTGTATCCAAATTTCGCTGAAATTTCATCCAGGGAAATTGGCGAAAGAAAATTTTTCTGCAGATACATGAGAATATCTTTGGAGAGGTAGTCGTTCTTGTCCTTTTCCAGCTCACAAAGGCCAACCGCATCGGTCAGCAGTCCAACAATTACGCTGACATACCCTTTGGTGATGTTGGCGCTCACCTTTTTCCCCTTGTGCTCCAGCAGGCGCCGCATAGCGTCATAGATTTCTCCACAGGCCTCGGGTGAGGTCACAATCAGTTTTTGAAAGGTCTTGCCGCTTAAAGAAGAAAAAATCGCAGAGGAATAGTCCAAAGGCGCAAGAATAACCATAGTTTCCGTTCCGTCCGTAGAAGTACCGCTGTGAACGCTGTAGCTTGGAAAAATAAGAATCTCATTCGCCTTGGCACAGTAGTTTTTCCCATTGCAGATACATTGAATCTCACCCTTTACCACATAGGTAATTTCTATGGTGCGGTGAAAATGAGGGAAAAAATTGATATTCTGAGATTTCCATATCATGGGATGCTTCAAATGATCCCTGCGTGACTCATAATAGCCGTCCACCTTCTTCCCCCTTTGAAAACGTTTTTCTTAGAAATATTATAAAACAAATTATGTATTTTCGCAAATGTTTCCTTCCTCTTTTGTATTCCTTTACCCTAAAAAGGGATAATTAAAAAATATTTATACTAAAGGAGAATTGATTATGGAAAGAAGAGTTCGCGTTGGTATTATCGGCTGCGGCGGCATTGCAAACGGCAAGCACATGCCTTCTCTGAAAAAGCTTGGCAATGTAGATATGGTTGCTTTCTGCGATATTATCATTGAAAAAGCGGAAAAAGCCGCCAAAGAATATGGCGTTGAAGGCGCAAAGGTCTACAGCGATTATAAAGAGCTTCTTAAGGACGATTCTATTGAAGTCATTCATGTCTGCACCCCCAACCGTTCCCACAGCTTCATTACCATTGACGCGCTGGAGGCCGGCAAGCATGTCATGTGCGAAAAGCCCATGGCAAAAACCGCAGCCGAAGCAAAGGCCATGCTGGACGCCTCCAAACGCACAGGAAAAAAGCTGTCTATCGGTTATCAGAACAGATGCAATCCCAGCGTACTGGCCATGAAGCGCTATGCCGACGCCGGTGAATTTGGAGACATCTATTACGCCAAGGCCCTTGCTCTCCGCCGCAGGGCTGTTCCCACCTGGGGTGTATTTCTGAATGAGTTTGAGCAGGGCGGCGGTCCCCTGATCGATATTGGAACCCATGCCCTCGATCTTACCCTGTGGGTTATGAACAACTATAAGCCCAAAATGGTCGTGGGAACCACCTTCAAAAAGCTCGGCGATCAGACGGAAACGGCCAACGCATGGGGCGACTGGGATCCCAAGGAATACACTGTGGAAGATTCCGCCTTTGGATTTATTCAAATGGAAAACGGCGCCCTGATCTCTTTGGAGTCCAGCTGGGCTATCAACCTCGCCGAAACCCCGGAGGCGCAGACGGTCATTTGCGGTACAAAAGCCGGAGCGGACATGAAAGACGGCGGGCTTCGCATCAATGGCGTCAAATACGGCCGTCAGTACCTTGAGGAGGTCAACCTCTCCGCCGGCGGCGTTGCCTTCTATGACGGCGCAAAGGCAGATCCTTCTTTGCTGGATGCTCAGAACTGGATTAACGCCATCGTCAATGATACTGAGGTAGTTGTAAAACCGGAACAGGCATATGTTGTTACCCAGATTCTGGAAGCGATTTATACCTCCTCCAAGACGGGTAAGCCTGTCTATTTTGATTAATCCATTTTGAGAGGTAAAAGAGTAATGAAATTAGGAGTTATGACCGTTTTACTGGGGGATCTTTCCCTAGATAAAACACTGGAATATTTAAAAAGCCTTGGCGTACAGTCTGTAGAGATCGGCTGTGGCGGATATCCTGGCACAGCTCACGCCAACGCAAGAGAGTTCATGAAAAATCCCGCGTTAATTGATGAATTCATGGCAACCATCCGCAAGTATGATATGGATGTCTGTGCCCTTTCCGTTCACGGAAATAATATCCATCCCAACAAGGAAATTGCCGCGGATTTCCATGAGCAGTTTGAAGCCGCTGTCTTACTGGCTGAGAAAATCGGCGTGGATACCGTCGTTACCTTCTCCGGCTGCCCAGGCGACTGTGAAAACTCCAAATATCCCAACTGGGTTACCTGCGCGTGGCCCTTGGATTACCAGGCGATTTTGAAATGGCAGTGGGAAGAAGTCCTCATTCCCTACTGGAAAAAAGAAGCTGAGTTTGCCCTTTCCCATCATGTTACAAAGATCGCCTTTGAGCTGCATCCTGGCTTTTGTGTTTATAACCCTGAAACCCTTTTGAAGCTCCGTGCCGCTGTCGGCCCCGTGATCGGCGCAAATCTGGATCCCTCCCATCTGTTCTGGCAGGGAATCGATCCTATCGCCGCCATCCGTGAGCTCAAGGGTGCTATTTACCATTTCCATGCCAAGGATACCGCTGTCGACCCCTACCGTACCGCCGTCAATGGTGTTCTGGATACCAAGGGGCTTGAGAGGCTGAATGAACGTTCCTGGATTTTCCGCACAGTGGGGTATGGACACGGGGAAGAATTCTGGAGAAATGTTTGCAGCGAGCTGCGGAACACCGGCTATGACAAAGTTATTTCCATTGAGCATGAGGACGGTCTTATGAGTACCAGAGAAGGATTAGAACGCGCGGTGGACCTCCTGCAAAAGGTTATGATTTTTGAATCAAACGCCGCTGAAATGTATTGGGCTTAAGGCTTACCGTCAATTTTCGATTTCTAAGTAAATAGGCAATCTAAAAACTCGGACTGTAAAAACAGTCCGAGTTTTTCCTTTGGTTCTATAATTTATCAATAGCATCCATATTGATGGGCCGACTGATACATTCGGATGATATTTTCCACTGGGGTATTATCCTGAATTTGATGGGTAGGCGCAAAATGATACCCGCGGACCGGCATTAAGGTTTCCAAAGTTTCCCGGCAAACCTTTTCCACATCGTCCGGTGTGCCATATGCCAAAGGCCCTGCGGTGGAAATACAGCCCCGGAACGTAAGCCGTCCGCCGAAATGGGAGGCCAGATAACTTGGCGACATATTGTCGGCCTCCGGCTGAAGGGTGTCCACCCCGTTCATCCCCATTTCCAGGAAAGTTTCATACACCCAGCTGGAGGAACCGCAGGTGTGTATCATTACGGGGATCCCATATGCCTTTGCCAAATCAATAAATTTCTGATGCCGGGGCCGGAGCACCTGCTGATACATCTCCATACTGATAAGAGGAGAGTGCTGGGTTCCTAAATCCTCCCCCATCCACATGAAGTCAATGTTTCCCTTAGCCTTGTCCAGTAACCGTTCCGTCACCTGCAATTGTCCCTCAAGGCGGCGATCCACCATGGACAGAGTAGCCTCATCCTCTGTGGAAAGATTGACCAGAGCATCCTCCACCCCCATAAGCATACCGGTCTTATTTAAAATATCTCCCAGCCCGGGATCTCCCACATAAGAGGCAAATCCCATATCTGTAACCTTTCTGAGCTTTTCCATGGCTCCATCATAATCAAAGCAATCAGGATCAGGGAATGGATAATTCGCAATGACTTCACTGTCTACATCCTTTAAAGGAAAATCACAATAATCATAATAGGAACCGTATTCATTCTGAATATATCTCATTACAGCACCGGTGGTGTCGTTGCGAATCCTGTCAGGAATCGGATCATAGATGACAGGGCCACAGTATCGAGCAGAAATCCCCCAATAATCCACCCCTAAAATTTGCGCCAGAGCAAGCATGTCGTCATTAGGGATACCTAAAGCCTTACACAGGCGGTGGTGGATTGCCGGATTTGTATCATAGCCTATGGTTACACGATCTGTTTTTTCAAAGGCAAAGGTTTTTTGGACCCTCTCCTTCGCCGACATGGTCTCTTTTGCTTTTTTTATCAGTTCCATCAATGTCCCGCCGTCCTTTCAGCTGTTCAAAATTCAAGGTTTATGATATAATAAATTCGCACAGAAACCAATCTACAAAAATACATAATAATTATATAAACGCACATTTCTGTTGTATTTCATCCTATAACTCAGATCATTCCAGCAATGTAAATGGAGAGAATTTGAAAATGGATCTTCACTGTCAGATGCATGTAACCAATCTTTACCAATGCGATCCTGGCTTCCGCACGGAAAAAAGGATATTCCCTTATCACTATCTGCTTTATGTCCATAAAGGCAAAGGATGGTACCGCATAGGAAATCATACCTATACAGCCGCAGCGGGAGATTTGTTCTATTGTCCTCCTAACGAGGCGAATACCATTATGGCCTCAGAGGAGGATCCATTTCTTCTCTCTGGTATTGAATTTGTCTGCAACCAAGAGCAGCTGCTGGAAGACGGTCTCCCAACCGCCGAGAATATTCTCTCCGATCCTTTTTTAGTTTCTTCCATACGGGAAATGATGATGGAATATCGCTATGGCCGCACCTACAGCGCCGCTATTGGAAGTCACATCCTCGCATCTCTGCTGCTACGGCTTTTGCGCGAACCACGCAGCAACACATCGGACAAACGGGATACCGTATCCTCTCTTCTCCATTACATCCAGAATCATCTGGACCGTCAAGTCACGCACGCGGAGCTTTCCCGGGAATTTTCTTATCATAAAAATAGTATTAACCATCTGCTGAAAACCGCCACAGGCATGTCTTTAAAAAATTATCAGCTCGCCCTGAGGATCAAAAAGGCCTCTGTTCTTCTCGCCTACAGCGATAAGACCATTCGGGAAATCGCAGAGCTCTGCGGATATCAAAGCACTCCCTTTTTTTCAAAACAGTTTAAGGAAAAAACCGGAACTACTCCTCTGCAATTCCGGAAAAATGG
>JAHZIE010000083.1 GCA_019419895.1 Clostridiales bacterium | reverse complement strand
ACGCGCTAAACTCTTATTGTCATTCGTCATCGAATGTCCTCCTTTTGGTATTCCACCGCGGTTGTCAGGCCGCACTTTTATCTTACCAAAATGAGTTTTTATTCCTACATCATCCGCTTTCCCCTTCTTGTGAACCACTCGCCTCGCGAGTGCTTTTCTGCATACAATAAAAACGGCGTATCAAATGATACGCCGTTTTTTAGATGTCAGGAATTAGTTAAGGATAGTAACCTCTGTCTCCTTGTCAAAGATATGAATCTTCGCGGGATTCATAGCAATCTTGACAGTATCTCCGGACTTAGTGGTGGAAGTGGGATCCACACGGGCGACAATCTGATTGCCCTGGCAGTTCAGGTACAGATAAATTTCAGCACCCATAAGCTCGGTAACCTCAACATCCGCCTCGACAATACCGTCGCTGTATTTCTCCAAGTCCTCAGCACCGTCGTAAATATCTTCCGGACGGATACCAAGGATAACTTCCTTGCCCACATAGTCAGCCAACTTCTCAATACCGTTCTTATTCGCGGGAATCTTGATGCTGTGCTTATTCTCTCCGCCGAACTCAACAAAATAGTTGTCTCCATCTTTAGCGATAGTGCTGTCAATGAAGTTCATTTGAGGAGAACCAATAAAGCCGGCAACAAATACATTAACAGGATAAGTATAAAGATTTTGAGGGGAATCGACCTGCTGGATAAAGCCGTCTTTCATAACGACAATTCTATCACCCATTGTCATAGCCTCTGTCTGGTCATGGGTAACATAAATAAAGGTGGTTCCCAGCTTTTTATGCAGTCTGGCGAGCTCGGTACGCATCTGAGCACGCAACTTCGCGTCCAAGTTGGAAAGCGGTTCGTCCAAAAGGAATACCTTCGGCTCACGGACGATAGCACGGCCCAAAGCGACACGCTGTCTCTGGCCGCCGGACAAAGCTTTCGGCTTACGATCGAGGAGATGGGCAATATCCAAAATTCTGGCAGCCTCTTCTACGCGGCGTTTGATTTCATCCTTCGGTGTCTTGCGCAGCTTCAAGCCGAATGCCATGTTGTCGAACACAGTCATATGGGGATACAGCGCATAGTTCTGGAACACCATGGCGATATCACGATCTTTCGGCGCGACGTCATTGACCAATTTATCGTCAATATACAGCTCGCCTTCGCTGATTTCTTCCAGGCCCGCAATCATTCTCAGGGTAGTGGACTTACCGCAGCCGGAAGGACCAACCAGGATGATAAACTCCTTATCTTCAATTTCAAGATTAAAGTCCGATACCGCGACTACGCCGCCCTGATATTTTTTGTAAATATTTTTCAGTGATAAGCTAGCCATTATAATCCTCCTAGAATAATCTGGCAGCACTGCTGCCGAAATGAATGTCTGTATATACTATAACAGATATTCAACATTTTTCAAATACGGATTTTGCCCAAAGATAAACCGCATAATTTAGCTAAATCATCCAAATGAAAAAAATAAGAATTCAAATTTATTAATTTTTGCCTATAAAAATACGTTTACATTCATCTTTTGACATTTTTCTGCATTTTCCTTCTTCCAGCGCGGGATCCAAGAGCAAGCCCCCGATTTGGATCCGTCTGAGGGAAAGAACCTCCTTTCCCCTCGCCTGAACCATACGCTTCACCTGGTGGAATTTTCCCTCATGGATCCGGATTTCCACTAAGGGATTTCCACCGTCTTTCACCACCCTGAGCTCCGCTTCGCGGCACAGGGTTCCATCCTCCAGCTGGATTCCCCTATGAAAAGCTTCGATATCCTCCGGCGTCACTGGCGCGCTGAGCACCGCCTGATAGATTTTATCCACCTTTTTTTTCGGAGAAAGCATTTGGTGGGCAAGCTCCCCGTCGTTTGTGATGATCAGCAGCCCCCGGGTATCCTTGTCCAGCCGGCCGGCCGGGAATAAATCCCTTCGGAAATATTCCTCCGGCACCAAATCAACAACGGTTCTTTCCCTGGGATCCCGGCTGGCGGAAACAACCCCTCCCGGCTTATTCATCATGAGATAAATATACTTTTCCAACTCCAGCGCCTGCCCGTCAACTGACAAAACATCCAGCTGGGGCTCCACTTTTTTCTCCGGGCTCAGAATCCTCACGCCGTTAAGCTCCACCCGGTGTTTTTTTAAAAAGTTCCTTGCCTCCCGCCTGCTGCAAAGCCCTTGGGACGACAGAATTTTATCCAGCCGTTCACCCGCCATGTCTGCTTTCCATCCTTCCGTTTTTCCTCCGCCGCTTTCTATCAGTATTCCGCAAAGCCTGAACCAGACGGGACCAGCTTCCGCTGGTGACAGCCATCCTCCGGCTGCCAGGCAGCCTCCCTCATCATGCTTTGTATGATGATTATACCACAAATTAATACCAATGTCTCAATATCTGTGATTCTGAGACTTTTTCTATTCCCCAGGCTCCCCAGGCGCGGCGGAGGAGTCAGACAAAGCGGACTCCCCCGCGGAAGGGGCGGAAGAGGCGGCGGATGGCTCTTCAGAGGCGGCTGGCGGGGCGGAAGAGGAGGGCAGCTGGTTGTTTCCAATCAGATTTCGGTCGAATCCGTGGAGGAAGCCGTCCAATTCATTAGAATGGATGTCGCCGCCAATCACCCTGCCGTCATAGATCAAAAGATCAGCATATACCCCCTCGGGCTTATCCGGATAATTCAGGATTTCATAGGTCCACTTTTTTACCCTTTTTCCCTTATAGGGTTCCAAGTCCATCTCCTGCTGCTTTTGGACAGCATTGTAATTTTCATATACCTCATTGAACTCCTCCGGAATGATCACTTCACAAATTTCCTCCGGCTCCTCCGACGCCTGCCAGCCATATTGTTCCAGGAACCTCATCCTTTCCACGCTGTCACCCGCCAGCAGGCTTTGGCCGGAGGCCGTCTGCGCGGGCTGCTCCCTTTTGGACAGCCCGATACAGACAATCACCGCCAGAATTATCAGGATCAGGCCGCCGATGATCAGCAGCTTTTTTTTGGTTGTCTTAAAGGATACCACAAACATTCCTCTCACGCCCCATTCCAGAATCAGTGTTTGTGATATATATATGTCCTGAAAAATCCCCTTATGCCCTTTTCTCCCAGGCGCTTTCCCGTCTGAGAAGGGAGGCGTGTTTTATTTCCGGCCTTATCTTTCCCCGCCTGTTTTTCCCTGGAAAACGTTTGTTTTGAGACGGGCCATCCCGAAAGGAGAACGGCAGTCTGCTAAACTGGGCAAAATGGGAAACGCTGAGCTTCTTACTGTTTCATGTCCACCTTCACCCCTGACAGGTTATGGAAGACAGGAAAATCCATCATAATTTTTCTTCTTTTACTCAGTTGATACATCATAATCAAAATCTCCGGTTAAGCCGGAGGCATGAATAAGCCCCAGAAGAATATGGTACCGGCAAGTGTCTAAAGACACACTGATTATTCCTTCACTTTGCATCTATCGCCCTGCCACTCTTAAAAGGGTAATTCACAATCAAATTCAATTTGTTTTATAATATAATCCTTTATAATGGCTCGCTTTGCTTGATGCTTGAAACTAAAGCTTTTTATGGAATGCCTCTCTCTATTGGACTGGGAATTTCCGTAACAACAAAAAACACCGCGGACAATGCGGTGTTTTTCATTCCTGTTTATAAACTCGTATCTATCCTATGGAAAGCTGAAACTACGCGGTTACGATGCCAGCTCCTACAGAAGGCATCAACAGCAAAATGGCCGCGGCGGCCAGAAGGGCTCCAACAAAAAGATAGGGGATCGCGTTTTTTAAGATGGTCTTTGTCATAAATGATACCTCCTGTTCTTAGTGTGATTTTATCATAACACGGCCGAATTCAGATAGGAAGCTTTATGACTGAACTTTAACCCAATTGTAATTCTTTTGTAATTCTTAGCGTTCTTTCTTTACAGTCTGTTACTTTTTAAAGAGAAGCCCGCCTCTTTTCTGAGGATAATACGACGAACAGGCTTTTAGGAAAGACGGTGTTCGCCGGCAAGCCACGACAGGTTTATTTCCTCAAAGGGTTCCTATTGTTTTCTCTATCCCGTATAAAAGGAGGATATTCAGCCTCTTTGTATTATCCTATCATCACCCGCTCTGCTCTCCGCGGAAGGTTCTTCCATGGATCGCACTCCCCGCCAATTCCTGTGCTGATCTTCCGGTGAATTCAAGCTTTGTTCCACCCCTTGCGTTCTATGGAACGCTTAAATTCGAGACAGAAAAACAGGACGACTGTTCCAGAAACCGCCGTCCTGTACCCATTTTATTCTACTTCCCCTGCCTGCTTTGCCTCCTCGATTACCTTTGCCGCCACCTGGGGAGGGGTTTCCTCATAGCGTTCAAAGCTGGTTTCAAAGCTCCCCCTGCCCTGGGTGCATTGACGCAGGAAATTAGAGAAATCATATATCTCGGCCATGGGCGCCTCCGCCACAATCTCCTGCTGGCCGTTCTCCATGGGGTTCATTCCTAAGACGCGTCCGCGCCTCTTATTGATTTCCCCGATCACATCACCCATATCGTCGTTGGGCACAAGGATCCTCATGCTGGAAATGGGCTCAAGAAGGACCGGATTCGCCATGGGAATGCCTGCCTTATAAGCCAGGGCCGCTGCCATTTTAAAAGACATTTCGGAGGAATCCACCGGATGATAGGAGCCATCGTAAAGGGTGGCCTTCAGGCCGACCATAGGATAGCCCGCAAGGGTTCCCTTCAGAATGCATTCTCTAAGTCCTTTTTCTACCGCTGGGAAAAAGCCCTTGGGCACCGCGCCGCCAACTACTCTCTCGCCAAATTCCATGCTTTCACTGTCGCAGGGTTCGAATTCAATCCAGACATCTCCAAATTGGCCATGGCCGCCGGTCTGCTTTTTATGCCGGCCCTGCACCTGCACCTTTTTGCGGATGGTTTCCCGGTAGGCCACTTTCGGGCGGACCAGCCGAACCTCCACACCAAATTTGCTTTTCAGCTTAGAGGCGATAATATCCAAATGCTGTTCCCCAAGACCGGAAAGGAGCATTTGATGGGTTTCGGTATTGTTTTCAAAATGAATGGAAGGATCTTCCTCCGCCAAGCGGGCAATTCCCTGGGCAATCTTTTCCTCGTCCCCCTTTTTCAAGGGAAGGACAGCCATGGAAAGAGACGGCTTTGGATTCTCCACCGGCTGCAGGACAATCTTCCGCGCGGGGGCGCACAGGGTATCCCCTGTATTCAGCGTCTGCATCTTCGCAATGGCACCGATGTCTCCCGCGCTGATTTCCTGGCATTCCTCCTGCTTCTTTCCCCGGATCATAAGAAGCTTGCCCACCTTCTCCGCGTTTCCCGTTCTCATATTGATCAGCTGCATTTCCGGCGTGATTTTTCCTGAAACCACCTTGACATAGGAAAGCTTACCCACAAAGGGGTCCGCCACTGTTTTAAAGACAATTACTGCCGCGGGCTGATCGGGATCGGCTTTGAGCTCCACCAGTTCCCCGTTTTCGTCCTCTCCGATTTCCTCCGCCCGGTAGGCCGCGCTGGGCGCAAGCCAGGAAATACCCTGGAGAAGCTGATCGATCGCCTGAAGGGACTGGGAGGAACCGCAGAAAACGGGATATATGCTTCCGTTTCTCACCCCGGCGCTGACGCCTGTGATCATTTCTTCCGGCGTGAAGGATTCGCCGGAAAAATATTTTTCAAACATTTCATCGCTGGTTTCGGCCACAGCTTCATTAATGGCTGTCCTAAGGCCTTCCAGCCTCGCGCCCATATCTGGCATGGCCACGCCGGAAGCCTTGCCGTCCTTATACTCATAAGCGCGGTACTCCAGCACATTGACGTAACACTGCACTCTATGCTCAACCACAAAGGGCACCACCATGGGGCAGACCGCCGGCCCAAACTGGGTTTTGAGCTGCTCAAACACCTTATAAAAATCGGCGTGATCGGAGTCCAGCTTATTGACAAAGAAAATCACCGGAAGCCCCCGCTCCCTGGCAGCCTGAAACGCCTTCTCCGTCCCCACGGCCACACCGGACTTTCCTGAAATGTTGATAATCACGCTGCCCGCGGCGCGGATTCCCTCATAGAGCCCTTCGGCAAAATCAAACAATCCGGGCGTATCCAGCAGGTTGATTTTTTCCCCTTTCCATTCCAGGGGAGCAACAGAGGTGGCGATGGAAATTTTTCTTTTAGTTTCCTCGGGGTCAAAATCACATACAGTATTTCCTTCCACTATCTTTCCCAGACGTTCGGACGCGCCCGCCGTAAACAGAAGCGCCTCTGCCAGGGAGGTCTTTCCGGAACTTCCGTGTCCCGCCAAAGCGATGTTTTTAATACAGTCTGCCGTATACTGTTTCAATTTTCTAACCCCTTTCATTCTCTATGCCTTTTAGGCATACGGTATAAAATATAATAGAAGAACGGTATTTGTGACCAACAAAAGCGCGAAGTGCTTTGAAAACAGCTTCTTTGGGGTGACAATCCGCCCTATCTTATAAAAACTAAGGAGTCCGCAGCTTTCTTCTCATAAGCAGCCGCGTCTTGAGGCGCCCACGCTGATCCAACAGCATTCTTTCCTGTTTTCTTCTTGGGCTGTTGCCTTCCAGCTTGGAAACATGAATTGGCATGATAACCGTCCGCACCGGACAACTCTACGCGAGATGGCCCCGACCTTTCATCATTTAAACTGGAAAGCCGGGATAATCCTTATGCCCATTTTCATACACAGACGTACACATATGCAATCCGCGGCTTGTCAGAGGAATCAGGGACGAAAAGAGGCCCCCGTTTTCATCAAACAAAAAAATAAATAATTTATCATCTTGATTTGTTGATAATTATATCTGATTTGTATAGGTAATGCAAGAGCTAATTTATTAAAAATAGTTGTACTCATCAATAATTTATTATATTTTTTAGTTAAAACGGCAAATCGCTACCAATTATTTCTGTTTATTTCTTCATTTGCTTATGAGATTTTCCAAACGATTCTCTCTTTCCCACAAAAAAAGCTGAAAAAGTCTGGTCACTTTGCCACTCCTTCCTTTTTCATATGTATTCCCGCGTCTCCTCCCTTATGCGCTACCTTCCCACTCCCACAGCAAAAGGGGAGTCCTGCTTTGATTCCCTGCATGATATTCCAACAGATCTTTCCATCAAACCTCCAGAGAATATGTCTGTTTCAAAGAAAAATCCATCCTATCAGCGCCTTTTCCAGGGAATTCTAGACAGCCGGAGTTTTTTTCATTTTCGCCTCCCGGCTTTTCTTCATTTTCACTTCTTTCAACATGACGGAGAGAGCTGTGGGATAATGTCCAAACGCCTCTGCTTCCCCGGCGCGTCTTCCGGATTTATTCTATCTCAAAGGGCTGCTCCTTTCCACCCCTTCCCGACCGTGAGGACGTCTGTTTCTCTTGAAGCTCCAGTATCATCCCTGTGTTCCCGGACAAAGCTGAAAAAGCTGGAACCGGGAATTGCCCGGTTCCAGCCTTTTCAGAAGTAATTTTTTATTTTTCAACAGGCTCCTCAACGCGCCCCTCTGTTTCCTCCCTTTTCTCCTCCGCGGCATCCATCTGTATTCCCTCCCGCGGCAGGGAAAGGGGATCCTCCAAATTCACTCCCGTCTCTATATTCTGGGATCCCGAGCCTCTTTTTCCCTTGATGGAATGGGACAAAAACAGGGACGCCTTGGCGCATACCGGCCCTACCATTTCATAGAGGACGCCGGAGGAAAGAATAATTGTGGCCAGCAGAGTTCCCACATCCTCCGGTAAAATTCTCTGGGCCAAAACAGCCAGGCCGATAGACACTCCCGCCTGGGGCACCAAGGCCAGGCCGAGATAATTTCTGACAGATTTTGGAGCGCCGCTGACAAGGGCTCCAAAATAAGCGCCAGCATACTTTCCCACAATCCGGATAACAAAATAAACGACGCCTATCACCCCCGCGGTGGCCAGGGCGGTCAAATCCAGCCTCATTCCCGAAAGGACAAAAAACAGGAGAAGAATCGGCGGGGTAAAATTATTCACCTGCTTGAAAATCTTCTTATTCCCTCCCACATTAATATACACGGTTCCTAAAGCCATGCAGGCGAGAAGGGGAGAGATATCCAGATAGGTACAGATACCGGTGATGGAGAGCAAAAGCATGATGACCAGAATCAGCCTGTTCTCATTGGTTCTTGTCTCCTTGTCAATCAGCTTGTGAAGAAGAAGGCCGCCCAAGCCTCCCGCCGCAAGCAGAAGGACATTATAGAGAATCGGCAGCAAAATGGTGGAAACCTCCGCGGTTCCTCCTTCTGTACTGAGCGCCTTTGCCACGGCGGCGCAAACGCTGAAGGCAACCAGCGCCACCACATCATCCAATGCCACCACCTGCAGGATGGTATTGACAAACTTTCCCTTTGCCCGGTACTGGCGGATGGTCATCAGGGTAGAGGCCGGCGCCGTGGCCGAACCGATGGCTCCCAGCAGCAGGGAAAAGGACAAGGACAAATGGAAAAACACCATCATGGACACGGTAATCAGGGCTGCCGCCACAAGGGCCTCAAATATGGTGATGACTATTACCTTTTTTCCATTTTTCTTTAATTTGGAAAGCTTGAAAAATTTTCCCACCCCAAAAGCGATAAAAGCAAGGGCAATATCAGTGACAAACTCCATAGATTGAGGAAGCGAAGCGGGCGTTATCTTGAAAACATAGGGACCGATCAGAATTCCCGCCAGAATATAGCCTGTCACATTGGGAAGATGAACCAGCTTTGTCAGCCTGGTCATTAAAAATCCAGCAAGCAGCATGACTGCCAGGGAAAGGACGATTTGCGCCGAAGGGTTGGAAATTTGAGAAAGCAAGGATACATGCCTCCTTTGATAGGTTTGTACAAATCAGCCGTGGGGCTGTAAAACAGAAATACCACGTTTGTTTGAATAGATATTGATTATATCCAAAATTTATGATAAAATCAAATAATAATAACTTTAATCACTATAATATTTTTTTATAATGAATAGAAAGGCGGCGTATCCTGTGCTGGACAACAAAATCCGTTCCCTGCTGACAGTGGTCAGGATGGGCAGTTACACCAAGGCCGCCCAGGAGCTCCATTTGACCCAGCCCGCTGTCAGCCATCATATCCGTCTTCTGGAAGAAGAATTCGGGATAAAAATATTCAAGCCTGACAAAAAGGAGCTTCAGACCACGGAGGAAGGCGCCATCCTGATTAAATACGCCAGAAGGATGATGGCGATTGAACACAATACCCGTCAGGCTCTGGAGGATAACCGCAGGCAGGCCAAGCATCTTTCCATCGGCATCACCCAGACCGCCGGGGAAAACCTTATGCCGCAGGTCATGGCTATTTACTGCAACGAGCATCCCGACACCCACATCAATATTTTTACGGACACCATAAAAAAACTCTATGAGAAGCTGGAAATGTACGAGCTGGATATGGCCATTGTGGAAGGAATTCTTCCAAACTCAAAGTTCAGCTCCGTCCTTTTAGATACCGATTACCTTTGCCTGATTGTTTCTCCCGGGCACCGTTTTGCCAAGAGGAAAAGCGTTCTTCTCAGCGAGCTCAAGGAGGAAAAGCTAATCCTCCGCCCCGGTTCCGCCGGAACCAGAATCCTGTTCGACAACTATCTTCTCAACCACGGTGAAAGCATCCGGAATTTTAACGTCATGATGGAGCTGGATAATATCGCTATGATCAAGGATCTGGTCTGCCTGAACATGGGGATTTCCATCATTGCCAAAAGCGCCTGCAAAGAGGAGGAAAAAGCCGGAAAGCTGATCATTGTCCCTATTGAGAACGCAAATATGACGCGGGAAATCAACATGGTTTATCACAAGGATTTCGCCCACACCGATTTGCTCGAGCAATTCAGACGGATTTATAATCATTTATACTAACAGCGGAGGAGAATTTAGACCTCCTCTCCTAAGAAGAACCGCGGGTGACAGCAAAAACACAGATTGACGGCGCGCACCCGGACTATCC
>JAHZIE010000082.1:4185-10066 GCA_019419895.1 Clostridiales bacterium | reverse complement strand
GCTGGAGCAGGGATTTTTTGTATCGGTAATACCGCAGCTTGTCCGCCGTTGTCGTAAGCATTGTCGGATTGGGATATTGGATATTGAACTTTTCGGCGTCGGTGAGCTTCTTTGGACGTAGAAACTGAAAACTGTGGATTGCAAGAGGACTGTAAATTGTCCGTCCGTTCTTTTGCTTGCTGAACACATACAGGCTGTCGCTGATTTTTAAGAATAACCTCCATTTTGGAGCGTTCCGGGAAAAGGGAGCTTCTTTTTCCTGTTCGGAACCCAAAAGAGCCGTTATGAGGGGATTGGTTTTTCTATACATCTTGCCGCATAGCTTGATAGCCTAGCGCCTTTGCTGTCGTTAAACGAATCAATGGCCTTAATTAAGCCGATGGTTCCAATAGAAACCAAATCCTCCTGATCACTCCAGGTGGCATAATATTTTTTTATAATATGGGCGACAAGACGAAGGTTGTGTTCAATCAGTTTGCTTCTAGCGTCTCTATCGCCTTGTGCCATACGATTTAGGCATTCCTTTTCTTCACTGGCGGAGAGAGGACGCGGGAAAGAACCGGTTCCAGTAACATTGAGTATCAGATAGATCAGATGGCTGAAAATGGACTCGATCAGACTTCCAAACATAAAACCCCTCCAATATCGGTAATTTGACAAAAAGCAGCTAGTTTATATTTATGTGAGATTTCTGAAAAGTGTTACAGGAATTTTTAAACTATTTTGTCAGGACTGTAATCTTGTTTTTCTGCAAGGAGTGAGGTATAATAAAGCTAAAACCTTGGTACGGAGGCGCACCATGTCTAATGAAGAGGCACAAGCCGCTGTCTGTCTGGTGTGTGGGATTTTTTTGTTGAGCGCAGGTGCTTTATTTGCCGTTTTTTCATTCAAAAGCTTTTTTATTTTCCTTTGTCCCCTTTCCATATACCGCCAAAAGCAGGGAATTATAGTTGGAATGGTGGAAGAACAAATAAGAGGTAAGCGGATATGGTATCCGGTTGTTGAATTAATGGACGGGGCTAAAGGCAGGTTTCAGCTGACATTGCAGGATGGACGGCAAATATGGAAACAAACCATAGGGCAGCCAATGACAATCCTCATCCGCAGGAACAGGAATGACAACGCGTATGCGCTTGATGGGAGCAAGTGGCTGGCCTTTGCTTTAATATGGCTATTTTCGGCTGCCGCCTTGGTTGTGCTGGCCGTATTATTTTTCTTCTGACTTTTTGCGTACCAGTTAATAGGCATGGCTGTTCCTGGACAGGATAAAATTAAATAGGGGGAACGATGGAAGCACAAATGAAAAAATATGAAATAGCAATTATTGGCGGCGGGGCCTCAGGGCTTTTCGCCGCTATTTGTGCTGCTATGTATTTAGAAGAGCTCGGAGGCAGGAAAGAGGCAGAGAGCATTATTTTACTTGAAAAAAACGACCGTGTTGGAAAAAAGCTTCTCATCACCGGAAATGGAAGATGCAACATTACAAACAGTGGGGCAGGAATGAGTTCCTATAATGGGAGTGGAGCGGGAATAGCCGGGGAACTGATGAATTCCTGTACGCCGGAAAAAATGCTGGAAGTATTCCATCGGATTGGCATCGACTGTCGACGGGAGGAAGAGGGAAGAATCTATCCAGAGAGCGGGCAGGCATCTTCCGTACTTGAGCTGATGCGCATGTATCTGTCAGCGGAGAAGATAGAGCAGAGATGCGGATTTGTCGTAAAGAATATTAGAAAACAAAAAAAAGAATATATTTTGGAAGGGGAGAAGGAGAACATATATGCCTATCAGGTGATTTTGGCGACAGGAGGACTTGCAGCGCCGTCCACTGGCGCGGACGGCAGTGGATATGGGTTGGCCGCGCAGTTTGGGCATAAGCGGACTCCTACCTTTCCGGCATTGGTACAGATGAAAACAGAGGCGGCCCGTGTGAGGGCGCTGAAGGGAAACAAATGCAGGGCAAAGGTGTCTGTAGATGCAGATGGAAGAATTCAGGCGGAAGAGTCCGGAGAGGTCTTGTTTACCGAATATGGTTTGTCCGGAATTTGCATTTTTCAGCTCTCACGGCTGGTTTCTGAATTTTTCCGCCTGGGAACGGTACACGGAAAAAAAGCAAAAAAGGTTACAGCCCGCCTGGATCTGTTTCCCCACCTATCATCTGCTGAGATGCGGCGTTATCTGGACGAAAGAAAAAAGAATTTGTTATCCTTTCCCTTGGAGTCGTTTTTCTATGGTGTCCTTCCAAAACAGATTGGGCAGGAGCTGTTGAAGAGTACAGTTCCAGAACCATTTAAGCGTCTGGTGAAAAGCTTGGAAACCAAAGAGATAGAAAGTTTGGCGCAAAAGGCAAAGTGCTGGGAATTTCCCTTGACGGGAACGATGTCCTGGCAGCAAGCTCAGGTGACGGCGGGAGGTCTTGACGTTATGGAGTTTGACAACCATACGTTGGAGTCCAAAAAGAGTGACGGGCTTTACGCATGTGGAGAATTGCTGGATGTAGACGGTATGTGCGGAGGATTCAACCTCCAGTGGGCCTGGGCGTCGGGGTATACAGCCGGCAGAGCCGCGGTGGAACGTATGTATAGAAAGAAGAGAGGGTGAGCCGGCTTGTTATACAGGATTGTCAATATAGCGGCGCCGTTAAATGTAAATCAGAATATGCTGGCTGACCTTGCAGCGCAAAGGCTTTCGGTTTTAAAGAGCAGTATTCTCAGGGTGAAGGTGGTTAAAAAGTCTGTAGATGCCCGGAAAAAGCGGCAGATCCATTTTATTTTTTCCCTGGATGCTGAATTGAGGGAGCCGCTCCGTGGAAAATTGCCGCAGGGGGTTACAGAGGTGGTGCCATACCGGTATCAGCAGTCTATTTGTAAAAAAAGGCCCCATCAGCGGCCCATTGTAGTGGGCAGCGGCCCCGCGGGGATGCTTGCAGCTTTGATTTTAGCTCAGGCTGGTTTGGATCCTCTTCTTTTAGAACGTGGATGGAACGTGGAACGGCGCAGGGAGGATGTCCAGAATTTTTGGAAAACAGGAATTCTGAATCTGAGCTCTAATGTCCAGTTCGGCGAAGGAGGAGCGGGAACCTTTTCGGATGGAAAGCTCAACACGGGAACCAAGGATCCCAGGAGCCGAAAGGTCCTGGAAGAATTTGTAGAAGCGGGCGCTCCAGAGGAGATTCTTTACGAGGCTAAGCCCCATGTAGGTACGGATTATCTTTACCATATGGTAAAAAACATGAGGAAACGGCTGGAAAGCTTAGGCGGACAGGTTCTGTTTGGCCATCGCGTCATTGATATCCGCGGCGAAAATGGACGCGTTTCCTCTATTGCCGTCAGGACAGAGAATGGAGAAAGTAAAGAAATTCCCGTTCAGTACGCCATATTCGCCATTGGACACAGCGCGCGGGATACCTTTGAAATGCTTCAGCGCAGGGGCATTGCCATGGAGCAGAAGCCTTTTTCCGTTGGTGTGAGAATTGAACACCTACAGAGTAGGATTAATAAAACTCAATACGGGCTCTTTGCTGATTCCCCATTTCTTGGGGCCGCCGATTACAAGCTTGCTGTCCACTTGAAAAACGGAAGAGGCGTCTATACCTTCTGTATGTGCCCAGGAGGTTATGTGGTGGGCGCCGCCTCAGAAAAAAACCGGGTAGTAACCAATGGGATGAGTGAATATGCGCGGGATGGAGAAAATGCCAACAGTGCCCTGCTGGTTGGTGTGGATGGAAGGGATTTCGGGAGCGCCCATCCACTGGCGGGAATGGAATTTCAACGGAATCTGGAGGAAAAGGCTTTCTGTCTGGGAGGTGGAGATTATCGCGCGCCGGCGCAGACGGTAGAAGACTTTTTGAGGGGAAAACCCACCAACTGTTTGGGCGGTGTCCGGCCGACTTATGCGCCCGGGGTGTCGCTCTGCAACCTGAGGGAGTTATTTCCCAAGGCAATTGGAGAATCCCTGGCAGAGGGGATTCTCCAGATGGAACGGTACCTGGAAGGATTTTCAGCACCTGACAGTGTTTTGACAGGGGTGGAGAGTCGGAGCTCCTCTCCTGTGCGCGTTATACGAGGAGAGAATCTCCAGTCTGTTTCCCTTCAGGGGTTTTATCCCTGCGGGGAGGGAGCGGGATACGCCGGTGGAATTGTCTCTGCTGCCGCAGATGGAATAAGGTGTGCTGAGGCAGTGATAAAGGAAATTAACGAACGATAAGTACTTAAAGGAGAAATGGCGGGAATCATATGAGTATTTTACATGTGGAATATATTATTGTGGGATTGGGAAATCCGGGAATAAAGTACGAAAAAACCAGACATAACGCTGGCTTTATGGTGATGGATGCCTTGGCGGAAAAGCATGGGACAGATATCAAAAGAATGAAATTCAAGGCTTTATGCGGAGATGCGGAGATAGAAGGGAAAAGAACTCTTTTGATGAAGCCGCAGACTTTTATGAACAACAGCGGGGAAGCGGTACAGGAAGCGATGGCGTTTTATAAAATTCCTGCTCAACAGGTGATTGTTATTTTTGACGACATTTCCCTGGCGCCCGGCAGGATGAGAATCCGCAAAAAAGGGAGCGACGGCGGGCATAATGGGATTAAAAGTATCATTCATCTCATAGGCTCAGAGGCGTTTTCCAGAATTAAAATTGGCGTGGGAGCAAAGCCTAATCCCCAGTGGGACTTGGCAAATTGGGTCCTTTCGGAATTTTCTTCTGAGGATCAAAAGTCCCTGCGGCAGGCAATTGTTCATGCCTGCGAGGCGTGCGGTCTTATGGTGACAGGACAGACGGAAAAAGCGATGAACCTTTTTAACAGTTGACAGGGTGCGCGTAGGTTTGACATATTTTGTTTTCTCCCGGCGCTATAATAGACGGGAAGGAATGGATGGAGGAACAAAAGTGGAACTGTTGACAAATGCAATTATCCGGCTGCCAGAGTACCGCGTAGTTTCCAACGCGCTGGCCGAAGGAAGAGTTCCGGCCTGCGCGACAGGAATTTCCGGAGTACATAAGGCCCATATTATCAGCGCCCTGTGCGAGGAGCATGGAAGAAAAGCGGTGGTTGTGGTGGGCGACGAGGCGGAGGCTCAGCGCATGGCGGAGGATCTGCAGGCTCTGGGGCTGAGCGCCTGTTTTTATCCTTACCGTGATTTTGGCGTCAGAGATGTGGACACCTATTCCCGGGAATATGAGCACCAACGCCTTGGTGTTTTATCCCGGATGCTGTCAGGCTCCTGTGATGTAGTTTTATGCTGTATTGACGCCGCTTTGCAGTATACAATTCCGCCTAAAGAGCTGAGAAAAAGAATCTCCTCGTTCCGCGCTGGAGATACAGCGGCGCCAGAAAAGCTGACGCGTATGCTTTTTGAGGCGGGATATGAAAGAGCGGAACAGGTGGAAAGCGCGGGACAATTCGCTGTCCGGGGCGGGATTTTTGACTTTTTTCCGCCGGGAGAGGCTTTCCCGATCCGGCTGGAATTCTGGGGGGATGAGATTGATACCATCAGTTATTTTGATCCGGAATCCCAGCGCAGGACGGAACAGGTGGATCGGGTGGTGATTTCCCCTTCCACCGAGGTGCCTATTGGGGAGCCCGGAGCACTGGCGGAGAAAATAAGAAAAATTTCATCTTCCCTGAGAGGAAAGGCGGCGGCAGCTGCCAAAGAGATTTTGGAAAAAGAAATTGGAAAGCTGGAACAGGGCATACGGCCGGGATCGGCGGATAAATTTATTTCCTTAATTTACGAGGAAAGGTCATGTCTTTTGGATTATGCCGCCGAAGGTTATTTTCTTTTCGTATCGGAATTTTCCCGAGTGAAGGAGCGAAGCCGGTCCTCCGCGTGGCAAAATGGAGAAGATCTTAAGGCGTTTTTGGAAGAAGGGG
>JAHZIE010000082.1:0-4175 GCA_019419895.1 Clostridiales bacterium | reverse complement strand
GGGACTGGATACCTTTTCCTATGATTGGGTGGATTGGCTGTCCTTTCTGGAGAGAATCCCATCTGTTTATATGGAAACCTTTGCTCATAGCGGCTTTGAAACGCCTATCCGTGTGCTGACAAACTTCACGGCTCGTCAGCTGTCTGTTTGGAGCGGAGGCATGCAGTTTTTGCTGGAGGATCTGGATGCCGTCCTTTCCCGGGGGTGGGCTTGTGTTGTTATGGCGGGGACTCAGAAGGCGGTGAATTCCCTGGTATCCGATCTTCAGGAACAGGGGATCCGGGCGGCCCGGTATCAGGGGGAAAAAGCGCCGGTACCGGGAGAGGTCCTGGTGCTGGAAGGAGGCCTTTCCGCCGGTATGGAATATCCGGGCACGGGTTTTACCCTGATTACCCACGGCAGAGCGGTTCGGCAGAGAAAAAGAAGGAGCTCTAAGCAGGGGAAAAATATCCAAAGCCTTTCTGAACTGTCTGTGGGGGATCTGGTGGTCCACTCCATCCATGGCATCGGTGTATTTGAAGGAATCCACAAGATAGACATGCAGGGAATTGTCAAAGATTATATCAAAATTCGTTATGCAAAGCAGGATATCCTCTATGTTCCCGTTACCCAGCTGGATATGGTAGCTAAATACATCGGTGCTCATGAGGATTCTCAGGTAAAGCTTCACCGGCTTGGGGGAACGGAATGGCAGAAGGCGAAGGCCAGGGTGCGTTCCGCGGTCAAGGACATCGCTCAGGAGCTTATCAGGCTTTATGCGGAACGGATGAAAGCGCCAGGCCATGCTTTCCCAGAGGATACGGAATGGCAGAAGGATTTTGAATCCCATTTTGAATTTTCTGAAACTGAAGATCAATTGAGATGTATTGAGGAAATCAAGGGCGACATGATGAGCACAGCGCCGATGGATCGCCTTCTGTGCGGCGACGTGGGCTTTGGAAAGACAGAAGTTGCCCTCCGGGCGGCTTTTAAATGTATTACCGACAGCATGCAGTGCGCTCTTTTGGTTCCCACCACCATTTTGGCCTGGCAGCATTATCAGACGATTTTACGCAGGATGGAAGGCTTCCCTGTCCGGATTGGACTTTTATCCCGCTTCCGTACACCAAAGCAGCAGGAGGAAACCATAGCGGCTCTCCGTCGCGGAGAGATTGATATGGTGGTGGGAACCCACCGCCTGGTGCAAAAAGATGTCAAATTTAAAAATCTTGGCCTGGTCATCATTGATGAGGAACAGCGTTTTGGCGTGGCGCAGAAGGAAAAACTCAAGGATATGTGTAAAAATGTGGATGTGCTGACATTGTCGGCGACGCCCATTCCCCGTACCCTGAATATGGCCATGTCAGGGATCAGGGATATGTCGGTGATAGAGGAGGCCCCTCAGGACAGGCATCCTGTCCAGACCTACGTCATGGAGCATGACAATGGGATCATTTATGACGCCGTCCGCAAAGAACTGCGCAGGGGAGGGCAGGTGTATTATCTGCACAACCGTGTGGAGACCATTGAACGGGTAGCGGCCAGAATTCAGGCGTCCATTCCGGAGTGCACCGTGGGCATTGCTCACGGAAAAATGGGGGAGGAAGAGCTTTCAGAGGTATGGCGCAAGCTGCTGGAGCACGAAATTGATGTCTTAGTATGCACTACCATCATTGAAACAGGAATCGATGTGCCCAACTGTAATACTCTGATTATTGAAAATGCTGACCATATGGGGCTTTCCCAACTGCACCAGCTCAGAGGCAGGGTGGGGAGATCCTCGCGCCGCGCCTACGCCTATCTTACCTTTACCCGTGGGAAGGTGTTGACGGAGGTGTCGGAAAAGAGACTTTCCGCCATCAGGGAATTTACGGAATGTGGTTCTGGTTTCCGCATTGCCATGAGGGATTTGGAGATCCGCGGCGCGGGGCATGTTCTCGGTGCTCAGCAGCATGGTCACATGGAGTCAGTAGGCTATGATATGTACCTGAAGCTTTTGGGAGAGGCCATTAGCGCGGAAAAGGGGGAAAAGGATCCTCTCAAGGAAACCGACTGTCTGGTGGATTTGCAGATACAGGCCCATATTCCAGAGGATTATATCGAAAATCCCCGCCAAAGGCTGGATATTTACCACAGGATCGCCGATATCCGAAATCAGGAGGATGCTTCCGATGTGCTGGACGAGTTGATCGACCGCTTTGGAGATCCGCCCCCAGCGGTAAAGGGGCTTGTGGATGTGGCGCTGCTGAGAAATTTGGCGGCAGGTCTGGGAATTTTTGAGATTAAGCAGAACAACGGCTCTCTTCTTCTTTTTCAGGATACTATCGATAAGGAACAGATCAGCCGCCTGGTTGGAGCGATGAAAGGAAGGGTCATGGTCAGCGCAGGGGCAAAACCCTATATTTCCCTCAAACTTCAAAAGCCGGTTTTGGAAGAACTAGGGCAAATCTTAAGCATAATGTCGGGAAAGCAGGAGGATTAATTAAGCTTTTTGTAAATATTTGAATTATTTTCCTAGACAATTTCCCCATAACAGTGTATAATTCAATATTGTACAATATAAAACTGAAGCAATTCAGTTCAGGAGGAAAAAACAGCGATGAAAAAGTTGAAACAAATTGCCGCTTTTGTTGTGGCTGGAGTTATGGCCGCTTCCCTTACGGCCTGCAATCAGGTAGGGGGATGGATCATGAAGGCGGAGGATGAGAGTCTGGAGATCCCTGTCGGCGTTTATATTAATAACCTGTATAATGAGTATTGGACGGCAAGATATTCCGTCAGCGACACTTCATCTTCCCCTCTGGGACAAACTATTGAGGAAAAGAATGGAGAACAGTGGATTAAGGACGCCGCTTTGGAGGATACGGAAAAGATTTTTGCTGTTTTAAATATGTGCAGGGAAAAGGAAATCTCCCTCACGGAGGAAGAGATTACCAGTGTGCAGAGTTCTACCAACAGCACTTGGGACAATTACGGAGAGAATTATGAGAAAATGGGAGTATCGAAGGATTCTATCCAATTTTTAGGAGAGTATAATAAGCTTTCAGATAAGCTGTTTCAGAGCATCTATGGCGCCGGCGGTTCTAGCGCTGTCACGGATGCGGAGGCAAAGGAATATTTTGAGGAGAATTTCGTTTCCTTTAAATATATTTCCGTTCCGTTGACCAATGACAGCGGGACAGAGTTCTCCCAAGAGGATAAGGACAAGGTAAAGGTGAATTTGCAGGAATATCTCGACAGCTATCTGGGAGGTAAGAAAACCTTCAACGAGATAGTCGCTGATTATAACGCGGAGCACAGCAACGCCACGGTGAAGGGGCAGGAGCTTATTACGGATCTGACCACCAATACCTCCATTGCTGACGAGATCAAGGATGCAGTGAAGGAAACTGAGGCTGGGAATGGGACGATTGTTACTTATAACAAGACCATGTACCTTATTCTGAAATACGATATTACAAAGGAATCCAGTTATCTGAAGGACAATAAGAGCACCGTACTGTACGCTATGCGCGGGGAAGAATTCACAAATACAGTGGAAGAGGCAGTGAAGGCAGTGAAGTATACCTTGAATGATAGGGCTATTGACAAATATTCTCCCAGCTGGATTGAAAGCCTGGGATTCTAAAGATTCCCAGTGAATGTGCAATTGCAATGAAAATTCTGGGAACGGCGCGTAGTTCCCAGAATTTTTATATAGCTGGAAGAAAAATAGATTAAGTGCAGTAAAAAGGGGTTTGTTTCAGACTTTTTCCTCTTTTCAAAGTTGCGGCTGAGAGCTTCCGGCGGATAAAAAAGGATACAAGAAGGGGTTGTTACAGTGGAAAAACGAAGTAGTTTTTCTGGCAGGATTGGTTTTGTGCTTGCAGCGGCTGGTTCAGCTGTCGGTTTGGGGAATATTTGGCGTTTCCCTTATTTGGCGGCGCAGTACGGCGGTGGGATTTTTCTTTTGGTCTATATTCTCCTTGTTGTCAGCTTTGGTTTTACATTGATGATGGCAGAGACCGCCCTGGGTAGAAAAACTGGAAAAAGCGCGATTCTGGCATTTAAAAATTTGAATAAAAAATATGCCTTTATCGGTATTATCGCGTCGATAGTCCCGATGATCATTTTCCCTTATTACAGTGTCATAACCGGTTGGGTGATGAAGTATGTTGGCGTCTATCTCACAGGTGCTGGCGGACAGGCGGCGGAGG
>JAHZIE010000081.1 GCA_019419895.1 Clostridiales bacterium | reverse complement strand
ATTGAGAAAGCCCTTGCATAAAAATTCTTCATTGACATTGGCCGCAGGTTCAATATCGGCGAAATTCACCCATAGAATGACTTTATATCCCGCGGCGTGTAGCTCATCGATCAAACCGCGAAAATTTGGAAACTTGGCGGGATCCGCTTCCCAATCTCCCAAAGCTTTCTGCCAGCCGTCGTCGATTAGGATAGTGGTGAAGGGGAGCCGTTCCTTTTTTATGATGGCAAGAGCGTTTCGGACCAGTTGCTCATTGAGACAGGCGGCGCCGGAAAGAAGGACATTCTGCTGTTTATTCAGTTCCATCACAGGCTTTGCATCGGCAATATATCCCTGATCTACCCAAGTGCAGTAGAGATTCTCCCTGTGCCAGCGGTATCTTTGGCGTGCGGCAGGCTCGGGAATATATCCGCCGGAAACCAAAAGTCGGCAGTAGCGGTCAATGGTGTCATAAACCGCCTCATGTTCTGTTTTCAAAAAACAGAACACAGGGGAGTTCCAGATTTGGCCGGCAGAAAGAGGCTCTCCGCTTCCGGTTGGACCGTAATCCAGCTCCCATTTGGCCAAATCATAACGTTTCACTTTGAAGTGAAAGCCAAAAGCTTTGGGAAGCTCCAAAGGCGCGCACAAAAGGTTTGTTTCATTTTTTCGGAATAACAGCATCGTAGGATGGGGGGCAAACTGCCAGTCAAGGGAATAGGTGGTGGTTTCCATGTCATCGGCAAGGCAAAGCTCCGGCCATGTGGAGGGAGTCCCGTGATGATTCCGGAAGTTTACCATATCATACAGGTTACGCTTACTGTGAACCGGCATTATGGATAGGGCGTTGAGCTCTTTTCCCGCTCCATTACGGAAGGAAGAAGAAAGACGAACCTCATCCCCTCTGAAATCCCAGAATAGTGAGAATTCAGGAACCTCCGTTCCGGTGAAGCTTAGAGAAAGAAGCTGTTCTTCCTGATGGATGTTCGTCAGGCTGAGAGAAGGCAGCTTTCCGTCGATGATGGGGCATAGCAGCGTTATACTGGGGCAGATGAAAAGCCTTTGGTTATTGATGAGGTTCCAAAGGATAAGGGTATTTTCAGAAAGGTCCAGTTCCAGACGCATGGAGCGGTTTTGGATGGAGTAAACGGTGGTTCCCATAAAGATACATACCTGCCTTTCCAAGAAGAGCTTAATTATAAAGAAAAGTTCCTTTCCCTTTGCCTATTAGTTTAAATGTTTCTATTCTGCGGAGCAAGGGGAATAATCCTTTCACAGCAGTAATAATCCGATCATTTCCCCTCTCTTAAACATAGGAGAAAAATCTGAGGTTTCCGGCAGGGAAGGCAGAGAGGAATGGAAAAGAAAAATTTGGAAAAGGGACGGAATGTTACAGAAAAAGCAGGATGATTACCATTGCCGGGAAGAGAGGAAGAGGGTACACTGATAAAAAGACGGATTTGGAGGGATGAAACGATGTGGAAGAAATTTGACTCCTCAAGAGAGGCCCAACAAGAGCGGAGAAAAAAGGCTTATGAGAAACTGCTTGAACTGTACCGGGGAAAGCTGGAACAAAGGGACGGGCTTGCCGTAGCGCCCTTTTACGATGCCGAGGGCAGTCCGGACAACAGCTCGAGAGCGCCCATGTGGCTGGCGGAACTGTTTTTGGCGGGAGATGAAAAAGACTGGGAGATTGCCAATGATATGATCGAAGGAACCCGGTTTGGCCATGCCTGTATTTTTACGGGAGTCGCCTGTGCGGAATACCTGGTTGGCCAGAAGGAAAAACTGAGGCCGGCGGCAGTGGAACGGATGGAAAGGTATCTTCTTCATTGCGTTGCCGACTGGATGTCCGGAGATGTGGCGTTTGTTGGGGCGAATGACAATTTCCCCATTGGATGCTGCACAGCGCTCAGTCTCTGCGGCCAATATTTCGGTAATCCCGCCATGATCCGTTTTGCGCGGGGACGTCTGGCGGAGCTGAACCAGCGTCTGGATTACCGGGGATACCTGCATGAATGCAACAGCCCCACCTATTCCTCAATCAGTCTACAGGATATTTCTATGCTGTCGGAGCTGACTGGTGATTGCGAAACAAAAGAACTGGCGCTGCGCATTGAACAAAGAATCTGGCAGGAGCTCCTGCTGCATTTCCATCCCGCTATCCGGCAGCAGGCAGGCCCTTTCTCCCGGGCTTATCTGGACGATACCGCGGGACAGGGAACGATGGTCACGTTTTCTTATTACGCCGCTTTTGGGGAAATTTCTCCCTACCAGCCTATGAACATGCTGTTTCCTCACCCCTTGGAGGATACTTTTGCCCATAATGTCTGGGATTTCCAATACCGAAGCCTGATAAAAATTATGGGCTGCACCTATCATCCCCCTCTTGAACTGGCGGAGGAATGTCTGAACCGCAGGCAGCTTCCCTGCCAGGTGGAAGGCTCTCACGAATTTATGGGAATCAGCAATTCTCCAGGTGGACAGAGCAATGTTTCCCTTTATATGGAAGAAAAATGGGGGCTGGGTCTTTTCGGAAGCCGCACCTGGCAGGGGCAGACAACCCCAGTGCATTTGATTTACCGCCGAAGGGAGACAGAAAATGGCTCTACTATGAGGGAACATATGGAAGCGGTCCGTTCGGCCTATACCAGAATGACAGTGAAAGGAGAATGCGATCAATGGAAGGATCATATGCCCAATCCTGACAGGGATTTGGAATTGGACGCAGGCGCGGCTTTTACGGTATCCCACCAGGGAACAATGATTTTGGGATATGTACCGTGCGGCGCACAGGATGACAGGACGGCAACCATCCGCACCGCTTTTGTTTTGCCCTCTTTCCATAGCGAACCGGACGAAATGAGATTTGGAAAGGAGCTTTCCGTGACAGGCTGCGCTTCCTTTGAACGCATTGACTGGTGCTTTGTCCGGGATGGAGAGGTCTATCTGGGAATTTATCCCCTTGTCAGCCGAAAGGAGCCTCAGCTGCTTTCACAGGTAAGGTTTCTTTATGAAGGAGGCTATCACATGATAGCCTGGTATAATATGTTTGGCTTTGAGGGGAAACAGCTGTCTTTGGAGGAGCTGCATACCTACGGTTCGGGTATGGTGCTGGAGATAGGAACAGAAAGGGAGTATGGTTCCTTTCAGAATTTTATGGATGCGGTCAGCGGCGCGGAAATTACCGATCACAGTTATCATACGGAAAGGACAATCACCTATCAAAGAGGGAAAACCCGGCTGGAACTGATGTTTGATTACACAATGGTAAACCTGCGAAGGGCGTTGTCCAATGGAAAGCTGGTTTCAGAAAGTGCGTCCCTGACAACGGAACCAAAGCTGCCTTTGGTAAAGTAAGCGGAAAAGCTGATTTCCAATTATGAAGGCAGGCCAAGTGTGGTTCCGAAAGGGTTTGTTCGGCAGGACTATCACGTTCTGAAGGAAAGGGATGGAGTGAAAACTCAAATTGTTCCTGTTTCAGATTTCCCGCGTTTCTCTATGACTACAGATGAACCCGCCATTTCCTTGCTTGGATCAATATGTAAAAATCCCATTGCCTTTCAAAAGCAATGGGATTTTTTGTTTGTAGCTTAGAATATTCAGAAAGTAAAAGCGAGAGCCGCGGCAAAAAGATGGAGGAAAGATGACAAGTAAAAAATAGAAAAGGATGAGAAAGAAGGGGACTCAGAAAGATGGAGAAAGCAGGAAATGGATCAAAGGAACAGCCATGCCGCTGGGAAAATCTGCCATTCTTCGGGAACAGCCCTCCCTATTTAAAACGGGAAATTGAAAAGATAAGGAAGAACTCATCCCCTGAATTTTTTGCTGTACATGAAGCACCGAAGATGGACTCTTTTTCTTCCCAGCTGCAAAATGACAGACTTTTCTCCAACTCGTTCAAAACCTCTGTGATCATAAAATTGGTAGGTGCAGGCGTTATCTGTATACAAATAGATGGTTTTGTCTTTTTCCCTCCGTTCCAATTCACCAAGCAGCAGGCTTCCAATTCCTTTTACCTTGATTTCAGGATTTGCCGCCAAAAAGAGAATCTCCCCGTCGGGTGAATTCCTTTTTAGGTATTGCAACAGCATTTCTTTATTTGCTTGGTCGTAGACGCCGACGCCTCCTTTTGAAAAAAGCCGTTGGAGGAGATTGAAGAATTTTACATACAAGGATTTCCAGAAAGAAGTATATTTTTTTGGCTCGCCTTTTATTTCTGCCAGCAATACGCCCGCAAGCTTCTTCCCCTTATATGCCGCGATCACTTGGGTAGCTCGGGTAAATTCCAGATACCAGAAATACCTTCCATATAAATTGAGAAGCAGCTTACTGTCCATGTACCAGGAAAAATGCATCCCTGTAATTGAAAACTGAATGGCCTGTTTAATATCTTTTTTGTTGAACTCCTGAATCCGCAGTTCCATAATAGCATCCTCCATGGAAAAATGGTATGAGCATCATGATAGCATATCCCGCTGATTTTGAAAAGAAGCAATCTTTGTTTTCAGGGGGAAGAGACGGCTAGGAAAAGGATGGGCTTCTGTTTGAAAATGTAGAAAATTGTCAGAGTGAAAAAATAGACATAGTTTTATGAAATAAAAAGCAGAAAAAGCACGAATTTGTCAAAAATGTATAGGGAGAAACGGATAATTGCTATTGCGTCGGATTTTTACACTGTAATTATTATATGATTTTATGTATAATGAATTATAATATTAAAACAAACGGAAAGGACCGTCGTTATGTTGAAAGTGATGCTTGTTGATGATGACGTGAATGTGGGGAAATGCTTGCGTGCACTCATTAACTGGAATGCGCTGGGATATGAGATTGTCGCAGAGGCGTTTAATGGGATTCAGGCTTATCAAATGGCGATGGAGACAAATCCTGATGTAATCATAACCGATATCAAAATGCCGGGCATGGACGGAACCGAGCTGTGCAAAAGGATCCGGGAATCTATGTGCGATGTTTATATAATTTTTTTAAGCGCCTATGAGGATTTTTCTACCGCGCAGCTGGCGCTGAAATACCATGTCAATGATTATATTCTCAAGCCTATCAATAAAAAGAAGGTCGCTATCCTCAGTGATGTTCTGGCGCAGCTGGCGGAAAATTACAAAAATAAGGATTATTTTCAAAACCTTCTCCGAAATAAGGATGCGGAAAAGGAAATTATCAAGCATCTCAAAATTGGAGAGGTAGATTATTTTGTCGCCTTTTTTGAGAAGTTCACCAATTGTTCTGTAGGGGATTTTGCCGTTGTGAAGGAAGCCTGCTTCAAGCTGATTAATATCCTGTATAATTACTTGGAATACGCTGGGATTGACGGCGAAATTACCAATAAAAGAAAGCCGAAAACCTTTCATGAGCTTGAAGAACTCAAAAAGAAGATGGATATGGTTACCTTTACCAGTAAACTGTATTTTGATGTCCTTCAGTTCGGAAATAAGAAAAAGGATGACTATTACCACAACATGATGGAAAAGATTAAAGCGTATATCCAGGATAGCTATGGGGATCCGGATTTCAATGTGTCCAGCGTGGCGGATAAATTTAATTTTTCTCCCGACTATATCGGCAAGCTTTTCAGCCAGTACAGCGGCTGCACTATGAGCGCTTATATTTCTGCTATCCGTTTAAATAAAGCAATAGAGCTTCTCCGGGATACGGAAATCTCTATTAACGATATTGCCTCTATTGTGGGCTATGCCAGCCCCAATTACTTTGCGAAGGTGTTTAAGAAAAGCCAGAATCTTACGCCGTCCGAATATCGCGCCATGGTGAGAACGGCGGCGAAAGAGGTGGGAGAGAGCGGGAAGTTATGAAAGAAAAGCGAAGAATTGGTCTGACCAGGCAAGTGGCGTGGAGTTTTATCGCAATTTCAATTGCGCTGATTATCATTATGGGATCTACCTTATATCTGTATTTTAAAAACAATGTGGAAACCTCCCTAAAATCTTCTCTAAGCACGGTGGTGGACAACAATGCCGCCAATGTGGATGATTTGCTGGCAAGAATTTCTTTGGCAATGGATATTATCAACAGCGAGCAGTCGGGAATGGTCGCCAATCTCTCAGAATATAGCGGGAATTTGATCGAGGAATTTCCTAAATATGAGCTGGCAAAGAATCAGTTCAAGACTTATTTTAATGTGACCATTGGGGATGCTATTCCGAAATACAAAGCGTTTTTGTTCCTGGATGACAGCATGGAATTTTCCTCTATCTGTTGGAGCCGAGATATCCAGTCTCTGCTTCAGGGAGCTTCTACCACAACGCCAATGATCTTTTCCAACCAGGAGGTTAGCGGGGAGGCTTGGTATAAAAAGGCAAAGGAGCTGAAGGGGGAACCGTACTGGTTCCGTCTGCCGGGCAATGACATGATTTTTATCGCCAAAGAGCTCAGCCAAATGGTTTATGTGGGAAACCGGGTGCAGAATCATACCTTAGGAGTTATTTTTTTCGGTATGGATGTCTCCTGGATCCGTCAAAAAATCAACGCCGGGGAACTCACCGAGGGGACAAAAATCATTTTGGCGGACAGCTCCCAGCAGGTGATTTATTCCGAAGGGGGAAAAGACATGGAGGGAATGCTGCTCTCCGAGCTGTTTGACGTTTCCAGACTGGAAAGCGACCGTCAGGAGGAAGGTTCTCTTCAATATATCAGCCTGGATGGCGCGCAGCATCTGGCGAAGAGGACTGACTTGCAAGAGGGGCTCACGCTGATCACCATGATTCCCACTGCCGACGTGGAACGAATTGCCGATGGAACCGTTCAAATCATCGCGGTGGTTGTGGTCGTTATGATAGGTGCGGGCGCGTTTTTAATTGCGGTTATTTCCAAAAGTGTTGTAAATCCTATTCGGAGACTTTCGGATCATATGAAAAACAGCAGGCGTCTGGAGCTTATCCCCTGCGACGGTGTAAAAACAGATGAGGTTAGGGTGATGTATGAGAGCTATAATCATCTGATGGAGAGCTTGGAACAGCTGATTGAGGAGGTTTATTATTCCACCCAGCGGCAGAAAATTGCTGAAATGAAAACTCTCCAGGCACAAATTAATCCTCACTTTGTGTATAATACATTGGATTCGGTGTGCTGTATTTCCCTGATGAGGGGCCAGGACGACATCGCGGAAACGCTGTCCTCCCTTGCGTCTCTGATGAGGTATAATATTAAGAATCTGGATGAAATGGTTCCCATTGCTAAGGAATTGGAGATGATCCAAAATTATATCCGCATCCAACAGCTTCGTTATGAGGATCGGCTGAATCTGGATGTTGAAATGGAATTGGATCCTGAGCAATGGTTGATCCCAAAAATGATCATTCAGCCGCTGGTGGAAAACAGTGTGACCCACGGGGCGGATATGGAAAATGGCAATGGGGAAATTCAGATTATTTTCCGGGAGAAGGAGAACAGCATTGAAATTGTTGTTCATGACAATGGGCTAAATACCGATGTGGAGGAAATCAACCGCCACCTGGCAGGCATTAAAAACATCTCTAAGGATTCCGGCGGCTTAGGAATACGCAATGTCAACCAGAGAATTCAGATGAAATTTGGTGAAAAATACCGTCTGCGCTTTGAACGGGCGGAGGATGGATGGGTCAACGCGGTAGTAATTGTACCTAAAGTACAGAAATAACGACGGAAAATTACCCATTGCCTGAGCTGTCCCTCATAGGGAAAAGGAGCCCTACGTGAAAAAAGCACCATGGGAGGAGAAAAAGGGCAGGAAAGGGAAAATATTAATTTTTCGGTGATTTTAGTTTAATAAAAAAGTAATCAAGGGATATTCCAAAATGCTGAATTGGAATATCCCTTTTTCTATTTTTTCGTTTTTTCCCTTTGTCAATCCCCACTTTTCAAGTGCCTACGGTAAAGGAATTGACAAAGATTAACTTTTTTCGTCATAAACAAGGCTCTATGTGATTTGTAGTAAATGAGTAGTAAATTGATTGTTTTTCTGTGCTTGATATGCTGTGAATTTCCTTTATTTTAAGCGTTTTTTAGGATAATCTTTCAAAGGGATGGGCTGGTTACCTGATTCCCAGCGGGGGATTTTTTGGGTAAAAAAGCGATATTTACCCACCGGAAATTTACCCATTTTCTAGGATAAATCGTATTGTGAGAATGCGTTAAACTGTGTAAAATATGACTATACAAAGAATAATTATTTAGCATATTAGCTAATATGAAGGTGGTGATTATAGATAATTCGGCGGTTTTGAGAAATCTAGAAGTAGGAGAGGATGCAGCAGATGAAGGCGTTTTTAAAAAATACCTATAAGCATAAGGCGCTGCTTTTAATGGCATTGCCCGCGATGGTATTGATTTTTATGTTTGCCTACATGCCTATGGGAGGCCTGGTGGTAGCGTTTAAAAAGTTTAATTTTTCAGACGGCATCTGGGGCAGTCCGTGGGTTGGATTAGAGAATTTCAAGTTCCTTTTTGCGTCGGCGGATACCACCTGGAGGATGATACGAAATACGGTGGGGTATTACCTGATTTTCACCATTACCGGGACGGTATGCAATGTGGCGCTGGCCATCGCGCTGAACGAATGCAGGCTCAAGCGTTTTTCAAAGATTTCCCAGACAATGATGATTCTGCCCACCTTTATTTCCTGGATTGCGGTGACTTATATTGTGAAAGCGTTGCTTGACGGTAATAATGGAATGATCAACCACATTATGGCCTCTCTTGGCATGGAGGAAATTTCCTGGTATACGGAACCAAAATACTGGCCCGTTATCCTGACTATCGTCAACCTCTGGAAAAATATTGGATACGGTTCCATCCTCTACTTATCGGCGCTGGCCGGTATGGATCAGGAGGTGTTTGAGGCGGCCGAGCTGGATGGGGCGTCAAAATGGCAGAAGATACGTTACATTACCCTCCCGATGCTGACCTCCATGATTAGCATCATGCTCCTAATGGGGCTGGGTGGCATCATGACCTCCAATACCGGCCTGTTTTATCAGGTTACCAAGAATGTCGGCGCTCTTTACCCCACAACCCAGACAATTGATTCCTATGTTATGAACGCCTTAACGGGGGGAAGCTCCAATTTCGGTATGACGGCGGCTGTTACCTTCTTTCAATCCGTCATCGGCTGTATTATGGTTGTGATTGCCAATCTTTTGGTGAGAAGGTGGGATCCGGACAAATCCCTGTTTTAAGCTTGCAGGCTTTTGCAGACTGTTAGGAAAGGGTAATGGAGAATGGAACGAAGAAAGAGAAAAAAGTTTGGCGTGGGTCAAACGGTTCTGTGTATTGTCTTGGGAATTTACGCGGCGCTCTGCCTGCTGCCGATGCTGCTGATTGTCATTGTTTCCTTCAGCAGCGAGGCGAGCATCAACGCAAAGGGATTCAGCTTTTTTCCGCAGGAATGGTCGCTGAAGGCGTTTGAATATGTGGGAACCTTCAAGGGGCAGCTGGTACAGTCTTATCTGGTCACTATTTACGAGGTGGTGTGCGGCACGGCGCTGACGCTGATACTCACCAGCATGTTCGCCTATGCCCTCAGCCGTAAGGATTTCATGTTCCGCAAGTTCATGACCATTTACATCCTGATTACTATGCTGTTTAATGGCGGCATGATGTCCAGCTATCTGATCAATACCGGTGTATGGAATATGCGGGATAACCTTTTGGTTCTGATTGTCCCCGGCGCGGTGACGGCCTTTAACTGTATTATCATGCGGACGTTCATCCAGTCCAATGTGCCGGATTCCTTGATAGACGCGGCAAAGATTGACGGCGCGGGGGAATTTTACCTGTTTTTCCGGATTGTTATGCCGATTATGCTCCCGGTGCTGGCGGCAATTGGATTTATGTCGGCGGTTACCCATTGGAATGAATGGCAGACAGCGTTTCTCTACATAAATAATCCTGATTATTCCACCCTCCAATTGATGCTGATCCGGGTGGAAAATAATCTGAAGTTCCTGCAGGAGAGGATGGAATACCTTTCCGCTGAGGAATTGATGATGCTTAAGGAATCTCCTGATGAGACGGCAAGAATGGCCTTGCTTCTCTTTACCATAGGGCCTATTATGATAGCATATCCCTTTTTCCAAAAGTATTTT
>JAHZIE010000080.1 GCA_019419895.1 Clostridiales bacterium | reverse complement strand
GTAAAACGGAAAAGGTTGTAAATCGGGATGACGGACCATACAAGGGGGAGGAGAGACCAAATGTCGTTGCCGAAAATCTTCAGGGCTATGGTGGAAAGAAAAACCACGGCGACCTGTCCCCAGCAATAGAAGGAATGCAGCAGGCTCATGGAAGCGGCCTTGCCGTCGCTGGGAAGGGAATCAACAATGGGACTGATCAAAACCTCTGTCAGCCCGCCCCCGATGGCATAGATGATAACGGAAATACACAGCCCCAGATAGGGAGAAGGGAGAAGATTAGGAAGAACAGACAGGCAGATAAGCCCCAAAGCCGCGCATAAATGGGCGAGAACCGCCGAAGTGCGGTAACCGATTTTGTCCACAAATTTTACCGCGAGAAGATCTACAATCAGCTGGGCTCCAAAGTTGATTAAAATGAGCCGGCCGATCATTTCAAAGGAGATATGAAAACTGTCCTGAAAAATGATGAAAAGCAGGGGCGCGAGATTATTGATGATGGCCTGCGTGATATATCCGAGATAACAGGCGTTCCGGGTATGACGAAATGTATACTTCATGAAAAGAACCTCCGCTGTGCCGAAATTATGATTGCATTTTTTGGAAAAAAATTATATTATGATAATGCGAAAAATTGTATTTTAAGACGTTGAAAACTGGAAACGAAGGCATGGAGGAATTATCAGAACAAGCGGAAAAAGGCTTCTTCCATAGTATCCCCCGTGACCTCATAGGCACGGTTACCTAGTATCTTCATATAGGGCTTTGCTTCGGGTTTTGGCATTTGGCGGCGTTCCACCAGTTCCAAATACAATCTTACAGGCTTTTTTTGAACGGCAGGCGTCAGAGAAGGATATGCCTGCACCGCTTCCGCGGCCTTTGCGCGCAGAAGCTCATAGGTTTTTGCCGGAGAAAGCATACTTGCCCCAAAACAGGACATAGCCTGCTTTACCTCGGCGGTTACCACACCGGGGAGATGCGCCCTGGCTTCAGCGCAGGCCAGATCGTCCCCTGTCACAAGGATGACAGGCTTGCCATAATCTCCCGCGACGCTGGCGTCAAACAAAATTTCTCCGCATTCTTTCCCATTGATACAAAATTTCTGCCAATGGGTAGACATCATTGTATGTTCCAAAACGGCGCGCGGCGTACCCGCCATAGCGTGATATCCCATCAGGGCAACCGCGTCGGTCTCCTGAATATGGGGCATGCGTACGGAGCCGCAGTCGCCTAAAATTACACGGTCCACATCTGGGGATATCTCATCCCATAACAGGGAGCAAGCCTTCCCATGGCAGTCGCGGGCAAAAACCTTGTCCACCCCCGCGTCCTTGAAGCCCGCGGCCAATTCATTGAGCTGGCGCGTCATATAGCGTCTGCATTCTCCATAGAGGGGGTGACTGCTGTCAACCTGCTCGTTCATAAATATGCCGCCCAAGCCTTCGGCGTCTATCATAACTAGTATATTCATAAAAAACCTCCCGTCCAGCTTTTCTGTTTTGTATCATAGCATGGTGCATATTGCATGTCAATAGAGAAAAAACAGCAGGAGGGCAAGCCGCCGCAAGGTGGGATGATGGAGGTATGATAATGGGCAAAAGATGGGAATGGAGACAGTGATATTTTCCGACTGTGAGAACAGCACGAAAGGAAGGAATTCAGTATGATATTGGAAAAGATGAAAACCGGAAGGCCGTTTGATGTTCTGTCTTTTGGGGAGAGTATGCTGCGTTTGTCGCCTCCGAATAATGAGAGAATCATGCGGGGCGATATTTTTGAAAAAAGGGCCGGTGGCTCAGAATTGAATGTCTGCTCCGGAATTTCGCTTTTGGGGCTGAGAACGGGGATTATTTCCAAGCTACCTCAAAACCCCATCGGCTCCTATGTCAGAAACCGCATCCGGTACTGTGGAGTGAGCGATGACTATATTGTTTATGATTCCTCTGATGACAGCCGTCTGGGAATCTATTACTATGAAAACGGTGCACATCCCAGAAAACCCAGGGTGGTTTATGACAGAAAGAACTCCTCCATCAACCGCCTCTATCTTGAGGAACTGCCGGAGGGAATTTACCAGAGCAGCCGACTGTTTCACACCAGCGGAATCACTCTTGCGCTCAGTGAGCAAACAAGACAGGCGGCTATTGAGATGATGAAAAGGTTTAAGGAAACAGGAACGCTGATTTCTTTTGATGTGAATTACCGCGCCAATCTTTGGGGTGAGAAGGAGGCAAGAAGAACCATTGAGGGAATCCTTCCTATGGTAGATATCCTTTTTGTTTCTGAGGAGACATCCCGCAGAATGTTCCAAAAGACGGGAACCAAGGAAGAAATGATGAAGAGCTACTGCGACGATTTTGGAATTTCTGTCGTGGCCACCACAGAACGAACCATTATCAGTCCAAAAAAGCATAATTTTACTTCTACGGTTTACAGCAGGGACCAAAACGAATATGATACGGAAAAACCGTATACGGATATTGAGGTGGTAGACCGGATTGGTAGCGGAGACGCCTATGTGGCTGGGACACTGTTTGGTCTGCTGCAATATCATGATATCCGTAAGGCGCTCGAATTTGGAAATGCGGCCAGCGCTGTAAAGAATACCATTCCAGGAGATCTTCCCATATCCGACTTTGAGGAAATAGAACAGATTATTGAGGAACATAAAAGCACTGGAAGGCAAAGCGAAATGAACCGGTAGATCTGGTATGGAAATGCCAGAACAAAAATGTTTCCCTCTTCAGTGGACTGCGAAATAAATTGAAGGAAGATATTCAGAATTGATTTATGTATTAGAGCATCGTGGAGATTCAGCCCACTGTCCTCCCAATACGCTGGCGGCTTTCCGCAGGGCGGCGGAAGTACAGGCAGACGGTATTGAATGCGATCTGCGGGTGACAATGGACGGAGTCATGGTATTTTGCTACGATGAAACCATTGACGCCGCCTCGACGGGTGTTGGAAAAATTTCGGAAATGGATTTCCAAACATTGCGCGAAGAGGATTTCGGCGGCTGGTTTGGCCCGCGGTACGCTGGGGAAAAGATTCCTATCCTTGAAGAAACGCTGTAAATTGTGAAAGATATACATTTCTGGATATCCTCTTCACTGTCAGCCGTCCATATATTCACTTCCAGTCCCTGAGAAACAGCTGTTTCTACCGTTTCTTTTGCTAACCGCTGGAGATAAGGGTGGATTGCTGTACAACAATGCTCCTTTGCATCCTCTAATACCTGTTCCTTTTCCGCATATAAAAATCCTATTTTTACATCCGGGTGCTACTTCTTCAAAGCGTCCAATAGATCTATATCAAAACAGGAGACCACTGTCCTCTCAAAGCACCCTTATTCTTTCAACGTGCGGTAAAAACAGTCAATATTCTCCTCTTTGTTCGCTCCGAAGTCCTTAATTTTGATATTGAGATAAGGCATATGTTTTCTTTCGCTTTTTTATTTTTTCCACCGTCATCTTCAAAAACTGTTCCTTTTCAGCGGATTATAACAAAAAGAGACCGAAAATCTTCCGGTCTCTTTTTGTTATGATGGGAGTTTATAGGAGCATTTACATCTTTTTCTTTGAATTACATTCCATGAATTTCTTCTGGTCCCAGCAGGTCGATTCCCGACGTCTGAAGAGCTTCAATTGCCTTCTCATTGTTATTTACACGAAGAATGACAATCGCTTTACCATTGTCGCGGCTGATGAAGGCGTACATATACTCAATGCACACGCCCGCCTTAGCCAGAACATCCATAGCGTTCGCAAATTCTCCAGGCTTATCCAGGATGCTGATTGCTATGACTGTTGTGAGGGAAACCGTCATATTTACCTTTTTTAAAGCCTCCACCGCTTTGCCAGGATTATCAACAATTAACCGTAAAATTCCAAAATCGCTGGTATCCGCAATTGAAATGGCACGGATATCCACTCCCGCGTCTGCAATCGCCCTGGTAATTTCAGCCAGACGACCGGTTTTGTTCTCGACAAAGATGGAAAGTTGCTTAATTTGCATTCAAAACGCCTCCCTTTTAATGATTAAAGCTAGATTTTTCTATTATCGATCACGCGCTTGGCCTTGCCCTCAGAACGCGGGATACTTTTCGGCTCCAGCAGGCGAACCTTTGCCTGGATATTCAAAGTCGAATGCATCGCGTCGGCAATATGGCGTTCCACCGATTCCAAATCCTTTACCGTATCAGAGAACATCTCGTCCGACATCTCCACCTGAACCTCCATGCGGTCCAAATTATTAATACGATCCACCACAATCTGATAATTCGGTTCCATCCCCAGGGAAAGCAGGACATGCTCTACCTGAGAGGGAAAGACATTGACTCCGCGGATAATCAGCATATCGTCGCTTCTTCCCTTTGGTTTTGACATCTTGACCAGGGTACGTCCGCAGGAACATGTTTCCAGCGTCAGCATGGAAATATCCCTCGTACGATAACGGACCAGGGGAAGCGCCTCCTTTCCTATGCAGGTAAACACCAGCTCGCCATAGGTGCCGTAAGGAAGCACCTCACCCGTGGCGGGATCGATAATCTCCGGATAGTACAGATCTTCGTTGACGTGCATGCCGGTCTGTTCGCAGCATTCACCCGCCACTCCGGGACCAGCGATTTCAGAAAGGCCGTAAATATCATAAGCTTTGATGCCAAGGGCTGCCTCAATTTGGCGGCGCATATTTTCAGACCATGCTTCCGCCCCGAAAATGCCAATCCGCAGAGGGATGGAATCGGGAGAGATCCCCATCTCCTTCATTGTTTCACCGATATACATGGCATAGGACGGGGTGCAGCACAAGATATCAGAACCAAAATCCTGAAAAAGCTGAATCTGACGGGCAGTATTTCCGGACGAAACCGGCAGTGCCACCGCGCCAAGCTTTTCCGCGCCGTAATGGAGCCCAAGCCCGCCGGTAAAAAGTCCATATCCATAAGAAACATGCACCAAATCATTTTTATTTCCGCCCGCCGCAACAATACAGCGGGCCGCCGCCCTGGCCCACCCGTCGATATCGTTCTGCGTGTAGCCTACAACAGTCTGCTTTCCCGTCGTGCCTGAGGATGCATGAATACGAACCAAATCCTCTTTGGGGCGGGCAAATAAGCCAAAAGGATAATTATCCCGCAAATCCTGCTTATAGGTAAAGGGCAGTTTCGGCAAGTCGTCAATGGAACGAATATCCCCCGGTTCAAGCCCCATCTCGTCAAATTTCCTTTTATAAAAGGGCACATTCCGGTAACAATTTTCAACCATTTTTACCAATCGCCGGCTTTGAAGCTCATGCAGCTTCTCTCGGGAAGCACATTCAATTTCGGGTTCAAAATAACTCTGCGGCACGGATCCTCTCTCCCTTTTGCTCTAATTTCTTCAGGCCTGATATCCCAATTCAAACGCCTTTAAATTCAAATCAACGAATTTGGGCGGCACTGTATTCCTAATCGTCTCCAGCCATACATCCTTTTCTATTTCCATATGCTGAGCCACAACACCCATCAGCACCACATTCACCGCTTTGGAGGAACCGGCCTGTTCCGCCAAAGTTAAAGCGTCAACATCCGCCACATGAACGCCGGCCTCTCTTAACTTAAGAATAATATCCTGGGGATAGGAGGCGGCGCCTGTAATTACCGGCATGGGATCGATCTCCTGCGTGTTGACAATAATAGTGCCGCCCTTTTTCAAAAAAGGAAGATAACGGACAGCTTCCAGTTTTTCAAAGGAAATAATCAGATCGGCCTCCCCCTGCTCCAAAATGGGGGAATCCACCTTCTCGCCATATCTCACATAGGTTACGACCGAACCGCCCCGCTGGCTCATGCCATGAACCTCTGAAACCTTGACGTCATATCCCCTGCTGATGACGGCATTTCCCAACAGACGGCTCGCCAAAAGGGTTCCCTGACCGCCGACGCCGACAATTAACACACTTTTTACTCCACGACTCATTTTCCTGCCTCCTCACCGCTGACAATCGCACCAAACTTGCAGAGGCTTTCACACACACCGCAGCCAACGCATTGGGTATGATCGATGACAGATTTCTTATTTTTTATGCTGATAGCCGGACATCCGATATTCAGGCAGGCTTTGCAGCCGATACACTTGCTGTTATCCACCTGATAAGGCGCGTTGTGCTTTACATATTTCAGCAAAGCGCACGGCCTGCGTGAAATCACCAGAGATGCCTCGTCGGCAGCCAGCTCTTCCTTGAGTACCGTTTCCGTCTGCGCCAAATCATAGGGATCAACCACTCGAATACGGCGGATTCCAATCGCCTCCGCCAGCTTTTCCAAATTGACCGCCGTGGCGGGGTCTCCCTTGATATTTTTGCCGGTAGTGGGATTTTGCTGATGTCCTGTCATGCCGGTGATGGAGTTATCCAATACAATTACGACAGAATTGCTGTTATTATACGCAATGTTGATCAATCCTGTCACACCAGAATGAATAAAAGTGGAATCTCCGATCACCGCAACCGATTTATGCTCGCTTTCCTCCCCGCGCGCTTTATTATATCCATGAAGGGCAGAGACGGAAGCACCCATGCACACACAGGTATCCATCGCGGACAAAGGCGCGCTGGCTCCCAGGGTATAGCATCCGATGTCACCGCTGACATAGACCTTCAGCTTTTTTAAGGTATAAAAGAGGCCCCTGTGGGGACATCCGCAGCACATCACCGGAGGACGAACCGGAGCCTGGATATCCAGCGCTATGCTTTCAGGTTCTTCCTTTAAAATCAGCCTGCGGACAAGGTTCTGAGAAAATTCCCCACACCGTGGGAAGAGGGATTTTCCAATCACCGGCACACCGATTTTAACACAGTGGGTTTCAATGACATCATCCAGCTCTTCAATTACATAGAGAGTATCCACCTTGGCGGCAAAACCGCGGATCAGTTCTACAGGCAGAGGATTCACCATTCCAAGCTTTAAATAGGAAGCCCTGTCCCCCAGCGCCTCATGGGCATATTGGTAAGAGGCGCCCGAGGTAATCACGCCGATCCTGGTATCATTCATCTCCACACGGTTGATGGCCGCGGTTTCCGCCCATTCCACCAGTTTCCGGGTGCGTTCCTCCACAAAAACATGGCGCCCCTTGGCAAACGTGGGAAGCATGACATTTTTCTGTGGATTTTTGGTATAGGGCTTCAATTCCATTTCTTCTCTTTCCCCAAGCTCCACCAAACTGCGGGAATGAGAAATTCTTGTGGTCAGACGGAGCATAAACGGGGTGTCAAACTGCTCCGAAAGCTGATAAGCCAGCTTGGTAAACTCCAGGCACTCTCTGGAATCGGCAGGCTCCAGCATGGGAACCTTAGCCCCAATGGCGTAATGACGGGAATCCTGCTCATTCTGAGAAGAATGCATTCCTGGATCATCAGCTACTCCCAAAACCATGCCGCCGTTGACCCCAATGTAGGAAACCGTAAAAAATGGATCCGCCGCCACATTCAGCCCCACATGCTTCATTCCGCAAAAGGAGCGCGCACCGCCAAAGCTGGCGCCGATAGCTGTTTCACAGGCAACCTTTTCATTTGGCGCCCACTCGCTGTAGATCTCATCATATGTAGCCGCATACTCTGTAATTTCTGTACTGGGTGTTCCTGGATAGCTGGAAACCACTCTGACGCCGGCTTCATACAAGCCTCTGGCAACGGCCTCATTGCCAAGCAAAAGTTTTTTCATTTGATTGAACCATTCCCTTCCTTCAGGCGATCGCCGCCAAAACTCCTGTCAGGGACAAAATTCTCGTCCCATCGCCTCTTTTTCAGACAGCCACGGCAGATTTCCAAAAAATCTTGTCCCCTAATATATTTTCTATTTTTCTACCCGCTTATTATACCCTATTCTTCTATATTTCGCAAATCTAAAACACGTTTTGCCTTTCCCTGGAAACGTTCCAAGGTCTTAGGTTCTACCAAAGTCACCTTTGTCTCCAATCCAAGGACACTCTTGAGTCGATCGTGGATAGATTTCTGGAGCTGCTCCAATTCACGGTACCTCTCCAGCAAATCGCCGTTGGTCAGCTCTACCTTGACTTCCAGGGTATCCAGGAAATTTGAACCCCGGCGAACCACCAACTGATAATGGGGGCCGATATTTTCCATTCCAATCAATACACTTTCCACCTGAGAGGGAAAAACATTCACTCCCTTGATTATCAGCATATCATCTGTACGTCCCATGACCTTATCCATACGGACATGGGTTCTTCCACAGGGGCATGGCTCATAATTCAACCGGGTGATATCCTTGGTACGGTAGCGCAGCACAGGCATCCCCTGCCTTGTGAGGGTGGTGACCACCAGTTCTCCAACTTCTCCCTTTGCCTTCGGCTCCAGGGTTTCGCGGTCAATAATTTCAGGCAGGTAATGATCCTCAGCGAAATGCATGCCGCCGCGGACAGGGCAGTCGCCGGAAACTCCGGGACCGCTGAGCTCCGTCATGCCATAGTTATCTGTAACTACAATTCCCAAATTTTTTTCAATCTGCGCTCTCATACTGGTTGTACAGCCTTCCGAGCCCAAAAGGCCCAGCCGGAGCTTGTAATCGCTCATAGGATAGCCAGATTCCCTGACTGCCTCTCCAAGATAAACCGCATAGGAAGGGGTAGCAACCAAAGCGGTAACTCCAAAATCACGGAACATCATCAGCTGCTTGACTGTATTTCCGCTGGACGCGGGAACCACTGCCGCTCCCACCTTTTCCAGGCCGTAATGCAGCCCCAGGGCGCCAGTAAACATGCCGTACCCGAAAGAAATCTGAACGATATCCTCTTCGGTCACCCCGGCGGCAACCGCAATACGGGCCACCTGATCGGACCAATTTTCCAGATCCTGTTTTGTATAGACGCCCACCGTCATCTTGCCTGTGGTGCCGGAGGACGCGTGTACCCGGCGGATTTGCTTCATTGGGACGGCCATCAGCCCAAAGGGATAATTATCCCTCATATCATCTTTTGTTGTAAACGGTATGTACTGGATGTCCGACAGGGTTTTGATCTTATCCCCCGTCACACCGGCGTCGCCAAGCTTTTTATGATAAAAGGCCACATTATTGTAACAATAGTCCACCATATATTTCAGCCGCTCCAGCTGTAAGGCTTCCAGCTCTTTCCGGTTCATGGTTTCAATTTCTTTTTGAAAAAACATGACAAACACTCCTATTTCATTTTTTCAGTCTATAAAAAGTGTTACCGCATCACTCGTTTTGAACAATACGGTTTCTTAGGTAAATCCCTAAAGAAATTACGTTAATACAATCTTTCAAAATCATAGATTTTGAGACTATTATACCATAAACGACAGCATTTTTCACTGATTTTCTCTATTTTCCAATAGAAACTGTTATTCTTTTTCCACAACACCCTGATAGAAAAAGTCGGCGGCCTCCTGCTCTTCCATTTTTCTTTCCTTAACGGCGAAACTTCCGGCAAAACACAAAACCAGGGAAATTACCATGGCAAGACAGGCAAACAGCGGACCTTGGTTCATCATTGCCCCCAGTCCGAAGGGAGCCTGCCATTGAGGAAGAAAAAGCTTGGCAATTACGGGCAGGCAGGCAACGAGAAATCCTCCGGCAATTCCACACCAAGCGCCGATCTTGTTGATTTTCTTACAGTACAAAGGCAGCACATACGGTGCCAGAAAAGCGCCCGAAATAATTCCCCAGGAATAAGACATCAGTTCCAGAATGGGGGTATCTGAATTGGCGACAAAGTAGGAAGCCACGACAAAAACAAGACAGAGTATCCGCGTCAGCATTCCCATCCGTTCCGGTGTAATATCCTTTTTCATTCTGTCCTTTACCAGATCCATCGTCACTGTGGAGCAGGCGGTCAGGGTAATGCTGGACAAGGTGGATACAGAGGCCGAAATGAGCAGGACAAGGACAATCCCGATCAGGATATTCGGCAGCTCCGCCTGAAGAAGCATATTGGGCACGAGGTAATCCTTTCCTCCCTGGGGCAGGTTTTCCCCAAAAAACAAATGGGACAGAGAACCGATAAAGTACCCGCCGCCAGCCACCAAAAAGGCAAAAAAGGTAGAAATTATCGTTCCTCTTTTGACTTCCTTATTATCCTTGATCCCATAATATTTATGGATCATCTGGGGAAGTCCCCAGGTTCCAAAGCTGGTCATGAGCACTGTAGCCCAAAGGGAAAGCTGCTCCTGCCCCGAAAGAGGAAGCATGCCATGACCGGACATATATTCCGT
>JAHZIE010000008.1:47523-62561 GCA_019419895.1 Clostridiales bacterium | reverse complement strand
CTTTATCTTGGTATAATCAATGTCTACAATATGAGTGCAGACATTGTTCAAAAAATGCCGGTCATGGGACACAACAATAATTGTCCCAACATAATCAATCAGAAAATCTTCCAACCAGTCAATGGCTTTAAGATCCAGATGGTTGGTCGGCTCGTCCAAAAGAATGATATCCGGCTGGCCGAACAAAGCCTGGGCCAACAGTACCTTGACCTTTTCATCTCCTTTTAAAGAGGACATCTGCATTTCCAGGGTTTCCAATGGCAATCCAAGCCCTTGGATTAGTTTTCCCGCAACGCTCTCCGCGTCCCATCCATTAAGCTCAGCAAACTCCCCTTCCAATTCAGAGGCAAGGACGCCGTCCTCCTCAGAAAAATCCTCTTTTGCATAAAGGGCATCCTTTTGCTGCATAATCTCATACAATCTTGGATTACCCTGGAGAATCGTATCCAAGACAGTAAAAGCGTCATAGGCAAAATGATCCTGTTTCAGCACTGACATTCTACTGTTTTCATCCAAAACCACCTCTCCTGTAGTGGGTTCTAATTCACCCGACAACACCTTCAAAAAAGTGGATTTACCCGCCCCATTGGCTCCAATTATCCCGTAGCAATTGCCTGGTGTAAATTTCAAATCCACATGAGAGAACAAGTCCGTTCCGCTGAAGTTTACGCTGACATTCGATACTGTAATCATAAGTTCTCTATTTAACCTTTCTCATTTTATAATTTTTACATTTCTATATCATCCTGTAATCTCTCACAGCCTATTTTTCCAACTTAAATTTCAATAACTCGTCACAAAAATATCCCTGATAATTTTTCAGCAGGTCACTTTTTTCAAACAATAAGAAAAGGTATCAACCGTTCCCGGTCGGTACCTTTTCTAAAAAAGGAAATCCTATCTCAGAACTTCCAAAATATTGAAGTCAAAATTACTTAACTTCAACCTCAGCGCCAGCCTCGGCCAACTTAGTCTTCAAAGCTTCAGCATCTTCCTTGGAAATGCCTTCTTTTACAGTCTTGGGCGCGCCGTCAACCATTTCCTTAGCTTCCTTCAGGCCCAATCCGGTAACTTCGCGGACAACCTTGATAACAGCAATCTTGTTAGCGCCAGCAGCCTTCAGAACAACATCAAACTCGGTCTTCTCAGCAGCAGCAGGAGCGTCAGCAGCAACAGGAGCGGCAGCAACAGCAACAGGAGCGGCAGCGGATACGCCGAATTCCTCTTCCAGAGCCTTTACCAGCTCAGAAAGCTCAAGAACGGTCAATGCTTTTACATCTTCAATCAACTTTACAACTTTATCAGACATGTTAATATACCTCCAAATTTTTTATAGAGCGGATCAAACCGCATAAGGAACCATCATAAGCAGCAGAATTATGCCTGCTGTTTTTCTGCAATCGCATTCAACGCGACTACCAATCCAGTCATCGTCGCGTTCAAGACGCCAACGAAACCAGAAATCGGGGCATTCAAGCCACCCAGAACCTGTGCAACCAAAACTTCCTTGGAAGGAAGCTTTGCAAGACTTTCAACTGCCGCTGTGTCAACGACCTTACCATCAATAAAACCGGCCTTGACCTCAAAATTCTTATTATCCTCAGCAAACTTCGAAAGAATCTTTGCCGCGGATACATAATCATCATGGCTGACAGCCAGAGCGGTTGTTCCTTCCAAAACCTTATCCAGGTCAGAGAGTCCTACCTCATTTGCTGCGCGGCGAAGCAATGTGTTCTTTACAACAGCATAATCAACGCCAGCAGAGCGCAAATCCTTACGCAATTTGGTATCATCAGCCACATTGATGCCTTTGTAGTTGACAACAACACCCGCCACAGAATTCTGCAGTTTCTCAACCAAAGAAGAAACAACTGCCTTTTTTTGTTCAAGAATTTTCTCGCTTGGCAAATTCATTCACCTCCATCAACAAAATGCTGCAAACGAAAAAAGCCATTCCCGCACTTCACCGCAGGAATGGCAATAAACATAAAACTCAACGTTTCTGTTCATCCCTATCCTCGGTAGGCGGTAACCCTTTATGCATGCAGAAATACAATGCACCTACTGTCTTTGGATAAAAGACAAGATTTAGTATAACTCAGAACCATAGAATTGTCAAGAGATAACTGAAAAAATAGCCCTTTCGCTCTTCTCTCAGCCAACCTTGCTGGGATTCATACGGACACCAGGCCCCATGGTTGTCGCGACAACACAGGACTTAATGTACTGGCCCTTGGAAGAAGCCGGCTTCGCTTTGATAATAGCACCAAGAAGAGCGTCAAAATTCTCCTGAAGCTTTTCAACACCAAAAGAAGCCTTTCCAATCACGCAGTGGATAATGTTGGTCTTATCCAAGCGGTATTCGATCTTACCGGCTTTTGCTTCCTGAACAGCACGGCCAATATCAGGAGCAACGGTTCCAGCCTTCGGGTTTGGCATCAGTCCGCGGGGACCAAGCACCTTACCAAGACGGCCCACCATACCCATCATATCGGGCGTAGTAATGACCACATCAAAATCCATCCAACCTTCATTCTGGATCTTTGCAATCAGGTCAGCCCCGCCAACATATTCAGCGCCGGCCTCTTTGGCGGCGTCCACCTTATCTTCTTTGCAGATAGCCAGCACGCGAATGTTCTTACCAGTACCATGAGGCAGAACAATGGCGCCGCGGACCTGCTGATCCGCATGACGGCTGTCAACACCCAACTTCACATGGACTTCCACTGTTTCATCAAATTTTGCAGCGGCGGTTTTCACACACACATCCAACGCTTCATTGGGATCATAAAGCTTTGTACGGTCAACAACCTTCAGGCTGTCAACATATTTCTTACCGTGTTTCATTTATTATCCTCCCTGTTGAGTGGTAAAATCGGAAAATTCCTCCCACATACGGGGGCAATCAGTCTACGACCTCAACGCCCATGCTGCGCGCTGTACCAGCAATCATGCTACAGGCGGATTCAATAGAAGCCGCATTGAGATCAGGCATTTTTTGCTCGGCGATCTTTCTGACTTGCTCCGCAGTAATTTTTGCAACCTTTGTTTTGTTAGGAACACCAGAACCGCTTTCAATTCCGCAGGCCTTCTTAATCAGAACAGCTGCCGGAGGGGTTTTGGTCACAAAGGTAAAGGAACGATCTGCATAAACGGTAATCACAACCGGGATAACCAATCCCACATCGTTCTTTGTGCGTTCGTTGAATTCCTTTGTAAATGCCATAATATTTACGCCATGCTGTCCAAGAGCCGGTCCAACAGGCGGCGCCGGCGTAGCTTTTCCGGCAGGTATCTGGAGCTTAATAAAGCCCGTAACCTTTTGAGCCATGTTTTGCACCTCCAAATAATCGTGGTAAATGGCGGAGGGGTAAAGATTCCCTTCCTCCCACATGGGGTAAAAACCCCGCGCACGCAATAACTGCATGCATAATCAGCGGAAATCCGCAAATTACCAATTGTTGATCTGCTTACTCCACCAGTTCAACCTGATCGAGCTCAAGCTCAACCGGCGTTTCACGCCCGAACATGGAGATGATGACGCGCACGAGGTTTTTGGAGACATCCATGGATTCCACCGTCCCGATAGAATCCTCCAGCGCGCCGTCAACAATACGCACCGTATCCCCAACGTCATATTCGACCTCAACCTGTGCCTGTTCCACCCCCAGGGCGATAACTTCCTCATCTGTCAGAGGAACAGGTTTTGATGACGGACCGACAAAACCAGTACATCCACGGATATTCCGCACAACATACCAGGAATCGTCCGTCAACACCATTTTAACAAGTACATACCCAGGAAAAATTTTGCGTTCGACTTCTTTTTTCTTGTTATCCTTAATTTCGGTTACAGTCTCCGTCGGCACCTTGATCTCCTGAATTAAATCCTGGAGATGGCGGTTTTCCACTGTAGTTTCCAGATTGGAAGCGACTTTGTTCTCATAACCGGAATAGGTGTGGATAACATACCATTTCGCTTCAAACTCTTCAGACATGATAAAACCTCCAAGCCTTATTTACTTTCCGATGGGAGCAACCTCCATAATCAGGCCCAGCAGTTTGTTGAGTCCAAAGTCAAGAACAAAAACAAAAAGGCCCACGACAATAATCATCACCAGGGTAATCCCGCTGTTTTTGAAAACTGTTGACACAGACGGCCAGGTCACCTTTTTGACTTCGCTCTTTATTTCGCGGAAAAACTTGGCCACACGGGAAAAAATATTAGGTTTTTTCTTTTTTTCTTCTGTCGCTGCCATTTCCAGTCCTCCCGCAAGTATTATTTGGTTTCCTTATGCAGAGTATGTTTTTTGCAGAATCTGCAGTACTTGTTCATTTCCAGTCTATCTGGATCATTCTTCTTGTTCTTAATGGTGTTGTAATTGCGTTGTTTGCATTCAGAGCAGGCTAGTGTAATTTTTACTCTCATTTCTGACGGCACCTCCCGTTTAACGGAAATTTTTAGCCTCCCTCTCACAGGCACAAAAAAATAAGCCTCATAGAGGTACTATTTACTATATCATATATTTCTGAGAAGGTCAAGCATTTTCTCGTAAAAAGAGGAAAAATCCCCCATTCACGGGAAATGGGGGAGCATCTGCCTCCTCTTCCGGCTAGCGGAGGGAATTCGTGCTCTTTTCCGCAAGGAGCTTCTGCATTTTTTTGACCTTTTCCGGCTTGACCTTTTTATTCTTCATTTTACGGCCGAACTTCCAGGCTGTGAGCAACTCCTCGCTGACCATGCTTTCCGCCAGCTCTGTCAGGCTTCCATCAGGAAGGGAATTTAAAATGATCATGGTGACAATGCTTTTTACATCCATGTCCCCATTTTTATAGGCATTATTCAACACCTCAAAAAGACGATCCACCCTCTGCTGATCGTTGTTTTCCTCCAGCAGCAGCAGGATTTCCGGTACTACTACCTTCTCGACAAAGGAAACAGGAAGAACATTTCCATACTCATCTTTTTCCGCCTGCACACTAAATTTTATATCAGGAAAAATCGTAACAAACCGCTTGATAAGGAAAAAAGGATCCACATTCCTTTCATCGCCCTTTTCCTTCTTTTTGGCTCTGGCCGCAAGAGCCATCTGCTTTTTTTTGTTGCTGGAAAGGGTTTCGGTAAAATCGTTGGCAATGCTTTCCGCATCCTTCAGGGTATCATTTTCGCCGTCGAACAGCCATACCGAGATTTTTTTCCAGTTATCATCCAGGTTGCCATCTGTCACCGTTGTCTGGCGCAGCTCAAACCTCTTCTGCTTGCGGTCATAGATAACGGCGTATGCCAAGTTTTCATTTTGAAAAACCGCCGGCTTATCCGTTCCTGCGTCACCGCTCTGCAACATGGCAAAGCCTGACTCGGACAGTTCTTCTCCTACCCGCCCGGCAATGAGCTCAAATGCGTTTTGTTCCAAAAAGACCACTCCTGATTCCAAAATTATTTTCACCAGCAATATATAAGAAAATTCTTGTTATCTTATAGTTTATTTATCATACCATATCCGGCAAAAAATCTCAACCATATTTTTCCCCTTCTCCTTTCTTGACCGCTTGTGCTTTCAGCCAGAAAATTTTTCCTGTAGAAATTTAGTATAAATAGGATTGGCAATATTTACATCACCCTAACATTTATGGTATTATTAAGATTCCAGAAGCATAAATAAACAGAGACGTCTATCAACGGACTCTTATCCAAGAAATAAAGCAGAAGCGCCAAAAGCCGCGTTTCTCTTCAGAAAGGTCGGTCATGATTTCATGGAAAAAATAAAGGTTGCCGTTATTTTCGGCGGCGCATCCTCTGAGCATGAGGTTTCCAGGCTGTCAGCCTCCTCTATTCTCGAAAACCTGAATACAGAAAAATTTGAAATTTATAAAATTGGAATCCGTAAAGACGGCAGCTGGTGGCTCTTTTCCGGTAGCACCAGCCTGATTCCCAACGGTGAATGGGAGGCTTCCCCAGATAACCGCCCCTGTGCCATTCTTCCCGGCAGTTCTCCCCGCGGCATTTTTCTGACGGAGGAAAACCGGATCCTCTCCATAGATGTTATGTTTCCTGTTCTTCATGGGAAAAATGGGGAGGACGGCACCATCCAAGGTCTTTTTGAACTTTCCGGCATCCCCTATGTAGGTTGCGGTGTCCTCTCCTCCTCTCTGTGCATGGACAAGGCGGTGACCTCCACCTTGCTGGAAGCGGCTGGTATTCCCCACGCAAAATTTGTCTGGTTTTATACTTATGAATACGACAAAAATCCAGATATCTATTTAGAGAAATGCGAGACAAAGCTGGGATATCCCATGTTTGTCAAACCCGCCAACGCTGGTTCCTCTGTTGGAGTGACCAAAGCGAAAGACAGGGAGTCGCTCCTCTCGGCGATAGAGATAGCGGCGAAAGAAGACACGAAAATTATGGTGGAGGAAAACATCGACGGCATCGAAGTGGAATGTGCTGTGCTCGGCAACACTTCCCCCACCGCCTCTGTTGTTGGAGAAATTGTCTCCGGTCAGGATTTCTACACCTACGAAGCAAAATATCTCGATAACACCTCACAGCTTTTCATCCCCGCGCGTATCGGTAAGGAAGCTTCTGATACTATTCGGGAGACTGCGGTAAAGGCGTTTCTCCTTCTTGGATGCAGCGGGCTGTCCCGCGTAGATTTCTTTGTCCGGCATTCCGATCACAAGGTTCTTTTAAATGAGTTGAACACCCTGCCCGGTTTTACCTCCATCAGTATGTATCCTAAGTTGTTCGCCGCTTCCGGCCTTCCATATCCTCAGCTGCTGGAACGGCTGATTTCTCTCGCGCGGCAGTCCGGGAGGTAGTCTGACATGAATAAAATGCCGATCGGCGTCTTTGACTCCGGCCTGGGCGGTCTCACCGTTGTCAGGCAGCTGCTCGCCGAGCTTCCCCATGAGAACATTATTTATTTTGGCGATACCGGACGGGTTCCCTATGGAAACCGCAGCCGTGATACCATCCGGAAATACGCGGCACAGGATTTCCAGTTTCTTCTATCTAAAAAGGTAAAAATGGTGATCGCGGGCTGCGGTACAGTCAGTTCAGTCGCTCAGGATATCGGCGACGCCCTGCCGGTGGACTATACGGGCGTCGTCCCCCCCGCAGTCAAAGCCGCTCTCGCAGCTACAAAAAACGGAAAGGTAGGGGTGATTGGAACAACCGCCACCATCCGAAGCGGTGCCTATGAAAAACAGCTGAAAGCCTGGGAACCGTCTGTTGAAATCTATACCCAGGACTGTCCCCTTTTTGTGCCTTTGGTAGAAAACGGCTTTATCCGGCGGGATGAAACCGTCACTCATTTGATTGCCGAAAAATATCTTTCTTCCCTGCGGGATAAGGGGGTGGACACCTTGATTCTGGGCTGTACCCATTATCCGCTTATTTCCCATATTATCGCGGACATTATGGGAGAAGGCGTGTCTCTGATTGATACAGGCCGCGAGGCGGCTCTTTGGGCGTCAGAGATTCTGACGAAAAAGCACCTTCTCAATTCTCAGTCCGCCCAGGGCCGCCGGGAATTCTTTGTCAGTGACGAGGTTGACAGCTTTTCCGCTATCGGGGCCATGTTTTTGGATCTTGGCGGTCCTGTCCGCCACATCGATATTGAACAGTATCCTCCAGTGTCAGTCGCCTGTCTTTAGTCTTTTCGCACCCAAGGATGGACAGGCATCTTATCATCACCTTTCAGAGGTCTGTTATTTATGAATAATAAAAAATACACCATTACCATTAAGGGAAAACAGTCGTTCGACGGAGAGTCCTTCCATTCTGTTCTCTCCCTTCCGTGCTCTTATGACAAGGCGGCGTCCGGCTGTTTTTATGCCCGTTACCGGGAAGCCGCAGGAGAAACTGGACAAGCGCCTGTCCAGACGACGTTAAAAGCGGCGGCTGACAGGATTTCAATTCATCGAAGCGGCGGCCGCTCTTCCCATATGATATTTGAAAATGGCAAAAATTACAGCTGCCATTACGATACCGGAATGGGTACCCTGTTTCTGGATATTTCCACCCAGTTCCTTTCCGCCTCTTTTGGCGAAACTGGAGGAAGCGCCTGCCTTCATTATCTTCTCTTGTGCGATGGCAGGCTTCTCAGCGAGCATGAAGTGTCTATTACCATAAAGGAGGATGTTGAATTATGTCAAAACTAGCTGCACAGGCCATGGATTCACTGAGGGAGGCCATTCTAGACGCCCTTGGCCGTGCGACCTCAGAGGGGGCGCTGCCCCAGTCGCCTATTCCCGATTTTTTAATCGAAGTCCCTGCGGAGACTTCCCACGGAGATTATGCTTCCAATGTTGCCATGGTTTCTGCCCGCGCTTTCCGGATGGCGCCGCGGAAAATCGCCGAAATTATCTCTTCTTTCCTTGATTTGGATAATACCTATTGTGAAAGAGTGGAAATCGCCGGACCGGGATTTCTAAATTTCTTTCTCAGTGATCGTTATTATGCCGATATTGTTGACGATGTCCTCCAGCTGGGAAACAATTACGGCCGTTCCTCCTTCGGTAAGGGAGAAAAGGTTATGGTGGAATTCGTTTCCGCCAACCCCACCGGTCCCATGCATATGGGAAACGCCCGAGGCGGCGCGCTGGGGGATTGCCTGGCTGCCGTTTTGGATGCGGCCGGCTATGATGTAAGCCGGGAATTTTACGTCAACGATGCTGGCAATCAAATTGAGAAATTTGGCGTTTCTCTGGAAGCGCGTTATCTGCAAATCTTCCTGGGAGAGGATGCTGTTCCTTTTCCTGAGGACGGTTATCACGGGGATGATATCAAAGAGAGGGCCAAGGAGTACGCCGATCTCCATGGGGATAGCCTGGTTCATGTTTCCTCCAGTGAAAGGAAAAGCGCTTTGGTGGGGTATGCCCTTCCTAAGAATATCGCTAAAATGAAGAGCGATTTGGAAAAATACAGAATTACCTATGACACCTGGTTTTTAGAAAGCACTCTGCATAAAAGCGGAGAGGTAAAGGAAGTAGTAGCTCTTCTCCAGTCAAAGGGCCTCACCTATGAAAAAGATGGCGCTGTCTGGTATCGCGCGACGGAATTCGGCGCTGAAAAGGATGAAGTTCTCATCCGTGCAAATGGCAATCCCACCTATTTTGCCGCTGACATTGCCTATCACAGGAATAAGTTTTCCCGTCATTTCACCCGCTGTATCGATATCTGGGGTGCTGACCATCATGGCCATGTAGCACGCATGAAGGGCGCTATGGATGCTATTGGGCTGGACGGAAGCAAACTGGACGTTGTCCTGATGCAGCTTGTCAACCTGATGCGCAACGGTGAGATTGTCCGCATGAGCAAGCGTACCGGAAAGGCAATCCAGCTGGCGGATCTCCTGGACGAGGTACCTGTGGATGCCGCAAGATTCCTCTTCAATATGAGGGAAGCAAATTCCCAGATGGATTTTGACTTGGATTTGGCTGTCCAGCAGACGGCACAGAATCCCGTTTATTATGTCCAATATGCTCATGCCCGCATTTGCAGTATTTTGAAGGCCCTTAGCGCGGAGAGAATTCTCCCCCGGCGCTGCACCCCCGAAGAGCTCACTCAGCTTTCTTCGCCGGAGGAACGGGAACTTATCCGCCATTTGGCCGCCTATACGGGAGAAATTATCTCCGCCGCGAAGGACTATGATCCCGCGCGCATTACTCGTTATGTGATCACATTGGCCAATCTCTTCCATAAATTTTATAACAGCTGCCGTGTCAAGGGAGAGGAAGAAAGTCTCATGCAGGCGCGGCTCCAGCTCTGTCTCGCTGTAAGGACGGTTATTCGAAACGTTTTGACTATGTTTAAAATTACCGCTCCGGAAAATATGTAAATTCTTCCGTTGTTTTGTAGTTTTACAGTTAAATGGGTATTTTGCACTTGTAAAAATGCAATTCGTTGATTAGGCGAGACAGAAACAGCTATCCGCAAAATGACTCCCTCACTACTTATTCTATGTCTCCGCAACAATATTTCCTATTCGCTCATCCTATCCTGCTCATCACATGTATACCGGGCACTGTTTTCTTCAATCCTCAGCGTAACTGGGATGGTATCTTTGGTTCGGCGCTTTCCTATAAAATGAGGGTTAGAAAACCATTTCAAAAGGCATATAACGCCAATATATCCTCCCAGCTTCGACGAATGTACCCGATTACATTTCTTTCCACTCTGATAATTTTCCATTGGCCAGTAATTTGACAACTTTTCATTGCCGGACTCTTCTATAAAATTCCCGACGCGACAACAGAAGAAGCCCTCCGAAGCAAGACACGCGATAAAGGAGTATAGCAAAACAGGCCGCAGCTATTTCACTTATTTTGATTTTGGAAAAGGCAATTCATCATACACTGAATTCAATAAATTCGTAAGAAAATTGCGATCATCAACGTTATCAACACGCAGCAATTTCTTTCTACCCCCTTGGCTTATGGAATCATATTCCGCATCAGAAAGCATTCGGATGGTACAGGCTTAACTAGAAACCTGTCATCGCAAATATATGCTACAACTTTTCCACGATAATATATTAAATATTCGCCCATCATCATACGATGAGTTATCCCTTCAAGAGAAGATAGCTGGTCTAACAGGAAATTTAAATAGTCTTTGTTTGTTGACATTTTATAACTTCCCCCAATCTTGTTTTTGTTTACCCAATTATAACATACCGAAACTACTTTGTCTAAATATCCGCAATCACAACGAGCATCGGATTTTGATACCAAAACCCATATAAAAGTTTGGGCACCTTCCTTACGGAGGGTGCCCAAACGGAGGACTTCTTCTGTTGTTTTTCTCTTCAAGGAATTATTTCAATTTGCAGCTATGCAAATTTCTATAACTCAATAAAATAGGGACAGATATCCTCATAGCTTCCGTCCTTTAAGCGGAACCCCTTTGGAATTGTGCCAAGCTGCTGGAACCCTATGCGTTCATAGAGGTGTCTCGCATGGAGGTTGGACGCAACCACAGCGTTAAACTGCAAAATACGAAAACCGAGCTTTCCAGCCTGCTCCATACAGTCCAAAACCAGCTTTTCCCCAATGTGAAGCCCTCTGGACTCCGGAGACACCGCATAGCTCGCGTTGCAGATATGGCCGCATCTCCCCACATTATTGGGATGAAGGATATACATTCCAAATATTCTTTTCCCCTCTTCATTCTCCGCCACACCGCAATAGCTTTGAGTTGAAAAGAACTCCCTACCAGAAACGTCATCCAAAAGTTCTTCTTGTGGAAAAGCATTTCCTTCCTTTACCACCCCATTCCAGATTTCAATCATGTCCGGAACATCCTGCGGCAAATATTTTCTAACAGTGACAGCACTGATCATGAAGGCCAATTCCTCCTCCGTATCTCACTGAGGCATTTCGCCTCTCCCTTTTTATCTCAGGACAAGCGTCCCTTAAAATCCTCATACTCAAAAGAACGAACCACCCGGCAGTTCCCCTCTTTATCCCGCCATACAATAGCGGGAAGGGGCATACCGTTGAAGGTATTGGTTTTAACCATGGTATAAAGCGCCATATCCTCAAAAATCAGCCGATCTCCCGGACGTAAAGGGCGGTCGAAGGAATAATCCCCTATTACATCCCCCGCCAAACAGGTGGGACCTGCCAAACGATAGGTAAAATCCTTCTCTCCCGGCTGTCCGCTGCCCTTCAGCGGAGGGCGGTAAGGCATCTCCAGCACATCGGGCATATGACAGGCGGCGGAAGCGTCCAAAATGGCAATTTTCCTCCCGTTATCCACAATATCCAGCACCTCAGTGACAAAATCTCCAGCGTAATAGACGGCCGCCTCCCCCGGCTCAAGATAAATTTCCACGCCGTAGGTTTCCCGCAAATGACGGATGATCCTCAAAAGCCGCGGAATATCATAGCCTGGTCGGGTGATATGATGCCCCCCTCCCAGATTCAGCCATTTCATTCTTCCAAGGATGCCGCCAAATTTTTTCTCAACGGCCCGTACGGTAGTTTCCAAATCGTCGGAATCCTGCTCGCACAAAGTATGAAAATGCAGGCCGTCAAGGAACGGAAGAACAGCTTCATCAAAATTCCTTCTCGTCGTTCCAAGGCGGGAACCTGTGGCACAGGGATCATACATTCCGCCTCCCTGGGTGGAGCATTCCGGATTCAGCCGGAGGCCCACAGCTTTTCCCGCTTCCTTTGCCCTTTGCCCATAACGGAGCACCTGGGATGGAGAATTAAACACAATATGATCCGCATAACGAAGGATTTCTTCAAATTCATCTTCCCGATAGGCGGGAGAAAACACATGGGTTTCCCCCCCGAATTCTTCTTTTCCCAGCCTGGCTTCATAGAGGCCGCTCGCTGTGGAGCCCGCCAGATAATTTCTCATCAGGGGATAAGCGGAAAACATGGCAAAGGCCTTTTGCGCCAAAAGAATTTTGCATTCCCCCTCCTTCTGAACTCGCTGAAGAATCTCCAGGTTATGAATCAGCCGGACTTCATCGACAAGAAAAAAGGGGGTGCGAATGTTTTTTTTCATGATATTGGATCCTCTCCTGCCGGCATCTGAATTTTATCCACCGGCCATGCTGGGACATGGAAGCAAAAGCCCCAGCCATTTTGTCTTCTCAGTCTACCAGCACAGGATGGCGGGATTCCTGCCAGGGAAGCCCCCACTTATTAAGGGCATCCATGAAGGGATCGGGATCAAACTCCTCAATATTGTACCCTCCCGACTTGTTCCATCTTCCTGTCATTATCATCATCGCGCCGATCATGGCCGGCACGCCTGTGGTGTAGGCTACCGCCTGGGAACCGACCTCCCTGTAGCATTCCTGATGATCACAGACGTTATACAGGTAATAGGTCTTTTCCTTCCCGTCCTTTTTCCCCTGAAAAATGCAGCCGATATTGGTTTTTCCCTTTGTCCTCGGGCCCAGGGTAGAAGGATCCGGCAAAACCGCCTTTAAAAACTGAAGGGGGACAATTTCCTTTCCTTCGAACATAATGGGTTCGATGGAGGTCATTCCCACATTTTCCAAACATTTGAGATGGGTCAGATAGCTTTGCCCAAAGGTCATGAAAAAGCGGATGCGCTTAATGCCGGGGATATTAAGGGCAAGGCTTTCGATTTCTTCGTGATGAAGAAGGTACATATCCTTCTCCCCCACCTGATCAAAATTGTATACCCTTTTGATCTCCATAGGCTCTGTTTCCACCCAGTGCCCGTTCTCCCAGTATGAGCCTTTTGCGGATACCTCACGGATATTGATCTCCGGGTTGAAATTGGTGGCAAAGGGATAGCCGTGATCTCCGCCGTTGCAGTCGAGAATATCAATATAATTGATTTCATCAAACTCATGCTTGAGGGCATACGCGGAGAAAACACCGGTAACACCGGGATCAAAACCGCTCCCTAAAAGGGCGGTAATTCCAGCCTTCTCAAACCTCTCGCGATAAGCCCACTGCCAGCTGTATTCAAATTTCGCCGTATCCTCCGGCTCATAATTGGCGGTATCCACATAATGCGTTTTTGTCGCCAAACAGGCGTCCATGATGGTCAAATCCTGATAGGGCAGCGCCAGATTCAGCACTACATCGGGCTTCTCCTTCTCAATCAACGCCACAAGCTCCTCCACAGAGTTGGCGTCTACCCGCGCGGTGGTGATTACAGTTTTTGTGGTTCCCTGGAGTTTTTCCTTTAACGCATTGCATTTTTCCACGGTACGGCTTGCAATACAGATGCTTTCAAACACCTCGCTGTTCTGACAGCACTTGTGGATCGCCACGCTGGCCACGCCGCCGCAGCCGATAATTAAAGCTTTTCCCATAATTTTTTCCTCCCGGCAATTATTCATTTTCATTATGCAAAGCAAGCAGCATTTCCCGGACAATTTTACAGGCCGCCATAGTTGAAATTCCCGCCTGATCATAATGGGGACTCAGCTCATTGACGTCACATCCCACAATATTCAGCCGGCTGCAAACAGCGGTCGCCGCTTTCATCAGCTCCATAAAGGAAACGCCTCCCGGTTCCGGCGTGCCGGTGCCGGGAAAGACCGACGGATCCAGCACATCCAGATCAAGGGTGAAATAAACCGGCTTTTCCTTTAAGAACTCCAGCGTTTCCTCCAAAGTATCAAAGTTGAATTTCTGTGTTTTCACATGCTCCCTGCCCCAGAGGAATTCTGCCCTGGCCCCTGAACGGATGCCAAACTGGAAGATGCGGCCGTCACCCACCAGCTCCCAGCAGCGGCGCAGAACACAGGCGTGGGATAGCTTGGCCCCAAGGTAATCATCCCGCAGATCCGCATGAGCGTCAAAATGGATGACATGCACATCAGGGTAACGCGCCGCAACCGCACGGAAGGCGCCCAAGGTCACCAGATGCTCCCCCCCAAGCATAAAGGGGCGTTTTCCCGCCTTTCGTATCTCCTCTGTCATCTGGGTAATCCCATCCAATGCCAATCGGGCATCGCCAAAGCACAGCTCCAAATCCCCCGCGTCCATAACAGGGCAGTCCATCAGGTCTTTATCCTGGTAAGGGCTATAGCTTTCGATTCCGAAAGACTCCCTGCGAATAGCGGCGCTGCCGAATCTGGTACCCGGACGATAGGAAGTTGTGCTGTCAAAGGGAGCGCCGAAAAGGACGGTCTCGGCCTGGGAAAACTCTTTATCGCACCCCATAAAGACCTCAACATTTTTATTCAACATCTTTCAACAGCTCCTCTACATACGCCGGCAGATAGAACGCGCCTTTATGCAGCGTTGTCGTATAATATTGGCAGGCAAGCCCCCGGAGGTTCCACCGGGCCTCCTTCAAATCCTTGAGGGGATGATATTTTTTTGAGGCAAACCCAAACAGCCAGTGCCCGGAAGGATAAGTGGGAATATGGGCCTGATACACCCGGCAGATGGGGAAAGATTCCACGATCAGCTTATGCGCCTTTTGGCAGGCCGCAGCGTCCTCCGGATAAAAGGGACTTTCATGCTGATTGACCATAATGCCGTCCTCGCGCAGAGCTTTGTAACAATTGCCATAAAACTCACGGGTA
>JAHZIE010000008.1:42737-47513 GCA_019419895.1 Clostridiales bacterium | reverse complement strand
CCCGAAAGGATCTGTCGAATCTACAATAATCAAATCATAGCGGTCAAGACAGGAACGGATATATTTCAATCCATCCTCATAGTGGATTTCCACCCTGGGATCATCCAGGCAGCAGGAGGTCTGGGGCAGATATTTTTTGCACACCTCGACCACCAGCTGATCAATTTCCACCAGATCGATATGCTCAATCTCAGGATAACGGCACAATTCCCGGATCACGCCGCCATCTCCTGCGCCAATTACGAGAACATCCCGTACTTTAGGATGAACCGCCATAGGAACGTGGGTAATCATTTCATGATAAATGAATTCATCCCGTTCCGTCAGCATCATGTAGCCGTCCAGGGTCAAAAATCGCCCGAACTCCGGGGAATCGAACACATCAATGCGCTGATGCTCGCTTTTCCCGCTGTACAGCTGACGGTTGACACGAATGGACAATTTCACGTTTGAGGTCTGTTCTTCCGAAAACCAGAATTCCAACTGAATTACGCTCCTTTCAGCACATTGAGCCGGTTGATTTCACTATCCTCCGGCCCAGTCATGGAACATCCCTTCTCCTTCGCATAGCGGATATAACGGATAATTTCCTCCGTCACCCTCTCTCCCGGCGCCAGAACAGGAATCCCCGGCGGATAGCACATGACAAATTCACTGCAAATTCTCCCTTCGGACTCTTCCAGGGGCAGAGATTCCTTCTCCGCGTAAAAGGCTTCCTGGGGCGAGGCGGCCACCTCCGGCTCGATATACTCCTGAGTCATCAGCCGCACCTTATCCCGGCTGAAACGCCTGCGGATCTCCGATAGGGCGCTGACCAGACGTTCCACCTCCCTGCGCCGGTCGCCTATGGAAAGATAGGCAAGCAGGTTGCCCAAATCACCAAATTCTATCTGGATATCATATTCATCCCGCAGGAGATCATAAACCTCAATCCCCGCAAGGCCGATATCGGATGTATGAACCGCCAGTTTGGTCACATCAAAATCAAACACACTGTCGCCGTTGATAAGCTCCTTGGAAAAAGCGTAATATCCGCCAATGTGATTGATCTCTTCCCTGGCATATTCCGCCAGGGAAACAACCCCGCTGAAAGCCTCCCTTCCGCGCAGAGCAAGGTTGCGTCTTGAAATATCCAAGCTGGATAAAAGAAGATAGGAGGCGCTTGTCGTCTGGGTCAGGTTAATAATCTGACGAACATATCCTTCATGCATGGCGGGACCTGTCAGAAGCAGGGAGCTCTGGGTCAGGCTCCCTCCCGATTTATGCATGGAAACAGCCGCCATATCCGCCCCCGCCGCCATTGCGGAAACCGGAAGTCCCTCAGCAAAATAAAAATGGGTGCCATGGGCCTCGTCCGCCAGGCAATACATACCGTGAGCATGGGCCAGGGCCACTATCGCTTTGAGATCGGAACAGATTCCATAATAGGTTGGATTATTCACCAGGACCGCCTTGGCGTCAGGATGGGCATGAATGGCCTTTTCTACCTCCGATACCTTCATTCCCAGGGGAATCCCCAGCCGATCGTCGCATTCAGGATTGACATAAACCGGGATGGCTCCGCATAAAACCATGGCCCCCATAACGCTGCGGTGGACATTCCTGGGAAGAATGATTTTATCCCCCCGCTTTGCCACAGACATAACCATGCTCTGCACCGCCGAGGTAGTGCCCCCCACCATCAGAAAGGCGTGCGCCGCGCCAAAAGCGTCGGCCGCCAACTCCTCCGCCTCCCGAATGACAGAAACAGGATGGCAAAGATTATCCAGGGGCTTCATGGAACTAACCTCCATTCCAACGCACTTTTCCCCCAAAAGCTCGGTCAGCTCCGGGTTTCCCCTCCCTCTCTTGTGACCTGGGACATCAAAGGGGACGACGCGCATTTTTTTAAAACGTTCCAGCGCCTCATAAATGGGAGCCCTTTCCTGTGATTTCAGGTTCATCCCATCACGCCCCCTTCATATACATTGCGCCCGCTGAAAATTTCAATCATTTCCTTGCGAAGGCTCTGCATAATTTCCAGCCGTGTTTTGGGCGGAAGCTCGTAAACATCCGTCTTAAACAAATAGTTCTGCAAATCGACCTCCTTGACCATCATTTTCGTATGGAAGAGGTTCGCTTCGTATACATTAATATCCACAGCGTCATACCGCCGCAGGATCTGGGGATCGATATAGTCCTGAATGGAGCACACATTGTGATCCATAAACAGCTTTCTTCCGTCCACATCCCGGGTAAATCCCCTGACACGGTAATCCATGGTAATGATATCGGAATCAAAGGAGCCAATCAAATAGTCCAAAGTGGACAGTGGAGTAATTTCGCCGCAGGTTGCCACATCAATATCAACGCGGAAGGTGGCAAGGCAGGTTTCCGGATGGTATTCCGGATAGGTGTGCACAGTCACATGGCTTTTATCCAGGTGGGCAAGCTGTGTCTCTCCCGCGGGCTGCATGGAGCCTTCGGCAATAAGAATGGCAACCGAGGCCCCCTGAGGCTCATAATCCTGCCGGGCAATATTAAGCACCTTCGCGCCGATCATATCGGTCAGATTGGTCAGAATATTAGTCAGACGCTCTGAATTGTACTGCTCGTCAATATAAGCGATATAGTCCTGCTGCTCCCTGGCGGTTTTCGCATAGCAGACATCATAAATATTAAAGCTCAGCGCCTTGGTCAGATTGTTGAATCCATAAATTTTCAATTTATCCATTGCCGTCACAGCCTCTCCACCATAAATAAAAACCGCAAGTAACATGCAAAACGCACATTACTTGCGGTAAAACCCTATCATAGAAAAAGGCTCGGACCTTTCAAAATTCCGAACGGATTCCCAACAAAATTCCTCTCACCACTGACAAGATCCGACATACCCGCAGAGAGAACTTTATTGCAAAACACCTTTCTTTATTATGGGGCACAGAGTTCAGAGTCTATATAGCAAATATCTCACTTTTACCACTCTTATTGACCGTTTCACAAGTTGATGTACGTGTCCGCGCACTGGTTGTAAAGTAACCAACTTATAAAATTTGAGCTTTTAACTCAATCAATAAGGCAACGCTTTCGTCGCCAATCGGCAGTTGACCCGGCTGTCCGCATGGCCTTGCCCCAAAACCGTGGGGGGGTCAGAAAATATTTGCATGGAACCTCTGTAAACCTTTGTATCCCATGACTATCTATAATATACAACTCTTTTGACAGTTTGTCAAGAAAATTTCCAGAGCCCCACCCTGACGGGCGGACAGTCCAAAAAACGGCGGGAAAGAGCTTGCTTTCTGACAAAACACGTCTTTTTCCCTCCCAATAAAAGAATCGTTTTTTCTCTTTGTCCTCGTCAGGAAAACAGATTGTCCAGACTGGCTATTCTTCCTCAAACACAGGAGTGGAAAGATACCGTTCTCCTGTGTCGGGCAAAAGCACTACGACAGATTTCCCTTCATTTTCCAGACACTTTGCTTCCTGAACTGCCGCCCAAAGCGCCGCCCCGGAAGAAATTCCAACAAGAACACCTTCCGTTTTACCAAGTTCCCTCACCATTTGAAAGGCATGTTCTGTCGAAACGGCAGCCACCTTGTCATAGACATTGGTATCAAGAATTTTGGGGACAAAGCCGGCGCCAATCCCCTGCAGCTGATGAGGACCTGCCTTTCCTCCGGAAAGGATGGGAGAATCAGAAGGCTCCACCGCAATAATCTTCACCTTGCGATTCTGGTTCCTGAGATAACGCCCTACTCCGGTTATTGTTCCCCCAGTTCCCACTCCGGCAACAAAAATATCTACCTTTCCTCGGGTATCCTCCCATATTTCCGGCCCCGTCGTTTCAAAGTGCACCTGGGGATTGGCCGGGTTCACAAACTGTCCCGCCACAAAGCTTCCAGGGATTTCCATGGCCAGCTCGTCCGCTTTTTCGATGGCGCCTGCCATTCCCTTGGCGCCGTCTGTCAAAACCAGCTCCGCACCGTATGCCTTCATCAGAAGCCGGCGTTCCATTGACATGGTTTCCGGCATTACAATAATTACCCGATATCCCCTGGAGGCGGCAACAGCGGCCAATCCAATTCCCGTGTTGCCAGAAGTCGGCTCAATCACGGCAGCGCCTGACTTGAGCAATCCACGACGTTCGGCGTCATCCAGCATGGCCTTGCCCACCCGATCCTTTACCGAGCCCGCCGGATTAAAAGATTCCAATTTTGCCAAAAGCCTTCCTTTAAGCCCATATTTTTTTTCCACGCGAGTTAATTCTAGAAGAGGGGTTCTTCCGATGAGTTGATCAACAGATGTATAAATATTTGCCATGATGCCTGCCTCCCAGTCTGCGGATTTTAATTTCGATTTCATTATACTATGCCAAAAAGCCTTTTTCAATTCTGTCTGGGACCCCAGGCTTTATTTTTCGCGGCATCCACATAAAATTTTCATAGAGCTCTTGACTTGGAGTTAACTCCATCTGTTAAGATAGTATACAGAAAGTCACCGCCGCTGTATCGGCCCTCTTTTAACGTGGGAGGATATGCAGCCCTGGCTTATATTTTCAGAAAGGAACCTAAAACTTATGGCCGTCATAATTGAGAATAAAACATTTGATGAAGAACGCGCCCTCTATCATCTGCAGAACGCCTGTCTGAGCAACTGCCGGTTCGCCGGTCCCGCAGACGGCGAATCCGCTTTAAAGGAATCGAATGATATTTCCTTAACAGATTGTTCTTTTTCCCTGCGCTACCCCCTGTGGCATACAAAAAATTTTTATGTTACGGACACTGTCATGGATGAAAA
>JAHZIE010000008.1:5016-42727 GCA_019419895.1 Clostridiales bacterium | reverse complement strand
CTCACCAACTGTCGGATCAAGGGAATCAAATGCCTGCGGGAATGCAGCGATATCCGTGTGGAAAACTGCCGGATCCAATCCCCTGAATTTGGCTGGAAATGCAGAAAGCTTTCCTTTTTGGATTCCTCTGTGGAATCAGAATATTTTCTCTTGGACAGCAAAGATATTTCTGTCGAGAAGCTGGAGCTGAAAGGAAAATATTCCTTTCAGTATGTCGAGAAGCTGCATATTCGAAACTCTCATCTGGATACAAAAGACGCCTTTTGGCACAGCGATCATGTCACTGTCGAAAACTCCCTGCTTCGAGGCGAATATTTGGGCTGGTTTTCCCGTAATCTTACCCTTGTTCACTGCCATATCATTGGAACACAACCTTTTTGCTACTGCGAAAACCTGAAGCTTATCGGCTGCACCATGGAGGGCACCGATCTATCCTTTGAATATTCCGACGTACATGCGGAAGTAAATGGTTCTATTGATTCCGTGAAAAATCCAAAAAGCGGTACAATTTCCGCCGATTCCATCGGCGAAATTATTTTAGAGGATTCCATCATGGAAAGCACCTGTCAAATCTATGCCAGGTGCCGTTCCTGACATTTTCCTTTCCTTAAACTTACCCCTGACCAGCAAAACTTTTCAGTACCTGGCAGAAGAGTTTTTCTTTTTGAACAAGGCTGAAAGCCCGCTGATTGTAGCTTCTTTTATCCATATTGCTTTGTTCCATCCAGACAAAGTGGGGACAGATTCAATGAATCTGTCCCCACTTTTTTGATCTATCCATCGTATTCTTCACTTCTCACCTCATTCCATAATGCCTCTGTTACAAAGTTAATCCCATCATCAGAAGGACTCAATTCATGGGTGCCATGGAAAAGCTCAAATCTTAAATGCTCCGGAGCGGAGGAACAGAAGGGCTTTGCGCGCTCGTACTCCCGAACCGCTCCTTCGGGTTCAAAAAGCTCATCCCGCTCTCCCACCTGAATCCATAGCTTTCTGGGCGCCGCCAGGGCCGCCATTTCACCGTCCAGAAAGGTGTTGCCGGAATTCTGCCACACCCAGTCACTCCAATTATAGCGGTAACGGTCATTGAAAAAGCAGGAGCTCAAAGCCGCCTGAATCCGTTTATCCAACGCCGCCATATACAGGGTATAAAATCCGCCATAGGACAGACCCGCCATGCCAACCGCCTTTGAAACAATAAATTTTTCTTCATACATCCAGTCTATCGCTTTCATCAGGGCGTCAATTTCCAATGCGGTAATAGAACTTCCAACCTGCTTTAAATCCTTGTCAAGCTCCTGCCGGCTGACAGAGCAGGAACCAAAACGAGCTTGATCCCATAAAAACAATTGTGGGCAGAAGACATTGACTCCTCTTTTTAAAAAACGCCGCGTCATATCATTATAATTGGCGCTATTGAAAAAGCTGCTGCAAATTTCCGGCGTTCCTCCTCCTCCATGCTGACATAGAACCATAGGCCGGGGGCCTCCATCCCTTTGAATAAACAGGATACCGTAAAACCACACATTCTCCCAAATTTCCAGCTGCACCCTGTAAATAAACGCCTCCTCATCCTCTGCTACCAGATTTATTCTGACATTCCGCACCTTTTGTCTCGGCTCTGTCAGCGGCCAGCCAAGGGCTGAAAAAACCCTCTGACGGAAATCATCCGGCCTTTCCTTCAGTTCTTCCCAATATTGCTTTCTCTTCTCATCCGACTCTTCTCTTAAAACTCCAAGCAGATGACATATGCCTTTTTGATATTCCATTCGGAATGAATTACCCGCGTCTTCCTTTTCCTGATGGATTCCCCGCCAAAGCTCTGCCATATGTGTAAACTTCCTCTCAAAATAAATTTTCTTTTACTATTTACTCAGTCGCTCAACCGGATTATCATTCCCTTCTGCCCCCTTAGTTTAAAATTTCCGAGGGAAGCTGCCAAATACTTTGATGGATTACTGTATTTTTTCCATTCTCTTCCCGCGCGTAAAATACCGTCAGGATTCTGCCGTCTGACAGTTCCGTACCGCAAGGATAGCCGCAGTCTTCCGACGGGCTTTTATCATAGAGTGTATAGGGTTCAGACCATGAATCCCCACCGTCATTACTGAATACAGCATGAATCCCATAAGGAGAACGGCGGTGGCCATAAACAGAAATTAAAATTCCTGACGAATGGAGCAGCAGATGGGGCGGAGCGCCTTCCTGCGCTTTCAAAACCGGATGGAGGTTTCTAAAGCTTTCTCCCCCGTCCACAGAATCACATTGCCAAGTGGAAAAATAATTCTTCCCCTGCACCCGTATCTGAACCAATACCCTGTTTCCTGTCCACACCGCGTGAGGCTCACAGGGTTCATATTCTTTCGGAATGGCAGAAGTATCCAGGGAAGACACAAAGACAAATTCTTCTCCTTCCGCCTCCATTTTCCAAGCCTCAAGGATTCCGGGAGAGCCAAATTTTGTTCCAACATACAGCAGGCTTCCATCCGGCATGACACAAGGGCCATGAGGCGCGGTGACTGGAACCCGCTTTATTCTTCCGAAGGTATAACCTCCGTCTTCACTGAGCCGGTAGGTAGAACCCAGATAGTTTCTTTCATCATCGTCCTCCACCAGATCCAGGTAAGCCTCCACATACCGGTATCTTTTTCCCCCGTCCCCGGCCCCTGACAGCTGGATTCCATTGCTTTCCTGCTGCATGCCACGACTGTTGTTAAAGCTCGTCACGATAACCCTATTCCGTTCCCGTCCAAACACGGCAATACCACAGTCCCGGTCATCCAGAGGGGTATCGATAACCACAGCAGGCAGCGTCCAACGCCTTCCTTCATCTCCGCTGTAGCAAATCACGCCTTTGCCAAATGGGCAGACGTGCCTGAGCCGGAAGCCAGAAGCCACCATTGCCAGCATTCCATCAGGAAGCCGCGTCACCGACGGCCACGCAAAATAATTATGTATCCTATTCTCATTTTGGCAAATCACACTGTCATCCGTATTAATTTTCAAAGCGATCCCTCCTTTTTCCGTTATTATAGCAGTCCTCTACAGCAGTTTCAATAAGATTTTTCTGAATTCATTGTTATTTCCCGTCTTTTTACCAACACAAGGACCATTCCCAATTTTTCCTCAGCAAAATGAAAGAAATGATAGTTTCATCTTCCTTATTTTCAAAAAATAAATATAATAAAAGCAAACTATTTTCATTTTTCTGCGAATATACAGACAGAAGGAAATCCGGGGGAGATGAGGGGACTGGATACGGAAAGCAGATTGATAAAAAAAGCAAAGCGCGCCGACAAGGAAGCCGCCGGCGAACTGATTTCTCTTTATTACCGGGAAATTTACAGTTATGTTTACCGTCAGACAGGCATCAAAGAGGAAGCCATGGATCTGACCCAGGAAATTTTTATCCACATGCTCCAAAGCCTGTTGAGTTTTGATGATAAAAAAGCCTCTTTCCGGACCTGGCTGATGCATATCGCCACCTATAAGGTCATCGATTACTACCGTTCCAAACATTATCGTCAGAACAAAGGAACTGTTTCCCTGGAGGACTCCCTCGCCGATCAATTCCGCCTGGAACAGGAGCTGGAAAAAAGAGAGGAAATACGCGGCATTTTAGACAGTATTTCCAGGCTGGACGACAGTTCCCAGCAAATTCTCCGCATGAAACTCTTTGCCGGACAAACCTTCCTTCAAATTTCTTCCTTTCTCTCCCTGCCCGAGTCAACTGTAAAAACGCGGTATTACTCCCTGCTTCAAAAAATAAAAAAGGAGGCTGCTCAAAAAAATGAATTCTGATATTTCTCCCAAATCTTCTTTGGAGATTCCTGTGGATATGCCGTCGGCCGCTGAAATAGAAGGACAGATATCTGAAATTGTGGCAAAAGGGATTCAGAAAGAAAGTGCCTTCCGGATTCTGTGGGAACTGTTTCACACCGTTGGACTGCGCAGAATTTTTTACGGCATGTATTCCATCCTGTTCATTCTATTGTCCGGCGTCGTCTTGTTGCTGGTCCTTCTCTATAACGGCTTTCGTCCCGACGCCTCTTTTCCCCCCTACGGTATGGCGCTTTCTTTGGCGCCGCTGGTTTTCCTTTCCAGTTATCTTCTTTGTGTCTGGAAGGAAAAAAGCGACGGAACTTTTGAAATTCCCGCTACCTGCCGTTATTCTTTCTGCCATCTGCTGGCCTTCCGTCTGATCGTCTTTACCCTCTTTGGGCTTCTGATTACTTTTTTTTCTGCTTTTTTCTTCCTGCCCAGGGATTCAGAGGGTTCCTTCTTCCACCTGGCTGGAATTTCTCTTTTCTCCATGTTTGGTTTTTCCCTTTTTCTTCTCCACACCCTCACCAAAAACGGCAGAAAAAAGCATCTGGCTTTCGTCGCCTGTCTTGTCTGGCTGGGTATAACCTGTATCCCTCTAATTTGGGATCCCTGGGGATGGGAAAAGCTGCTCCGGCACATTCCCAATGCCTTTTTCTTTAGCTTTGGGCTCCTATTCGCAGTGCTTTACAGCAGAGAAATCAAAAATCTATGTTTCTTACAGAAAAGAGGTTGTGCATCATGTTAAGTATCTGCCACATCACAAAAAAATTCGGCTCCTTTACCGCCCTTTCCGATGTAAACCTGCAGCTCGATCATGGGGTTCATGCCCTGCTCGCTCCAAACGGAGCCGGGAAAACCACTCTGATGAAATTGATTGTCACCCTGCTTTTTCCAAATGAAGGGCAAATCCTGTATAACGATTCCGACATTCTCAAACTGGACGCCGAATACCGCTGCCGTATCGGCTATCTTCCTCAAACCATCGGCTACTACAGGAATCAAAATCCGGAACAGTATCTCGATTATATTGCGGCGCTGAAAGGTCTTTCCCGCAGGGAAAGCAGTGAAAAAATCCCCGAACTTCTGAAATTGGTTCACCTCGACGAGGTCGCCAAAAAGAAAATGAAAAAATTCTCCGGCGGGATGCTGCAGCGGGTCGGGATTGCACAGGCGCTTTTAAATGATCCGGAAATCCTGATTCTGGACGAACCTACCGCTGGTTTGGATCCCAAAGAGCGGGTGTACTTCCGCAATATGATCTCAGCTATTTCCAAAAATAAAATAATCCTTCTTTCCACCCATATTGTTTCCGATATTGAAAGCATCGCTGACAATATCATTCTTCTCCAGGATAAAAAAGTCTCCCATCAGGGTACGCCCCAGGAAATCTGTTCCCTTCTCAAAGGAAAAGTTTTTGAAACAGACGTTTCTCCCCAATTGGCGCAGGAACTGGAAAACGAAACCTTTGTACTTTCCCGCCGCCAGGATGAAAACGGCGTCCATCTCCGTTTGGTATCCGACATGCCGAGAGAAAATTGGCATTCTCTTCCCGCAAACCTGGAAGACGTCTTCCTTTGGCTTTACCGGGAAAGCCAGGTGACAGCCCAATGAACATAAAGAAAAGGAAAAGAATCCTGCTGTGGGAATTGAAAAAGCTTTGGCGTTTCCGCACCCTTCCCATTTTCCTTCTCTGCTGCATTCTTTTCGGTATTTTTGGGGCTTGTATTCTTTCCACAAAAGACGAATATCCCGCCGGAACCAAAGAAATCCTACCTCAGTTCGTTGAAGAGTACGGTATCCAAATCGATGAGGATTTTCGTCAGACATTCAGAAAAGATTACCAAAATAAGACGAATCATCTATTCCAATGGTATGAAGAAAAATTTGGAAAAACCGACGCATCCATAGACGAAATCGCATACGAATTACGCTTCAGCTGGTACAGGCTTGAATTGTCCCCAGATGAATGCAGCCGGATCAGGGAATTTCTCTTCTATTACTTTGTCACCCAATTTCTGGATCAGGAAGGTCCATATACCTCCCCCGCCTACCTGGAGATGATGTCAGAGCAGCAGAAAACCGCATGGGGGCTTACGGGGGAAAATCTGAAAGAGTATGAGGAACAGCTTTCCCTGCTCCGTGAGCGCCTGGAAACACTTACCAGAGAAAACAGCGGCGCCTGGCTCTTTTTTGACAATTCCTCTATCCAGAATGGAGTATACGGTCTGCTGTCTGTGGTCTTGGTTCTCTGCCTTCTCCTATTTCTCCTGACCATTCCCTACGGGATGTGCGCCGAATTTTCCAATGGGACTTCACCCTTTCTGTATTCCTCCTCCATCGGCCGCAGGCTGCAAATTCAAAAAGCCCTTGCGTCTCTGATTTTCTCTTTTGGAGGAGCGTTGTTGATCGGCGCGGCGGCTTTTCTCACTTATTTTATCCGCACGGATTATCTCCTTCTATGGAATACCAGCCTGACCTCCGCTTATGCCTCCGGCGCCCCAATGCTCCCATCCTCTCCTATGACAATTGGACAGTATTTTACCCTGAGCATTCTATTCTCTCTGGGCCTGCTTCTCTTTTTCGCACTTTTCCTCATTTTTTTAGGTGTCCTTTGCCGAAACGCCGTCATCTCCCCGCTGATTTTTGCCGGCATTACTGCCGCGGGACTTTTCGGCGCCGACCTTCTTCCCGGGTGGAAGCCGCTTGCCATCGCCCACTGTACGCCCTTTGCCATGATCGCCCAGGCAGGAAGCTGGTTCTCAGGCTTTATTCGTTCGGGCAGCAGTCCGGCCGCTGGCGGATTCATCCCCTCCCTCTTGGGACAAGAATGGATCACGCTGGTTGTCTGGCTGCTTGCCCTCCTTATTCTTCTGCTTTTGGCCTTCCGGCGTTTTTGCCGCTCCACTCAATTACCCTAATTATTGAAAGGCTGTGAGTAATATGCGTATTTTTTTCAAAGAGTTGCGCCATCAATGTCTCACTTGGGGAACCCTTCTGATTCTCGCCGTCATGGCCCTGACCTTTTGGCGGATTTCTTCCTATAGCTCTGGAATTTACCCCGAATGGAATCAGGAAATCCAGGAATTTAAAGGCGGAAATCACAAGCTCTGTCTTAGGATGGGCACTGGTAATTTTGAAAGACAATTATTGGCGGACATTGTATTAGATAATGGGCGCACCACTCTTATGGAGGAAGATTTTGATACCTTAAACGGCTATTTTCAAGAGGAAATTGAAGTCTTTGAAGACTTTATCAAAAACTCCTCCGCCTGCAAGGCGTTAAAAATTTCCAATGTGGAAGATTATTGTAAATATCAAGAGGAAGCATATAATTCGGATGAGGAGATCTCCGCACCGGATGAAATCCTTGATATGCAGCTTTTTGAAGAAATGCAGGAAAGCCCCTACCATGCTGAAATTGACATCGCCACAGATTGGTTGCGGCTGTTTCCCTTTCTGAAAGAATCCTTTGAATCAAGAAAAGAAAATCTATCTTTCTTTGAAAACCCAACCTTGGAACAGCAGAAACGGCTTGATGAAATCAGGAAAGGAAATATGCTTTCCCCCCTTCCCGGAAGTTATCTTGAAGGGTATGAATGTCTCACCAATCTATATCTCAGCGTTGTGGTCACCCTGCTGCTCTTTTTCCAGCTGAGGATTTTTCAAAAGGATAAAAGCCGAAAGCTCGTCCCTTTGCAGTATACCACAAAGGCCGGACGCTCCCTTATGAAAACAAAAATAATTTCTTCAGTATTTCTCACCTTCTGCCTTCTCACTCTTGCCCTGTGTCCTGTCGTCATTTTCCTCTATCAGCACGGTTACTTCCAATATTTCAATATGGATTTTAACAGTTATGACACCCTTTTTCTCAATTTTTTCTGGTTTGACATAACCCTTGGCGAATATATGCTTTGTACCCTCTTCCTCTATTACCTTTTCGCGCTTGGCGGCACCCTCATCATCGCCTGCCTTTCCCACTGGGTCAATCATTATATCAGCGGCATCGCCGTCACCATCCCCCTGACAATTGGAGCCATCTTAACCTGTAATGAGATTTTTGCGCATATCTTTTATCTCAAGTCATCCAAATATTGGGGGATTCTCCTCGTCGGCTTTATCTTTTTATTTGCTATTGGGTTCTGCCTCTTTACCTGTTTTTACGAAAAAAGGAAGACCACTGTCAACGGTTAATTTAGATAACACCAATTCCCTCCTGAAAAATCTGGAAACAGGGGACTGAAACTTCAGCCCCCTGTTTCCAGATGATAAGAAGTGTCCCGCCTTCCAGCGGGACACTTCTTCTATTTTTTATTCTCCCGCCACGGGAATATCATCCTGGGCATACAATGGGATGTGATCTGTCAGTGCAACGCCATCCTGAGAGGTTACTGTCAAATAACCAATTTCCACTTCTTCTCCCGGCACCCTTTGGGAAATCAGCTCCGCAATATTTTCATAATAGAAAGCCTCTGTCTGAAAGGTCTCGTCCCCCTGATAAAAGACCGGCGTTTCACCATTGGCAAGCGCTGTAGTATCCTCTGTGCCTTCCACTGTAGAAAAGCCCCGCTTGGTTACAACCCGGGTATTCTCAGGAAGCAGCCCGGCGATATCCTCAGCAACAGCTCCCTTCAGCTCTCCAACCGCTACAATTTCATTTCTCTCCCTTTCCGAAGCGTCCTTGGCGCCCTCTTCCAGCAGGGACATCATATAAGGGATTCTCTGGTAGCGTCCTTCGCCATTATTATATGGAATTCCGGAAACCACCGCGATCAGTTCCACTCCGTCCTTTGTCACGGCAGTCCCCACCATACTGTAACCGCCCTGTATCGTAGTTCCTGTTTTGGAACCTTCAATTTCAATAATATTTCCGGTAGAAGAAAAAACACTATCGCTTCCCAGCAGCTGGTTGGAATTCTCTATAATATTCCATCCCTCCTGGGTATGGATATTGGTGGCCCCCAGAGAGTATTTCTGTGTGGAAACAATCTGGCGGTACCATTCCTTTTGATCCGCATACGCCTCAATTCTCGCCAGATCGGCAACCGTAGAAAAATGGGAGCTGGAATACAGACCACTGGGATTGACAAAATACGTGCCGGTGCAGCCAATTTCCTTCGCTTTGTCATTCATGCTCCTGACAAAACCGTTGTAATCGCCGCCGGAAGCATTTTCAGCAATGACATTCGCCGCGTCACAGGCGGAGGGAAGCATCATACCATACATCAAATCCTGGTAAGACATCAATTCTCCCCGTTTCAACCCCATGGTAGTGGCGTCACCGCTGAGAATGGAAAGGGCATAGGAAGAAACCTCCATCTGGGTATTTCTGTCCTCCACCATTTCCATGGAAAGAGCCGCCGTCAAAATCTTCGTCGTGCTTCCAGGAAAAGTCTTTCCATCCATATTTTTCTCAAGAAGAACCTCACCGGTAATCCGGTCAATTACAATATAGCCCGTACAATTCAGTTCTTCCAGGGGAATGGTAGATAAGCTCTCAAGCTGCTGTTCCCCTTCCGGTTTCACCAGAGAAAGGGTCTCCCATTTCTGCGAATTGTCCTGTGTTTGCCCTTCACTGCTGACAAATCCCGATGAGCTTTCCGCGGCATTTCCGCCACGCTGGGTCAGCTGTGGAAGCTTTCCTAAAACCACGCCGGCAATGAACACCAGAATACAGGCCGCCACCATGGCAACCGAACTGGCAACCGAGCTTTTTTTCCTTTTTGACGTATGGACAGGACGTCCATATCCACCGTAGCTTTTTCTCATATTGTCATATGTCCCTTTCCATCTGATAATAAATTTATGGTAACAAAGAAATCCTTTCCTGTCAACGGAATTTCCCTATAGGCAGCGGTTAAAATAGAAAATATATGAAGGAATCGTAAATTCGAAAAAATACAGATTGAAGTTTCCCGCTATTTTAGTTAAAATAAATACAGTCATTCATAAATTCACTTATTTTTATCCATTCCGCAGACAATTTATTCCTTTATTCTATAAAGTAAAGTGGATAAAAGGATTTTTCGGATGAGATTCCGACAGGAAATTTTCCAAAATAGTTTCCCTTATTTTTCCTGTTTTTATTCATCTGTGGAAAAGGTATGTCAAACCGGGATAAAAATTGTTGGAGGAAAAAATTTTATGTTTAAGTACGAAGGGGCGAAGTGCCCTGTCTGCCATGGATATCTGATGGAAGAAGACGATATTGTCGTCTGTCCCGTCTGCGGCGCTCCCCATCATCGGGACTGTTGGAATTACTTAAAGCACTGTGGATGTTCTGAATTGCACGCGCAGGGAAAATCCTGGGCTCCTCCTGCACGCGAGACCGCGTCTCCGCCACCTCCTCACAATCATACGGCTACACCTCCTCCGCCAAGCGCGGAAGGGCAGGAAACCGTAGTCTGCCCTGTATGCCGGACAGTCAACCAAAAAACCAATATGTTTTGCACCCGCTGCGGCAATTCCTTAATCAATCCCGCCTCTCCGAACCGGGGGAATATGCCTCCGCCTCCCTTCTTTCCTTTCGGCGGTGCTCCTGTCACCCCTGTTCCTGCCGCTGCCGATCCTCTGGGAGGGGTGTCTCCTGAAGAAGAAATAGACGGAGTGAAAGCAAAGGATCTTGCCGCCGTTGTCGGACAGAATTCCACCTATTACCTTCCCCGCTTTCGCGCTATGAGCCAAAATCCCAAAACCAAAACTCCCAATTTTGCCGCTTTCTTTTTCAGCGCCCCCTGGATGCTGTTTCGAAGGATGATTTGGCCTGGAATTGGCCTTTTGCTTATTACAATTCTTTTAGAAATTCCCAATTATCTCATCGCATTTCAAAGTATTTCTATGGGTAATGTCGTCTCACAGTCGACCGCTTCTCCGGTTTTGCTTTACGTCAGTTTTCTCTGTGTTATGCTTTCATGGGGAATCAAAGCATTTTTATGTTTTTGGGGAAATAAATTTTATATGAAGCGATGCGTCAAACTGGCGAAGAAACTGAGGGAAATCTCTCTGACGGAAGATGAATTTCAAGAAGCCGCAAAAAAACACGGAGGCACGAAGCCTTTATATTTATATATTTTAGTAGGTCTTTTTGTCGTTGCCTATCTGGTATATTTCTGGTTTGTTCTGGTCGTGTAATCCGGGAGGCTGAAAATCATGGTGAATTTTGAAGATTACCGGTGCCCCGTTTGCCAAAAAGCTTTCGTCCAGGGCGATGACATTGTGGTCTGTCCTGAATGTGGAGCCCCCTGCCATCGGGATTGTTTTTATCAGCTGGGACACTGCGCGTTTGAAGGAGCCGGACATGGTTCCTGCTCCTGGAAAAGTTCCCTGCGTCTGCCCCAAAAATCCGCAGTGGAGGAAAATCATTCCTCCACAGAAAATTCCGAATCCTCTTTCTCAGCGGATTCAATCTATCCTTCCCGTACTCCCTATCGGCAGGAAAATATTTCCGGCATTCCGCCCGGCGAAAATATTCGTTCTGTCCCAGCAGGCGATCTCGCTCGGTATGTCGGTCCTCAAGCTTCCTATTACATACCTGTCTTTCATAAAATTTCAGCTACCGGAAAGCGCGGACGGTTCAATTTCTGTGCTTTTTTGTTCGGCAGTCTATGGCTTCTGTTCCGCAAGCAGTATAAGCTGGGAGGCATCTTGTTTGCCGTCACATTCGTTTGCCGGACGGTCATCAGTTATTTTGATTATGTTTTTTCCAATCATGTCCTGTTGGGAATTTTCGCTGCTGCCGGATATGACTATACTAATCCCCTGAGCGCCACTTTCTCCCAGCAGATGGCCGTAATGGAGAAGTTATCGGAGCTTTCGGCAGGAGATGCCCTGCTGTTTTGGATTCCCAGAGTATTGGAGCTTCTATTGATAGTTTTATCCATCCTTTTGGGGATTTTCGCCAACAAATGGTATATGAACCATTGTCTTAACAGGGTCAAGGAAATCAATCTTCATTCTTCCTCCAAGGAAGAATTTAATCACACATTGGCTAAAAACGGCGGTGTAAATTATCCCCTCATGATTTGCCTGACTGTGTGCGCGATTGTTTTAAACGAATATTCCTATCAAATTCTAGCTGTTCTTTTCCATTAGCCCCTGATGAAAAGTTCTCGGTTTATCAGGCTCTTGATAATTTTTCAAAAGTTTGGAGAAGATGCGCTCCGTCTCTGTCCCAATATTTCCAAGGCTCCCTTTTTCCAATTTTTCTCCTGATGCTGAGCAAAAAACTTAATTATTTTAAGTCAGACAAGATGAGAGAGTCCGCAGCGGCCTCCTTTTTCAAAGTAAAGGCAAAACTTGTAATAGTCCGTCATTCGTCCCAGCTTCATTCGTATATTTTTGATTCCTTATCCCCGGCAGAAGGAAGAATTTGGTTTCTTTTTCATTAAAAGCGCCGCATGAAAGGTTTCATGCGGCGCTTTTTTCGCGGTAAAACCTGTTGTTCTCCGCATTCCCCAAACAACCAGGGCTTTTTCCATAACTCTGAAAAAGTCTGAAAGACAGAAATCAAAATATTTTACCTGGATTACAGCGGTTCTACCGCAACTGCCAGCCTTCCTCCAAATCCGTTAAGATAATTCTGCCGCATCAGATAATAGAGCCCCGACTCTCCGCAGATCAATAAATCATGCTGTCCGGTTCCATCCCAATCTACAGGGATAGGCATACTAATATGATGTCCTAATTCAAAATGTCCTCCATCCGGATCCGTAATTTCTATGGGATGTTTAAAAAACGGATGGTCATTGGTGCCTACATTTTCCAAAACCAGTATCAGATTGCAGGTGCTTAACAGGATATCCTTTTTTCCATGGCCGAAGTAATCTCCGAAATTCCAAAATTTTGTATACCGATGCCACTCAATGGGGGAAATAAGACTTCCGTCATCATAGCGCAGAGCCTCGCCGTCATGAAAACACAGTCGGCCTTCTTCATCACGATATCCCCGGTAAAGATTGAGTCTCCTCATATGATCCGGTGAATCGCAGATCACATCGGGAATGCCGTTTCCCGTGAAGTCACCAATGGCCGGACGGTTTCGGAACATCCCCAAAGGGGCGCCGTTTTCTGTCCGCAGTTCCCTGGGCGGGCCAAGAACCGGCGCCTCTGCCCCGCCGAGATTTTCAAAAAGATAGGTCCTCTGTCCAATCTTTAAAATTACATCAGGCTTTCCGTCAAAATTCGCGTCAATGTAAAAGGGGCTTCCCTGGCCGCAAGCGCATTCACACAAAGCATGGGGATCATCAAAAGGCCCATTGAGAAAACAGATAGGGCTTTTGTTCATTTCCAGCAGTCTGGGCCGTTCAAATCGAGGACGGCTTTGGGTTCCGCTGTTTTCAATTATCATAGAATATCCATTTTCACTTCCCGTGATCAGATCCAGATCCCCGCCGCCATCTAAATCAATAAGAGCGGCCGAAGCAAAACCTCCCTGACAGTTCACATAAGGATTTGCTTGAAGCAGCTCCTGTTGCTCTTCAAAAACGGGAGCGCCTTCCTCATATCCCTTCAAGGGAAGATAGGCGCACAGGCCGGCCAGCTGTTCGGTTTTGATCAATCCGAGAAAGCCGCCGCTGTTCACCCAGGAAATTGAAAGGACAGGCCTGGAACGGATATTTTCATAGATCTTCACCCGCTCCATGAGCAGATTTCCCTCCTTATCCCTTCTACCACTGTAATGGAGAAATTCCAGTGTGGAATATAAATTTTTCCCATATCCGGAAAAATCAGAGGTACTTCTGGTACACAATACTCCGCCGCCACCCGGCTGCTCTGGGAAGGGGCAGAGGGCCTGAAACCAAACACCGGACCGCATGGGTTCCCCCTCACAATATAATTCCAGAGGTTCTCCTGCCGCTGGAATTCCCTCCTTCAAATCTGCTATCGGGAAATAGCTGCACCGGTATTCAAAATGCCATCTGGGCCAGCCGGCAGCCGCTTTTTCCTCTTCACTGCAGTCAAAATTCAATTTTTCCTCCCTCTCCGCCTGAAGAGTTTTAGGATTATGAACAATCAGGAATCCTTTTCTACCTTCGCCCGTTAGATCCACATAGGCGAAAGAAGCAATAAATTCTGTTTCTATAGAAATTTTTCCAATATAAGTAAAAAGGGGCATCCCATTGACGTCTTTTTTACCGAAATTTTTATGAACATAGATTTCACTTCCATGATGTTCGGAATTGTATCCTCCATAACCGCTTGTAAGCAGTTCTGGCAGGCCATCATCATCCAAATCCGCCAAGGTGAAGCAGGTGGCGCCTCGTATCAAAATAATTTTTCCATCCTTTTCACATCTCAGAGGAATACTGTCACTCCACACCGGCGCTTTCTCTGTTCTAAGGTTCCGAAAGGCGCAGACTAAATGCCACTCCCTGCCTTTTGTAAAGGAATATGCCTGGGGAGCCAAGAGTTCAGAACGCCCGTCCCCATCCAGGTCAGCCATACAGAAAGAGGTTCCAAGCATTCCGTTGAAAAAAGGCCGGGGTTCTCCCCCATTGGTCCTCAGGCAGTCTCCATTCCCCACAAGTCCGATATAATCTGGAGGCGGCGTTCCCTTTCCTTCCAGGAGGCGATAGCTAAGAAGATACTCCCGCTCCGCGGTGTTCTCCGATAAAAAATGAATTCTGCCCTTGTCCTCATAAAGAAAATCATCCGACAGATTATAATGGACAAAGCTCCCGTCAGGCTTGGTAACGGTAATGGTATTTTTGTCTACCCTGCCCTTTATCCCACGCTTTCGGATATCCTCCGGAAAATCAAAAAACACAGTGCAGGGAACGAAACGGCGGTTTTCCCCTTCTGACAATGTCAGACGGCTCTTCAATTCCATATTAACCTTCCTCCTGATTATTTTGCTGGTTCACCTTCTAAGAGTCTCGTCCAGCCACAGAACTCCATCTTCCGCCATGTAAGACTCCAAGCCGTGGCCGCCGGTTCCTTCCCGCTGGCAGAAATTATCCGTTGCGCCAAAGGCACCGTAAGCGGCGAGCAGGATTTCTTTGATATCTTCAGCCCCCACAGCACTGTTAATTGGATCATCCATATTCACATAGCGAAGAAATGGACGGGGCGCACATGCCAACGGCAAGGTCCAATGATCTCCCACCTCAGCGGAAAATCCGCTCCCATAAAGATAACTATTCCGGCTTTTCAGCTGAGTCCTGGCGGCAATCTCCCGTTCCAGAGTACCAATTCCCATATATTCAATCACTGCTTGTATCCGATTATCGCAGGCCGCCAAAGCCAGTGCCGTCATACCGCCTAAGGAGAATCCCACAGCGGCATAAGAACACAGGCCGGAAAAACGCTTATGTAGGTAATCCGTCACCGCGGTCAAACGACGGACAGCTTCTCCAAGATAAGACACCCCTGTTATCCTGGACAAAATATCAACCTGAAAAATATAATCGCTATAGGCTTCTGAATACAAATCTGGAATAGGATTATCCTCTCCAAAACAGGGAAGATCCGGGCAGACCACCATATAGCCGCGCCGCAGAAAAGGAAGGCAGAACCCCACGGCTCCCTCGTGTCCGTTCCGAGGCCGCTCTTTCAAAAGATTAAGAAAGTATTCGGCGTTCTCATGGGTACCATGAAGCGCCAAAAGACACGCCCTGTTCCACCGGTTTTCAGGCGGTGCTCCAATAAAGAACCTCTGCCGCCGTCCATCCCCCAGCTTCAGCACTACTTCTTCACACCAACCTCCCCCGATCTCTAAGCCCTGTTTGATTACATGACTCCCGATATGCATTGCCAAGTATGGATCCGCAGTCCCCAAAAAGTCCTGTATCTTTGCGGAAAGACGTTCGCAAGTTTCCGCAGCCGCCTCGGGAGACGATGTCTTAAAATAGTGCAGCACATCCTTTCGTATACGGCACAGCTCCGCCTCCATGGACTCTATCCAATTTTTTCCGGAGGGAGGCCATGTCTGTTTCAAGTTCATCTCCATCCCCGTATTTCTCCCTTCTTCAAGGAATATCAGCTCATCCATTAAGACCAGCCGCTTCCATAATTTGATGGATAAGCCTGGTGGCGGTTACATAAAAATCATATTTTCGGGGCAGTTTGCCACTATCCAGCATAGCGAGGAATTCCCGCGGGCCAAGCTGCTGGTATTGCATTGGGACAGGGTAAATCATCGTTTTCCCCCGCGAAATGCTGGAAAGAGATATACACAGACCTGGTACAGAGGATGAAGTGGCAATTACACATAATTTATCTGGATAATGAATATTAGCAATTAGATTGGAACCATTGGTGAAGGCAGAAACGGAGGTATAAGCCTCCCCATAAAGCTCCAGGCATAATTCTACTGAATGGCTGCCATAAAACCAAAAGCCCTCGTAAGGACTGTCGGGATCTGCCGCAAAGGACACAGTCATCACCTGACTGCCTTCCGCCGCTTCCCGGATGGGGCGAAGTCCTTCCAGCTGTTTGAGATTACTTCCCCCGCATAAAAGGCAGCCATGACTTTCAGCATACTCCACCAGGGATTGTGCTTGTGATAAATCAGTGGTAAAAGGCTTATCAACAAAAACCGGCTTTCCAGCCTTCATTGCCGCCATAGCAGCCCCATAATGGAGGGAGCCCATACGGTAAACAATGACTACCGCGTCAACCGCGTCAATTAGCTCGCCAGCAGAGCCGCAAACCGTCAGATTGTAACGTTCTGCCAGCTCCTGCTCCATTTGATGATTATCATCTCCAAACAAGTGGGTGATAAGATGCGGCGTATCCATCAGCCTATTGACTGTTTCACAAAAATGGGCGGCATGAGTGCTCTCCGCCCCCAGCAATCCAATCTTCATGTTGTAGCATCCTCTCTAATGGTATTTTCAAAATTACTCTTGCGCTCCAAAGAAATCCTTTTCTTTCGAATGACTTAATCATATCAAAATAACTTTTCAATGTGATTGCATATAGTAAGATCATCTATTGCAAATATTGATAACTTTTCCGCGCGGAGTTCCGAATGTCCTATATAACAGGTTTCCTCTCAGTTCAATTAACGAAAGGGAAATTCCTTTTCTCTTTTTCCTATCAGGAAAGGGTAATTTCCTCTTTGAGCCGCTCAAATACCTTTTCTCCAATTCCCTTTACATTTTTCAAATCCTCCGGCTGGGCAAAACTGCCGTATTCCGTACGATAATCAATAATTCTTTGGGCAAGAACCTCCCCTATCCCTGTCAGCTGGCATAATTCTTCCTTGTTTGCATGGTTAATATCAATTAAATCGGAGACTTCCGGTGAATTCTCTTCCTCTTCCAATGTCTCCTGCGTAATTATGATCACCGGTTCTCTCAATTCGGAAGAATAAAATAAATTATATCCTATCAGCAAAGCGCAGATAACCAGCGCGGCCGCCAGCAAAACTCTTTCACTCTTATTTTCCACCTATTCCCACCAGCCTCTTTCCTATTTCTTTCACTATAACACAATAGAAGAACCAGGAAGGGAAAATTGTGAATTATATTCTCGTATAATAATTCTTTGTGTCCTTCTGACATTATTCCTGTCTCTTTTAGAACACACCCTTCTATTTGTTGGGTATCTTATCTTACCTGTGGATTTTTTAGTGCTGAAACACAAAGCAGTATCTCCCTGCCGGTAAAAAATTTTGTCAACAATTCTCCCGCTATCAATTTTTACTTGTAGATAAGCCGATAATTTTCTTTATCTAAAAAAACACGCCCATCCTTTATAGGACGGGCATGTACAAGAGGACTTATTCTTCAATTTTTATTTTTTCAGTTCTAATGCCTTTTTGGTCTTGGCGACAATATTTTCCGCCGTCAACCCAAAGACCTTTAGCAACTCCAGCGCGGGACCGGATTTTCCAAAGACATCGTTAACACCAACTCTGACCACCGGAACCGGACAGCCATTTTCACAAACAACTTCCGCGACCGCGGAACCAAGTCCGCCAATAATGTTGTGCTCTTCCGCAGTCACAATCGCCCCGGTTTCCAGAGCCGCCTTACAGATGATTTCCTCATCTATCGGTTTGATAGTAGCAATATTGACAACCCTGGCGGAAATTCCATCCCCTGCCAGTATCTGCCGCGCTTTCAGTGCCTCGGCCACAAGAAGCCCGGTCGCCACAATGGTAACCTCCTTGCCTTCCGCAAGCTGGGAACCCTTGCCGATTTCAAACTTGTAAGAAGAATCAAACACAGTGGGGACTGCCAAACGGCCAAAACGGAGGTAAAACGGCCCCTTTGTCGCAGCCGCGGCTTTAACGGCAAGCTTGGCCTCTACATCATCGGCGGGGTTGATAATCGTCATTCCGGGAATGGTTCTCATTAGTCCAATATCCTCACAGCACTGATGGGTTGCCCCATCCTCGCCCACCGACACACCGGCATGGGTTGCTCCAATTTTCACATTCAAATGGGGATATCCAATAGAATTCCTAACCTGCTCAAAAGCTCTCCCCGCGGCAAACATCGCGAAGGAACTGGCAAACACCACATTTCCCGCCGCCGCAAGACCCGCGGCGACTCCCATCATGTTCGACTCAGCAATTCCGCAGTCAACAAAACGATCCGGATGTGCCTTTTTGAACATTCCAGTCTTTGTGGCCTCAGCAAGATCCGCATCAAGCACCACCAGGTTATCCATCACCGCTCCAAGCTCTTTCAGCGCTTCTCCATAGCTTTCTCTTGTTGCTTTTTTGATCACATCAGCCATTTTAATTTTCCTCCAGTTTCTTCAGCAATTCTTCCAGTTCCCTTTTAGCCACCAGATACTGTTCCTCATTTGGAGCCTTGCCATGCCAGCCGCAGGAATTCTCCATATAAGAAACGTCTTTTCCTTTCATCGTCTTCATTACGATCACGAAAGGCTTTTCTTTACACTGTCTGGCCTGGCTCAGGGCTGCCTCAATCTGTTCAAAATCGTGTCCGTCAATGACAGCCACTTCCCATCCGAAGGCTTTAAATTTTTCATCAATGGGATAGGGCGAATTCACTTCCTCCAAGGTTCCGTCAATCTGCAGGTTGTTGTTGTCCACCACAGCCACCAGATTGTCCAGCTTCTTGGCGGATGCAAACATGGCAGCTTCCCAAACCTGTCCTTCTTCAATCTCACCGTCACCCAAAACAGTATAAACCCTATAATCCCTGTCATGCATTTTTGCGCTCAAAGCCATACCGGCAGCGGCAGAGATGCCCTGCCCCAGGGAACCGGAGCTCATATCCACTCCGGGGATAGTCTTCATATCAGGATGTCCTTGGAGCAGCGCTCCGGTATGACGCAGATGCTGAAGCTCGTCCTGGCTAAAATAGCCCTTGAGCGCCAAAATAGAATATAACGCCGGCGCTGTATGCCCCTTAGACAAAACAAAACGATCGCGATCTTCCCAGGATGGATTTTTAGGATCGATCCTCATTTCGCACTCGTACAAATAGGTAAGCATGTCCGCTACCGATAAAGAACCGCCCGGATGTCCGGATTTCGCGTGAAACACACCCTCGATCACACCCATCCTCACTTTACATGCAAGCTTTTGCAGTTCCTTCTTTTTTGAAGAATCCATTTGATTTTCCTCCCTTATTCATGTGAAATCTGCATTATCAGATATTCGATAAAATCAGCAACCGCCCCCTGGCCGCAGTCACATACCACCAGATCCGCTTTGCCTTTTATTTCATCAACCGCATTTTCCGGCGCGGCGCCGAAACCCGCTGATTGAATCAATTCTCTATCATTGTCATTATCACCTATAGCGTAAACCCTTGAAGGCGGAACAGAAAGGAACGCAGCCAATTGCACAAGGGCATTTCCCTTATTTACATCACAACGCACTAGTTCCAAATAATGAGCCGAGGAACGAAAGCAGTGCACCTGAGGTAAACCTTCATCCCGAAAGAAATTCTCCACCTTTTCAATTTCCTGGGTATCCCCCAAAAATAAAAGCTTACATTTCTTCCCCGGTATTCCATTCTCTGACACCCTGCCCGGCTTCACGCAGGAACGCTGGGTATGGAGAGAGGTATAACTATTCTCCTGGAGGAGAGAAACCCCATCCCGTGTAAAAATTTCAATGCCAACTTTTGGAAACCGTTTTGGAAACTCTAAAAGCTCCCGATCTATATCTTCCGGAAGAAAATTTTCCGTGATGACTGGAAAGCCGGCTCCACCAATCACAGCGCCGTTTAAAAATATCCCCGGCGCATTGGGTTCTATCTTTTGAAGGACAGGCGCCGCTGTTGCTTCGGAACGGCCCGTAGCTAAGGCGAAAAATCCTCCCAGCTTCTGAAATCTCCGAATAGCTGTAAGATTTCTGGAGGGAATTTCGTAATTCTTCGTCATCAGGGTCCCATCCACATCAGAAACCAGCAAAACCGGCGGCAATTTTTGATTTCTCTTTCTCATCCTCCCGCCTCCAGCTGTTTCAAAAAAGAAAGAAAATAGTCCGGCAGCGCACTGGTAAATTCCATATACTCCCCTGTAGCCGGATGTATAAAACCGATCACTCTTGCATGAAGGCATTGTCCTCTCAGGGAAGCGATGACCTTTTTCGGCCCATAGACGGGATCCCCAGCAACCGGATGCCCCAGATACGCCATATGAACCCTGATCTGATGGGTTCGTCCCGTTTCCAGCTGAAGCCTGATATGAGTAAAATTCCCGTATCTTTTAAGCACCTGGTAATGAGTGACGGCATTTCTGGAATTTTTTTCGGTGACCGCCATTTTTTTTCTATCGGAAGGATTTCTCCCAATAGGAAGATCAATCTTTCCTTCATCCTGTTTCAAATTTCCGTAAACGACCGCCTCATAAATTCTTGTGAAGGAATGCTCCCTAATCTGCTTCGCCAAAGCCTGATGTGCCTTATCATTCTTCGCCACAATCAATAATCCGCTGGTATCCTTATCGATCCGGTGGACAATTCCCGGACGGATAACGCCGTTGATCCCCGAGAGGGAATTTCCGCAATGAGCAAGCAGCGCGTTGACCAGAGTTCCGCTGGGATTTCCCACGGCAGGATGTACCACCATTCCCTTGGGTTTGTTCACCACCAAAAGGGATCCATCCTCATAAATGATATCAAGCGGAATATCCTCCGGCTGGGCGCTATCTTCAACAGGGTCTGGAAATTCAAGTTCAATGAGATCACTTTCTCTCATCCGGTAATTCTTCGCCACCGGAATTCCATTGACCAAAACGCGACGCTCCTGAAGAAGCTTCTGCAACGCGGAACGAGTAATCTCAGGACAGACGGATGAAATATATTTATCAATCCGTTCCCCAACACCGGTTCCTTTTTCTATATGAAGTACCACTACCGTTCACTCTCTTTGCTGCGAGGGGAAAAACGGACCTTTTTCTGCTTGATGGGATCATAGGAGGGAAAGAACAGTACAAAGGCCACAAGAAGAACCGCCCCAATACATACACAACAGTCGGCAAAGTTAAAGATTGGCGGAAAAAAAGAAACAGAAATAAAGTCCACCACATAACCCAAAACAATGCGATCGATTAAATTTCCAATTCCGCCCGCAATCACCAGAGCCAACGCAAAGGTGAGAAACTTGCTGCGGCAATACTTTGTAAATAAAAAGATGATTGCCGCCACAACTACAACCGCCGTAAAACCGATGAAAATCCATCTCTGATTCTGTAATACCCCAAACGCGGCGCCGTAATTTTGAATATAACGCCACTGGAGGAATCCATCGATCACCGTGACAGAACCGCCCAGTGGAATATTGGCAACTACCAGCCATTTGGTCACCTGATCCGCGGCGACCAGTACCAGCACAATCGCAATTGCAATAATTGGCACAAAATCTATCCTTTCCTTATTCACTCAAATACGGCGAGCACAGCAGTGCGCTCACCGTATCAAAACCTCGCATTCCTACTTATTGCGTTTTTTAAACAATCCTATGGGTGACCCCTCTTTTTTCGTACCATGATAGTCCTCACCGAACTCCAGTTCCTTAAACTTAGTGGAACGACGCTGGAAAATTTCGTCCTCTTCATCCTCATCCTCTAAATCGAATTCCTCTTCCTCAAAGGCGCTGGTATCCACTTGAAAGCCCCCATTCTTTTCTTCCTGCTGGGGCATAGGCTCCACTTCATAGACACCATTCTCTTCTGGCTGCTCCTCCGGCAATTTTTCGTCCTCTTTTATTGCCTCCTCCGACTGTGACAATCCAGGCGTTTCTTCCATTGGCTCCGTTTTTTCCTTTTCCTGAGGAACTTCCTCCTCTTTTACAGCTTCTTCATGCACCGGCGCGGGCTGCTCCTGCCGCAAGCACGCGTCCTTTTTTTCCTCCTCCTCACTGGGCAAGGCTCCAATCAAGGTTAAATGCTGACGGTAAATTTCCATCAGCCTGCCCTTAAAGGAAGAAATCTCATGCTGCATTTTCAACACAGCATTTTGCTGTTCTTCAATTTCAGCCTTGGTATTTTCAACAATCGACTCCGCCTTGCGGGAGGCTTCATTTAAGATGATTTCCGCCTTATGGTTAGCTTCACGGACAATGGCGTCCGCCTGCTTCTGCGCATTCATCAGAGCCGCCCCAATATTTTCTTCATTTTGGCGGTACTCCTCCACCTTCTTCCGCAGCTTCACCTGCTCTGCCTTCATGCTCTCAAGCGCTTTATCCTTTTCCTCAAAAGCAGCGATTACTTCATCGATAAAAGCATCCACATCTTCTGAACGATAGCCTCCGCTCAGAGTTGCTTTTCTGAAGGTTATATTTTCAATTTCCGAAAGCGTAATCATAGGGAACCTCCTACACATATTTCTGGGCAATCAAAACCAAGCGTCCCTTTTTGGTCATCGGCCCCACCTGCTCAATCTCGAATTTTCCATATCCGCGGATGGAAAGAATGTCACCCTGACGGACCTCTGCGGAATTGGAAACCTCCTGCCGGTAATTCAAGGACACCAGTTCCGACTGAATAGATTGCACAGCCTTTGCTCTGCTTTCCTTCATCAGAGAGGCGGCAACGCTGTCCAGCCTAGCGGAAGCCACTGTAATACGAATCTCCTGCCGTTCATTTCCACTGGGGTAGGGAAGCTGTGCTCCTTTCTGAACTTTTACCCCTACTCTGCCGATTTTCCTGCACTGGGATAAAAGGAAATCGCACATCTCCTCTTTGACAAAAGAAACACAACGCCCTTCCTCCACTAAAATGTCTCCAAGAACCTCCCTCTGAATGCCAAGGGCCATTAGGGCGCCGAGAAAATCCCGATGGGAAAGCCTGTCCTCCCTGCGGAACAAAAAGGTTATCGGAACAAAGGGGAATTCTTCTGTTCTGATTTCTAACTCCGCAGGAGAAATTCCCACCATCAGACGGGCAGCAGAGGGATATCCGCCCCAAAACAATGCCCTCACCTGTTGTTCCCTTTCCATATAGGAGCGACAGAGATAGACCTCCCTTTCATCCAGAAACCCGAGATATTTCACTCTTCCGCTGTAATAAGCGGCTTTGACGCAGTCGGCAAGCCTTGATGCCAGCAACTGATCATCCGCATCCTTAAACGGTACTGTAAACGAACGCTCAGACAAACCAATCCCTCTTTAAATCAGAAATAAACGCCGTTATTTTCCAGCTCATCCAAGACGTCATCTCCAGTAAGATCCACATTATAGGGCGTAATAATAAAGGTACTGGTGGCGACGCGCTTAATCTTTCCGCCGTTGGCATAAGCTACGCCGCTCAAAAAATCTATAATTCTTCTGGACACATCCTTGTTGGTATTTTCCAAATTTAACACCACGGTGTGCATCTTAATAAGCTCATCCGCCACTGCCCTGGTTTCATCTCCAAACCGTTCCGGCTTGGAGAGAACCACCTGCAGCTGAGCGGTGGCATGAATATTCACAACCTTATTATTTGTCACGCTGACAGGAGCCTCCTCCCTGCGGGAGCTGACAGCGCGGCTGGGAGCCCTTTTCGGTTCTTCCTTTTCTTGGGAATAAATCTCTTCCTCCTCAGCAGCCTCGTCCTCATATTGGTAATCTGCTTCTTCGTCTTCTTCCGTCCAAAAGTTTTTCAATTTTTCCATAATTCCTGCCATGACAAGTACCTCCCAAATCAATCATTTATAATATTGCCGGGCTCCAAACAACGCTGATCCAATCCGAACCATCGTAGCCCCTTCCAGAATTGCATCCTCATAGTCGCCAGACATTCCCATAGACAAGCAATACATATTTATATTATCTATTTTTTTATCCCCTATGTCAATAAAGAGTTGCCTCATATCAGAAAAATATTTCCTCAGCCGGCTTTTCTCACGGCAGATGGGAGGAATCGCCATCAGTCCGCAGATCTGAAGAGCGGGCATTTGCTCCGCGATCTGACAGGCCAGTTCTAAAAGCGCCTCCGGCATAACGCCGGATTTATTTTCTTCTCTTCCAATATTTACCTCTAAAAGGATCCTCATCTTTTTTCCAATTTTCTGCGCCTGACGCTCAATCTCAGAAGCCAGGCGTATGCTGTCCACCGACTGAATCATAGAAACCTTTTCTATGATCTGACGCACCTTGTTGGTCTGAAGATGACCGATAAACTGACACTCACAGGAGGGAGGAAGCACCATCTGGTCATATTTTTCCAATAGCTCCTGGACACGGTTTTCCCCTATAGCGTCAAGCCCCAGAGAAACCGCGTGGTTAATCCGCGCTGGTTCCACTGTTTTGGTAGCAGCAAGAAAGGTTATGTCCTTTCTTGTCCGTCCGGATTTCTCCGCGGCTTCTCCTATTCGTTCTTCAATCTCCCTAAAATTACTTTCTAGGAGCTCCATTTGACGGTTATCTGACATATTTTCCATCATAAAGATCCTTTCCGCTGACAATTACCTCATCATACAGCTTCAGCACATTGGAGGTCAGGGCGTTGGTGGGATTTGGATCGCAGATGACATAATCATCTCCAGTATATAAAGGGCATACCTCCCGAAAGCGAATGACCTCCCCATATAAAATATAAACGCCCTGGACTTCTTTTTCCTCCTGGCCGACCACCTTTCCCGTCTCATCCTTTACATCGACAGACATGGTTTCCACATGAAGGGCGTCCTTGCTCACCCGGAGACCGGTATATTCTTCAAATTTAATCTGCATCGGCGCCTTGCGCAGATCTATGAGATTTCCGTCCAGATCGGTGCAACTGAAAATAACGGCGGCGTCCTGACGCTTGTCCTCCTGGTTGATCACCTTTACTACCGCCGGAACATCTTCATAAGAAGCGGAGGGTATCACCAAATTTACCTTTGCCCCCTTGGAAAGCTTGAGGGCGTCGTTAGCAGAAACCCGGCAGGCCACATACCATTCATTGGAAATTGAAATCTTTCCCACCGCATTTTCCGCAGGCTGGGGTTGCTGCTCTAACAGGGCGTCTATTTCACTAATTGTCAGATCAAGGGCGTCCTCAAAAGCTACCGCCGACTCATATCCATCCACGCTGCTGATGAAGTATCCCGAAACCGGCGCCGAGACACCTCCCACCGCCTGGCCATAAGAGCTTTCCAACTCCTGCTTTTCCTTCTCAAGTTCAGAAAGCCTAACGCTAAAATCCTCCACTGTCCCTGTGATGATCTGCCTTTCACTAATCAGATACAGCAGGGAATCCCGATAAGAGTCGAAATGCTTCAGTTCGTTTTTTCTCGCGGCCTCTAAAAGCTGAAATAAGTCCTGGGTTATGGATTTATCCAATTCCTCCGGCTTGGCCTCAGAGGTTTCTTTCATAGCGGAAAGCTGGGTGAATTTCGCAAGTTCCTGATCCAATACACTGATTCTTTCCTGGGCATAGACATCTGAAGCAGCCTCAAAAAATTTTGCCACCTGGGTTCCCTTGGCCACCTTGACCCCATCGTCATACATATATTTGACAGCGCTTGCGGCCTGATCGGATATTACCAGTTCTTCGTCACGGATGACAAAGCCGTTCATATCCGCCGTATCGGAAAGGGTATCATAGACCACCGTTTCCGTCTGCACACCCGTATAGGTGGACTTATAGATCTGGTATCCCACATACATAATCAGTAGGATGGAGGCGACAACGGTTATAATCCTTTTCACCCAAGTTTCTTTCATGACTTTCTCCTTTGACCCGCGATTTCATTTTACAGTGAGTAATGATACTATTGCTGAACCAGCCGGGATGCTTTGCGGTTCAGCTTCTGTTGAACGCCGCTTCCATTCGGCTGGCAAGCAAAGATTTCTATTCATCACATTTTCTGTAATGAGTATACCATAGTTTCAAGAAAGATTCTACCGCCTTAGAAGCATCTCCGCAAAAGTCTGTCCAATTTTCATAGGAATCGGGATAAAACCATTGGATTCTCTTGTCTCTTCGAAACCAGGTTAGCTGCCGCTTTGCATACCGTCTGGTGGCCCGCTTTAAATTGGAAACCGCCTCTTCCAAAGAGATTTCTCCCCGCAGATAAGGCTCTAATTCTTTATATCCAATGGCTTGTGAGGCGGTTTTTCCTCCGGGAAGGGATAAAATCCGGCGCGTCTCCTCCAAAAGCCCCATCTCCATCATCCGCTCTACCCTCAGGTTGATCCTGTCATAAAGCTTTTGACGTTCCCGGTAATCAATTCCAATCATGCAGGGCTCATAGGGACTGGGAACCTCCCTGGAACGACGTATGTGTTCCGTCATTGTGATTCCGGTGAGAAGATATGTTTCAACAGCGCGGAGAATTCTCCCCTTGTTATTGGGATGGAGAGACGCGGCCATTTGTGGATCAAAGGAGGCCAGCCGTTCCAGCATGGCCTGGGCGCCTTCCCTCTTCATCTGCTCCTCCAGCTCATTTCTGAGCCTGTCATCTCGTTTTTCCTCGGAAAAAGAAATATTATCTATCAGGGAACTGACATAAAGCCCCGTACCCCCGCAGAGGACAGGAAGCCTCCCTCTGGCCCGGATCTCCCGGATGACATTTCCCGCCTCCTGAACATACCTGGCCACATGATATTCCTCGTTCATGGAAATACAGCCGATAAAATGGTGGGGCACACCCTCCTGTTCCTCCGGGGAAGGCTTGGCGGTGGCAATCTCCATCTCCCTGTAAATCTGCATGGAATCCGCCGAAACGATCTCCCCTCCATATTGTTTCGCAAGGGAAACAGCCAAAGCGGTTTTCCCTGAGGCTGTCGGTCCCACAACCGCCAACAGGGGGATGGTTTCTCTTTCCAATATGTCTGTTTTCATTCAGTTCCTAAACCCTTCCAAATTTTTTCTCTATTTCATATTTGGTCATGGAGACAAAAACCGGCCGCCCGTGAGGGCAGTAACGCACCTCAGGATTTTCATACAGCTGCCGGATCAGGGAAAGCATTTCCTCCGGATCGCTGCGATCTCCCGCCTTAATGGCCGCCCTGCAGGCGATATTGTGATAAATCCAGTCCAAATGCTCCGTTGTTACGTCCCGCTTATGATTCAGCAGATAACCCAGAATTTCCACAACCGAGGAACCAATTTCCTGATGCTCTAGATAGAGAGGCGCGCTGCGGACCAGGATGGTCCCCATGCCGAAATCTTCTATTTCAAAGCCGGCCTCCCGCAGGACGTCCGATTTTTCCAGGGCAACGGCATATTCCGTTTTTTCCAATGTCACCGTCACAGGCTCCAGCAAAAGCTGGGAAAACTCTTCCCTGTCCTGTCCTTTAAGCCTTTCATACAAGAGGCGCTCGTGCGCCGCGTGTTTATCCACCAAAATGATCTCTTTAGGTGCCTGAAGCAAAAGATAAGTTTGAAAAAGCTCCCCTATAAGGCGGAGGGAAAACTCCTCCTTTTCCGGTTCCACTCCGGCAGGCTCCCCCGCTGGAAAAACCGGCTCCGGAATTTTGGGGACAGTATCCTTCTCAAAGCCTGTTGCCGCCACAGGGAATGACTCCCCTTCAGCTTGTTCTTCTTTTCCTTTCCAAAAATTAATTCCGCCGGAATCGTGCATGGCAAGGGGCTTTCCCTGTCCCTCATAAAGCTCCGGCTGGAAGGAATGAAAATAGGAACGGCCGCTCCCCTTTCCTTCACTGGTATCCGGAAGCGCCTGGGCTTCTGTTCCGGAAGAGGCTTTCACAAAGGGGGCCTTCTCTCTCTTTTCGGGTTCCGATGGTTTCTGACGCGAATTGGGAGAGCAGGCGGAAAGCTTCATCTGCACTGGTTCCTCTCCCTTGGGAGGGGAAAGGTCCACCGCGGGTTTTGCATAGTTTGTAAGATTATTTTCCCTGACAGCATTGAGCAGGGCCGTTTTTACGCCATGGTATACCACATCGAAAATAGGCCGCTCATTGACAAACCGTACCTCAATCTTCGCCGGATGGACATTTACATCCACATCCTGCCACGGCATCTCCAAATGCAGGACGCAGACCGGGAATTTTCCAACCATGATAGATCCCTTATAAGCCTCTTCCAATGCTGCAGCGGCCGTTTTGGTTTTGACAAAGCGGCCGTTGACAAAAAACACCTGCAACGAGCGGGAGGCTCGTGTCTCCTCAGGTTTTCCCGTAAAGCCCCAGACCTTCATCCCCTCCATCTCATAGGAAACGGGGAGCAGTCCATTGACAAAGCTTTTCCCATAAACGGAGAAAATCGCAGATTTCAGCCTGTCGTCGCCTGGCGTATGCAGCACTTCCTTTCCATCCCGGAGAAAGCGGATGCTGACCTCCGGATGGGACAGAGCGATTTTATCCATAACGCCACCCACCGCGATTCCTTCCGAAACATCCTTTTTCAGGAATTTCATGCGGGCGGGCGTATTGTAAAACAGATCCCGGACGATGACGGTAGTTCCCTTCGGGCATCCCGCATCCTCGCAGGACACCTCATCACCGCCTTCAATACGGTAATGGGTTCCCACAATGGAATCCCGCGTGCAGGTCAGCACTTCCACTCTGGAAACCGCGCAGATAGAAGCCAAAGCCTCCCCACGGAAGCCCAGAGTGCCAATGGCGTCAAGATCGTCTTTTTCCAGTATTTTGCTGGTGGCATGCCTGAGAAACGCCGTGGGAACATCCTCCCTTGCCATTCCACAGCCGTTGTCCGCCACACGGATAAAGGAAATGCCTCCATGCTGGATTTCCACCGTAACGGCGCTTGCTCCGGCGTCAATGGCATTCTCCACCAGTTCTTTGACCACCGACATGGGGCGTTCTACAACCTCTCCCGCGGCGATCAGCTCAGCAACATGTTTTTCCAGAACATTAATCTTTGGCATAAGCCTCTCCCGTTCCTGTCTCTCTAATTTCCCATCACTCTCAATGCTCCAGGGACTGCGCCTTCTTCCACAGGGTAAAAAGCTGGTTCATAGCCTCAATGGGAGTCAAAACATTGACATCCATTGTCTGCAGCTCCTGAATAATTTCTTCCTCCGCTGTCAGCCCCATAGTCAGCTGCTCTGGCTCTTCCGGCGTTTCCTCCGTCTTGATTTCCCTTTGCTTTCACTTCGCCGCTGAAAAGTCTATCTTCTGTCCTTCAATCTCCTTGAGAATCTTTTTGGCACGGCTGACAACCGCGTCGGGGATTCCGGCCAGCTTTGCCACCTCGATGCCGTAGCTGTCGTCCGCGCCGCCCCGCACGATTCTCCGTAAAAAGGTGATGTCATCCCCGCGCTTTTTTACGGCGATATTATAATTTTTCACCCCGCCAATGCAGTCTTCCAAAGCGGTCAGCTCGTGATAATGGGTTGCAAAGAGCGCCTTTGCGCCGATTTTCTTTTTGTCCGCCACATATTCCAAAACCGCCCGCGCGATGCTCATACCGTCGAAGGTTGAAGTTCCCCGTCCGATTTCATCCAGTACCAGCAGGCTGTTGGAGGTGGCGTTTTTCAAAATATGGGCGACCTCGTTCATCTCCACCATGAAAGTAGACTGCCCCGACGCCAAATCATCAGAAGCGCCCACCCTGGTAAAAATACTGTCCACCACGCCGATTTCAGCACTACTGGCTGGGACAAAACAGCCGCACTGGGCCATGAGGACAATCAGCGCCGTCTGACGCATATAGGTGGACTTTCCCGCCATATTCGGCCCTGTGATGATGGCAATGCGGTTATCCTCCTTATCCAGCAGCACATCGTTGGGCACAAAAGGACGTCCTTCCAGCAGGGCCTCTACCACCGGATGGCGGCTTTCTTTCAGACAAATCCGTCCATCCATCGAAATCTCCGGCCGGCAGTAGCCGTTCTGCATGGCAACCTCCGCAAAGGAGCACAGGACATCCAACTGGGCCACCGCCTGTGCTGTCCGCTGAATGCGTTCCAGCTGCCCCGCAACCGTCTTTCTCACCTCGTCAAAAAGGCGGTATTCCATTTCCACCGATTTATCCTTGGCGCCGAGAATTCTTCCCTCCAGCTCCTTTAATTCCTGGGTAATAAACCTTTCGCAATTGGTGAGGGTCTGTTTTCTTATGTAATCCTGAGGAATGGCGTCCCGGTTGGAGTTGGAAACCTCAATGTAGTATCCAAAAACACGGTTATACCCCACCTTCAGATTTTTAATTCCTGTCCTTTCCCGTTCCTGGGCCTCAATTTTCGCGATAAAGCCCTTTCCATCGGACATATCTCCCCGCAGCAGATCCAGCTCCTCATAATAACCCGGCTGGATTATGCCGCCTTCCCGCACCGAGAGCGGAGGCTCCTCCACAATAGCCGAATTTATCAGCTGACAGATATCCTCCAGGGGATCCATTTCTTTTTTCAAAGAGGTCAGCAGGCCCGATTTCACCTGCGCCATGGCGGTCAGCAGGCCGGGCAGTCTTTCCAGGGCGGCGCTCAGGGAACGCAGTTCCCTTCCGTTTGCTGAGCCGTAAACAATTCGCGTCATCAGGCGCTCCATATCATGAACGCCCGTCAACTGTTCCATCAGCTCCGCGCGGAGAACCCCGTCCTCATTGAGTTCCTCCACTGCATTCAGCCGGCGGATGATCTGCTGGCAATTGACCAAAGGACGTTCCAGCCATGTGCGGATGAGTCGTTTCCCCATGGCGGTGCGGGTTTTATCCAGCACCCACAGCAGGGACCCTCTTTTTTCCTTGCTCCGCATGGTTTCTGTCAGCTCCAGATTTCTTCTCGCAGAGAGATCCAGTTTCATGAACTGGCTTTCAGAATAAAGGGATATGGTGTTGATTCTCTCCATTCCCACAATCTGCGTCCGTTCCAGATAATTAAGAAGGGCGCCCATGGCGGGTACAATCATAGAGCCTTCCTCAACACCAAGCTCCAAAAGCTCCGTTTTGCCGAACTGGCGCAGGAATTTCCCCTTGGCCCCTTCATAGAGGAATTCTTCATCATCCATGAGCTCCACACTGGCGGAAAGCCTCTGCCGGATAAAATCCCCAACGGTTGGAAGATCTAAAAGCTTTTGATTGAGAAGGATTTCTTTCGGCTGATATCTTCCCAGCTCGTTGATAATATTCTGCGCCAAATCTTTTTCCGGCAGCTGGGTTGCGTAAACCTCACCGGTGGAGATATCCGCGAAGCAGATCCCCGCCCCTTCCTGGGCCGCATACACAGAGGAAATATAGTTGTTCTGGGTTTCATCCAGCATGCTGCCCTCCAGCACGGTGCCGGGCGTTACCACACGGACAATATCCCTTTTTACAATCCCCTTTGCCGTGGCGGGATCCTCCATCTGCTCACAGATGGCAACCTTGTAGCCCTTGGCGATCAGCCGTGCGATATAGTTTTCGCTGCTGTGGTAAGGGACGCCGCACATGGGCGCGCGCTCCTCCTGGCCGCAGTCCCTGCCGGTCAGAGTCAGTTCCAGCTCCCGCGACGCCACCTTCGCGTCATCAAAAAACATCTCATAAAAATCCCCCAAACGGTAAAATAAGATACAGTTGGGGTATTGTTCCTTAATCGCGAAATATTGTTTCATCATTGGGGACAACTCGCCCATGCTTGTTCCTCCTCTGCAGTCTTTCCTTTTCTCTGTTTCCTATCGCTCCACTTTTTCCAGTGCGGAAGCCGCACGGCTCTATCAGGCCGGAACTCGATTCCGCCATAGAAAAAATGGAGCGGCAAGGGGATATTTCTCCCCCTGCCGCAAACATCTGCTTTACGAGCGGGCTGCGTAAGGGGCAGCCATGATCAGTGGCAGCCGCAGCTTCCACCGCATCCGCTACAGTCTCCTCCGCAAGAAGGGACATAATCGGCGGTATCCGGATCCTCCCCGTCCGCCGACTGGGAGATAATCGCGGAAATCCTCTGCAGGAGCTCGTCCACACCCTGCTTGGCCTCATTATAGGCGATCATGTTGGGGTTCTGCATTACCTGTGCATAAATGCTCCTGAGCTCCTGGTTCATCTTCTGTACCTTTTCATTATCCGGCTTTTCAGCGGAAGCCTCGTTGTTGAGCGCCAGACGCTTGAGGTTAAACTGCCCTATGAGCTCCTGGAGCTTCTCGTCGGCGTCGCTGTTCTTTCTCGCCTCATCCATCTTCAGATATCTTTCATCCGCCTGAAGGGCATGGCCCAGCTGCCTTGTCAATTCAATTACATCCATGTTTGACCGTCCTTTCTTTTTGCCGGCGCAGACCCTTTTTTACAGCATCCCGCCGCAGTTGGAAGGGGATAGCCTTCCAAACCCTATCCTTTACAATTTATCAATTCACCTTTCAAAATCCAATTGCGCGCCTGCGTAATCCTGACATCCGCAAATCTTCCCACAACACTGCAATCGGCAGGGAATTCAACAATAATATTGCCCTGTGTTCTGCCGGAAATCTCCCCGTTTTTGTTGACGCCCTCACACAAAATACAAACCTCTTTTCCCACCATGGAGGCACAGCGTTCCGCCGCAATCCGTTCCTGGACCTTCAGCAGCTCAGAAAACCAAGCCGATTTTTCCTCAGCTGGGATGGGATCCTCCATTTTTTCGGCAGGCGTCCCCTTCCTGGGGGAGAAAATAAAGGTATATAAGGAGGTAAAGCCAACCTCCTCAATGAGAGACAGGGTCTGTTCAAAGTCCTCCCTGGTTTCTCCCGGGAATCCCACAATGACATCGCTCGTCAGGGAAATATCCGGCATCACCTCTTTGGCATAGGCGATAAGCTCCAGATAACGCTCCCTGGTATAACCCCGGTTCATCTGTTTTAAAATCCGGTTGCTGCCCGACTGAAAAGGCAGGTGAAGATGCCTGCAAATCTTGGGCGAGGAAGCCATAACATCAAAAAGCTCCTTGGTCGCGTCCTTGGGATGGGAGGTCATAAAGCGGATCCAGAAATCCCCGTCAATCCTTTGTATCCGATTCAAAAGCTCAGAAAAGCTCACTGGATACTCCAAGGTTTTTCCATAGGAATTGACATTCTGCCCAAGCAAAGTAATATCCTTATAGCCAGACTGGACAATTTCCTGTGCCTCACAAAGGACATCTTCCACCTCACGGCTGCGTTCCCGTCCGCGGACATAGGGAACGATGCAGTAGGAACAAAAATTATTACAGCCGTACATAATAGGAAGCCATGCCTTGATATCGCCATCCCGGCGCACCGGAAGCCCTTCGGCAATAGCCCCGTCACTTTCCGTGGTTTCAAAAACGCGCCTGCCTTCCAGCAGATTCCGGTAAAGCAGTTCCGGCAGCCGGTGGATGGCATGAGGCCCAAACACCACATTAACAAAAGGATAACTGTTGCGGATTCTGTCGGCGACATGCTGCTGCTGCATCATACAGCCACATAGGACAATCACCACGGAAGGATGGCGCCTTTTGATATTTTTCAGCGCCCCCACATTTCCGAAAACCCTATCCTCGGCATGCTCCCGAATGGCACAGGTATTAAAGAGGATCAAATCCGCTTGTTCGGCATCCTCTGTGAATTCATAGCCCATCAGGGACAAAAGTCCTTTCATATGCTCCGCGTCCGAGACATTCTGCTGACAGCCATACACCTGCACATGAGCCAGCGGCACCGGTCCCCGCGCCCGGATCTCCATAATTTCCCGGACAAGCTCCATAAATTTTCTTTGTTGTTCCAGTTCCTCCTCAGGAACTTTTTTGGTTCTTTTCTTCTCCGTCAAAGGGTTCACTCCACCTACAAAATAGTAATCAATTTATTATACCAAGTTCCTTTCTGCAAAACAATACCTATTTCATCGGATTGGTGAAAAAACGAAGTTCATTTCGTTTCTCCCTTCTTGGTGCCGGAGGGCTGATACATCCAGGGGAGCTTTTTCCAGACGAAAATTTTCTTTCTCAAGGAGCTCCCTGTGCTGTGCCCTGATTTCAGCAACTGATAATAACCGTGCTTTTGCACATACCGAGATATGGCATTATAACCCCGACCGGATTTTAAAAGGGTTTCCACGCATTCCAGCACGGCTGAGGGCAGCCTTTGATGCTCCATCAGCTCTACCAGTTTTTTATTCCCGGCGCCGCAGTTTTTCATCATATCCCGGATTTCCGCCAAAGCGTCTACCCTTTCAAAGCAGGCGAATTCCTTTATCCTGCTGTCCCCCAGATTTTGGTAAAGGGGCTCCCTTCTACAGTCATATCCTCCAAAATAAATCCTCTCTCGGACATATAAGAGGCATTGGTACAGAAAAGCTTCCTGGTAACCGCAGCTATAATCCTCTGAAAAAGTCAACCGGTTTTTTATCAGAAAATCCTTGTGGAATAAAACACAGCCAATGGGAAGCTCTCCCCCTTTGGAGAGAATGTCCGCCATCACCTGACAGCCTTCCTGCGGGACCGGCTGCTTCTCCATAAGACCACTTTCCAACTCCTTCACCTGCCCCGCCGGAAGCCCGTAAAAAATTTCCGCTCCGAACTTCTGGGCCTCTTCCAGCCATTTTGCAAAGGGCGCTCGATAAAATTCCGACGGACGGATAAATACAAGATAGCGGCCGGAAGCCCGGTAAATTCCAGTATTTAAAGCACAGCCGCCGGGCACTTCTCCGTTCTGGAGGAGCTTTCCGTTTAATCCCAGTTCCTTCAACGCCTTCAGCGCTTCCCAAACTGTATGATCCCCGGAGCCTTTGTCAATAATGAGATACTCAATTTCCTCTCCGCTTTCCTTCATCATGCTGGAAACTGTCCGCAGGAAAGCAGGGATGTCCATTTCCATTTCATAGACATCTATAATTACCGACAAAGCCGCTTTCGCCATACCAAATCATATCAGTCATTTCTTTTTCAGTTCTCAGTTATTCTTATAGAAGAAGTCCAAAAACTTTCGTATTAAGATTCAGCATCTCATGAGATTTTCATCAGTCAAAAAGGAGTCTTCCTTTCCTTCTGTGAGAACCATTGCTGTCATAAAAATTATACCACTCATTTTCTCCTTTTGTCACTGGATTGACAAATAATTAACAAAAAGTTTTTCTTTTCCTACCGCAATCCATTACATAAACAATTTAACAGAAAAATTTCAATTTTATTTCAACTTTTTCTTTTTTCGGCATTATCCCAGACAGTGCTTTTCTTTGGGCCCGCAGTGATTTATTTTTATTGGAACATGTGAAAGGCAAACCTGCCAAAAGAACATTTCAGCTCATGTTGCCATCTGTATTTTCTGGCAGCTTACGATAATCTTAAGCTCTCAAAATTGTTACCCCTTACGCCGTCCTTTTGAGTACGCAAAAACATATCTATCCCACAAACTAGAGAAATAAATATATTTCCACCGCCTTAAGATTTCTTTCTCTAAAAGTCTTTGTGAACATGCCGTTTCTTTGCGCGCTTCTGTTTGGCGCAAGTCATATCGGTCAGTTGCAGTTTAATCAGAACTGACCGTCGCAGAATTCAGGAGCCGCCCTCTGGCTGAAGGGCGGCTCCTGAATTCTCAAGGGGATTCTAAGTCATATATAACAGGGCGTTGCAAATCGCGGCCGCAATATTGCTGCCGCCTTTTCTTCCCCGGGCCACAATACAGGGAATCTCGGTTTTCATCATCTCTTCCTTGGACTCCACAACATTGACGAAGCCCACTGGCACCCCAACGACTCCCACCGGAGAGAGCCTGCCCTCTTCCGTCAGAGTTTTGCTATGCAGCAAAGCGGTGGGAGCGTAACCAACTCCACAAGACAGCGCCCCCCCGTTGGACCAGGCCCGCTCCCTAGAAACCACCGCCCTGGTTACCCCACGCTCCTTTGCCTCCCGAGCCACATCTTCATCAGAAATAAAGCAATGCACCTGGCCGCCAAACCTCTGGAGGGTTTTCTTACTGATTCCCGCCTTAGCCATCTGGGTATCGGTCACAATATCCGCCCCTTGACGGATGGCATCCAGCAGCTGGGACACCACTCCCTGGGAAAAATACAGATTATCAGCATAATCAAAATCCGCGGAGGTATGAATTGCCCGCTTAATGATGGGTTCCTGCAAAGGATCGAAGGTCCGATCCCCAAGAATTTCACTGATGATGGAAAAGCTCTTTTTCTCAATGTCCGCCGGTTTGATAATTTCTATACTCATTTTTCTATTCCATCCCTCGCACAAATCCCTTTATCAACGGGATGCTTGATTTTTTTTACCTCTGATACATAATCGGCCAGCTCCAGGAGATCCTCCGATGGATTCCTTCCCGTCAGTACTACCTCCATGCCCTCCGGCTTTTCCCGCAGGAAGGAAAGCAGAAGCTGATGATCCAGCAGTCCCATACGGTCTGTACCAACCGCCTCATCCAGCACCAGCAGATCAATCGCCCCTTTTCTTGCCCAGGCGATTCCCTGCTCCAGATGTTGGTTGTGGGTCTGTCTGACTGCCTCCAGCTCTTCTTGTGTCATTTGAAAGGTGAAGCCATCCACGCCTTTTCCCGAAAGAATTCTGACGGACGGAAAGGTTTCCAGTGCCTTTAGCTCACTGCTGTCTCCATCTTTCAGAAACTGAATGATTCCTACCCGCAGTCCGTACCCCACCGCCCGCAGGGCAAGGCCCATGGCCGCGGTGGTTTTTCCTTTGCCGTCTCCGCAATAGAGATGAATCAGTCCCAATTCCTCCATGCTACTCCACTCCTTTCTCCAAAATCTGGTAAACAGCCTCCATATCCAGCGAGCTTCTCAGGGCGTCCGCAAGGATATCATACTGCCGGTTCTTGAATTCCTTCATATCGAAGGCATGAATCTCCGAACGCTTGATTCCTCTCTTCTCGAACAGGGCCTCCGCTACCGTCTTTGCTATTTCATCTTTGTCAAACACACCGTGAAGATAGGTGCCATAAATATTTCCCTGGGAAACCAGCACATCATTCGAGGAGCTGAGCCCCATGTGAATCTCGTATCCTTCATATTCCTTGCCCGACAGTCCGGAAAAAACGCCTCCTACCTCCGGAAGCCTTCCCGAGGTTCGCGTCCTGGTTTTTTCCCCGGCAAATTCCGTTTCAATCTCCAACAGCCCCAGGCCGGCCATTTCTCCATGTCCTTCCACTCCCAGAGGATCCTTCAATGTGGCGCCAAGCATTTGATATCCGCCGCAGATTCCAAAAACAGGTCCGCCCTGGGCGGCATATTTTAAAATACACGCCTCCAGGCCGCATTGGCGCAGCCAGCGGAGATCGGCCATGGTGCTCTTAGTACCCGGCAAAATCACCAAATCCGGATTGCCGAATTCCTCGGCGGAACCCACATACCGCAGGGAAACGCCATCCATATATTCCAGAACATTGAAGTCGGTAAAGTTGGAAATTCTTGGAAGCCGGATAACCGCGATATCCACACCGTCGGAGGTCTGCCTGCGTTCCAGCCTTTCGCTAAGACTGTCTTCATCGTCAACTTGGACGTGAAGATAAGGCACAACGCCAACCGTCGGGATATGGATGATATCCTCCAGCATTTTTAGCCCCGGCTCCAGAATTGACACATCACCACGGAATTTGTTGATGATGGTTCCCTTCACCATCTTTTTTTCCTCTTCTTCCAGGAGAAGCATGGTTCCGGCAAGAGCGGCAAAAACGCCTCCCCATTCGATATATCCCACCAAAAG
>JAHZIE010000008.1:0-5006 GCA_019419895.1 Clostridiales bacterium | reverse complement strand
AGCACCGGGGCTTTGGCCATTTTCGCCATCCCCATGTTGACGATGTCCTGCGACTTGAGGTTAATCTCGGCGGGACTTCCCGCCCCTTCGATTACAATGATATCATTTTCCTCCGCCAAACTATTGTACGCCTTCATAATATCCGGAATGAGCTCTGTTTTATGGCGGAAATAATCCTTGGCTGTCATATTTCCCTGCACTTCTCCGTTGACAATCACCTGGGAGCCTTGATCGCTGGTCGGCTTGAGGAGGATGGGATTCATGCGGACATCCGGCTCTACGCCCGCCGCCTCTGCCTGCATAACCTGCGCTCTGCCCATCTCCATTCCATCCGCTGTGATGAAGGAATTGAGCGCCATATTCTGCGATTTAAAGGGAGCCACTTTATACCCATCCTGTTTAAAAATCCGGCACAGTCCTGCCGTAACCAGACTCTTCCCCGCATTAGAGGTTGTTCCCTGGATCATAATTGCTTTTGCCATTTTTCTTCACGCCTTTCTTTCTCCAACTGGTGATTCTTGATCTTTTGCTGATAGGCAAGGCATGCTTTGACAAAGGAGCCCGCTGCCTCGGGATGCCCGGCAAAATGAAAATGGGGATATCCCGCCGCCATAGTCTCATCCGCATGAATACATTCCCAGCTTTTTCCCCGCCTACAGGCCGAAAACCCGCTGCCGTTGTTATCGCTGTCAGAATAATGAAATTCATGAGCGGGCAGCGTTTCCCCCTTCCGGCACAGAAGATTATCCTCTTTAGCCGTCAGTGTCAAATATCCGAACCTTGTCAGTCCCTGAGTCATATGGCTGCTTCCAGGCAGAGCGCCCGTCATGGCAAAGGAACGGCCTTCTCTATCCGACATCTCTTTCAGCAGATACATGAAACCGCCGCACTCCGCAAGGAGGGGAATTCCCTTCCCGACACACTTTTTTATTTCTTCGCGCATACTTCGGTTCTGGGAGAGCTGTTCCGCATATTCTTCCGGATACCCTCCCGGCAGAACCAGGCCGCAGATTCCTTCCGGAGGCCCTTCCTCCTCCAAAGGGGAAAAATAGCACAGCCGCGCGCCGTAAGCTTCCAAAAGCTCCAAATTATCCTGATAAAAGAAGCAAAAAGCCTTATCCCTGGCGACCCCTACCTTAACGTCTCCAATCTTTTCCACATTCTCCCATAAATTTTCAAATTCTACCGGAGGCGCCGTGTCCGCAAGCCTCAACAGGCTATCGCAATCAATGGATTCCTCCGCCGCCTGGGCCAAAATTTGAAGCTTTTCCTTTAAATTTCCTATTTCCGCCGCCGTTACCAGTCCCAAATGGCGGCTTTCCAGCGACGCCTCTCTGATGGCTGGAAGGTAGCCGAACGATTTCAATCCCATTTCTTCCACCAGCCTGCGATAGGAGGAATACATTCCGGCGGAGCACTGGTTAAAAATTACACCGGCAATCCGGTTTGGCGCAAAATTCAGATAGCCGTAAAGCATAGCCGCCAGGGAACGCCCCATCCCTTTTACATTGACAATCAAAACCGTGGGGCTCTGCGTCAAACGGGCGATATGGTTGGAGGACATGTTATCGGAATCAAAGCCCTGTCCGTCATACAGCCCCATAACCCCCTCTATCAACGCCACATCACAAGTTTTGCTGTTTTTTGCTAAAAGGAAGGGAATCGCCTTTTCCCCGCAAAGATAAACATCAAGATTTCTGGACTGGGCGCCAATAACCTGGGAATGAAACATGGGGTCAATGTAATCCGGCCCGCACTTAAAGCTGGCCACCGAAAGCCCCCGATTGACCAACGCCTGAAGAATGGCGCAGGTCACAGTCGTTTTTCCTGCTCCGCTTCCCGTTCCCGCCAAAAGGAATCTTGGAATCTTCTGTATTTTCTTATTCACGATTCATTACATCCTTCTTCCCAAACAAGGCCTTTTCTAAAAATCTACTACCGGCCGCCTTATTCTTTATTCCGACCCGGTTCCCCGCTGATAATATAGACGGGGTTCTGCGCCTTCATCATATGATAGGAGCCCACCTGTTCTCCTTGGGTGCTGCTCACACAGGTAACCCGTGCCAAAAGTCCATGAGCTTCCAGGCATTGAATTCCTTCCTGAAGGGTTTCCAAGGTAATCGCGTTGATCACAATCTTTGCTTCGGGATTTTTCTGCCATACAAGCTCTAAAATTTCTCTCATATTCCCGCCGCTTCCCCCGATAAAGACCTTGTCCGGGGGAGGAAGCTCCTCCAGCGCCTCCGGCGCGGTTCCCTGGGAAAGCCTGAGATTAAAAGCCCCGAGCCTTTCCTTATTTTCCATCGCCAGCCTGCAGGCGTCTTCCTTTCTTTCCACCGCGTAAACCATTCCCTGCCATGCCCGCCGGGCCATAGCGACAGACATCGCTCCGGTTCCCGCTCCAATATCATAAACACTGTCCTGCGGCTGAATATCCAGACGGGCCAGGCTGACGCTTCTGATATCTTCCTTGGTCATCGGCGCCTGGGAACGGAGAAAATCACTGTCCCTCAGTTCCTGAAACGGATTGACCGCCGCCGGATTTTCCACCACCATAACCGCAAGAGCGCAGAACTCCTCCCCCGCAAGTTCCCAGGCGGCGCCACGCCGGATCCGCTCCCCAGGAAGGGAAAGATTTTCTCCGACAGAAACCTTTGCTTCACCCAATCCGCCCTCCGACAGCTCCTGGATAATGTCATGGGCGCAAAGCTGGCCTCCGGTCAAAAAAAAGGTCCTCTTGTGATAGGCCACATGAGGCAGGACCGGAAGCTTCCTTCCATGAGCACTGACAATATGCATTTCTTCATAAGGAATCTGAAGCAGGCCGCAGAAATACTGCAAACTGCTCAATCCGTTGATGAGCTCCACCTTCATCTCCGGGAATTTCCGCTTGATAGTCGAGGAGACACTGTAAAAACCAACGTCCCCAGAAGCAAGAAGCACAGCATTTCCCTCTTTTTTCTCTTTCATCCCCTGCAGGCGTTCCAATATTTTCGAAAAAGGCATCGCCTCTATTCCTGGATTCAAAAAAGAGAGGGAGTCAAAAATTCTGTCTGGCGCAAAAATAACCTTAGCGGTCCGAATCAATTCCGCAGCCTTCTGGGTAAGGAATTCCTCCCTGCCTGGCCCCACGCCTATAATTGTCAGTTTCATATCAGCTACCCCAAAATCCGATCTACTAAAATTTCAGCCATGCGTGGATCCGCGCCCAATGTTTCCGCCATGGTAATCTTAATATCAGGATGTTCTTTGGAAAAGGCTTCCAGTTCGGCCGGAATGTCCTCCCGGATATGGATACCGCTGAAGAGAAAATAAGGAACCACACGGATGCTTTTTACACCTTGATCCACAAGCTGCTGCAATCCCGCCGCAATATTTTGTTCAGAAAATTCCATATAGGCAATTTTCAAAGGCGTAGAGACCTTTTTCTTCACCATGTCCACTACGGCCTCGAAGGTTTTCTCTGTCTCTTTGGCACGGCTTCCATGGGCTAAAATCAATACTCCGTCCATTTTTATCCATCCTTATCTTTTTAATTCGTGAAAGCTCCCATTGGCAAAACTGCAATTACCGCAGCTCTCTACAAGAAGCCCATCCGGATTTCATCTATCAGGAAAACCGCCTCATTCCCGCTCAACCGCGAATGCCTTTGCAGCCGCGATGGTATCAGCAATATCCTTTTCCGTGTGGGCATTGGAAAGAAACATGGCCTCAAACTGGGCGGGAGCCAAATAGATCCCCTTCTCCAGCATAAAATGAAAATATCTTGCGTATTCCTTGACGTCGCTTTCCTTGGCAGTTTGATAGTCAAAGACTTTATTCTTGGAAAAAAAGACACAGAGAAGGGAGCCAATTTGGTTCACCGCATAAGGCAGACATTCTCTCAATCCCTCCGCCAGTTTTCCAGCCAGCTCCTGGGTCTTTTGATAAATCTCCGGATGCTCCCGCAGATGTGTCAGAACAGCAAGACCCGCCGCCATAGCCACCGGATTTCCCGACAGGGTTCCCGCCTGGTAGACGCTGCCGGAAGGGGAAACCTGGGACATGATTTCTCTTCTGCCCCCATAAGCCCCCACCGGCATGCCTCCACCGATAATTTTCCCATAGGTAGCCAAATCCGCGTCTACGCCAAAATATTCCATAGCGCCGCCCAGGGCCAGTCGGAAGCCGGTGATGACCTCGTCGAAAATTAAAAGGGAATGATATTTATCGCACAGGTTTCGAAGGCCCTGAAGGAATCCCTCTTCCGGAGGAACCACGCCCATATTTGCTCCAACCGGTTCTACAATCACTGCCGCAATCTCATCGAGATATTGACGGAACAGCTCTTCCACCGTCTCCAAATGGTTATATTCGGCAAGAAGGGTATCCTGGGCGGCTCCCACTGTCACGCCGCTGCTGTCCGGATGCCCCGAGGTTAACGCGCCCGAACCCGCCTTAACCAGCATACTGTCACTGTGTCCATGATAACAGCCAGCGAATTTTATGATTTTATCCTTTCCTGTATAGCCCCTCGCCAACCGGATGGCGCTCATCACAGCCTCTGTCCCACTGTTGACCATACGCACCATCTCAACCGGCTTGACCATGTCCACAATCAGCTCGGCCATCTCCACCTCCAGGCGGGTAGCCGCGCCAAAGCTCATGCCGTTTTCCAGTTCTTTGAGCACCGCCTGCCTGACATGCTCCTCCTGGTGCCCCAAAATCATCGGTCCCCAAGAACCAATATAATCAATATATTCCCTTCCATCCTCATCGTAGATCCTGGCCCCCTTTGCCGCCCGGATAAACCTCGGTATGCCGCCGACGGACTGATAAGCCCTGACGGGACTGTTGACACCACCTGGAAGCACCTTCTGAGCCCGCTCAAACAATTCCTCCGATCTTCCCATTATCCGATATCCCCCTTCCGCATGGCCTCCGCCAACTCACAGGCATAATAGGTAATCAAAATATCCGACCCCGCGCGGAAGGCGGAGACAGCGCTCTCGCACATCACACTCTAT
>JAHZIE010000079.1:10457-10667 GCA_019419895.1 Clostridiales bacterium | reverse complement strand
TGGCCAGAATACATCCTCCCAGGGCGATCAGCAGAGCGCCGATGGGATAAAAGACCTTATTTTCCTTCCCCAGCTTGAGGATCAGAATGAGACCGGCTAATACCGCGGCGCCAAACAACAAATACACCTGCATCTCCAAGAACCTCTTTTCCGCAAAACAGGGTGAAGATCCTCTTCACCCTGCCGTTATTTTGAACGCTGTTCCTTCTG
>JAHZIE010000079.1:0-10437 GCA_019419895.1 Clostridiales bacterium | reverse complement strand
TTTTCGCCTTGCGGTCCGCAAGCTTCCTGGCCCTGTTCGCCCTGCGCCGTTCTATGTACCTCCGAATGGACGGCTCAGGAATTTTCGCATCCTCCGTCCCGTCCTTTTTCGCCCGGTAAAGGACACAGTAACAGTAAAACAGATATCCCGCTACAATAGCTATTAAAATATAGTGAATATAAATGGACCAGATTGCTGTCTCCGCCCAAATCCAGACCAGCAGGCCGGCCAGTATCGTCCAGACTCCCTCCGCCAAAAAATAATAGGATAACGCTTTGGACACTGGCATTTCCTTAAGCTGGTCAGTTCTGAGAATCGCCGCGACAGCAAAGAAAAAAAGCGAAGATATAATCGCAATCGTCATAGCGGCCTTCTCCTTTCCGGCAAAATGCCAATCCGTCAAAAATCCAATGTAGACAGTTATTAGTATAACCGTAAGGGCGCTGTTCGTCAAGTTCGGCGGGCAAATTCCCATTACTTTCATTGGAAGAAACTGGCTTTTCCCAGCAGTGAAGAGGCCGGCCCGCCCGTCTGGACGGCGCTCTCTGAGGCAGGCGGAAACGGCCCGCCCGACATTTGGGCGGGCCGTTTTTTACAACGGTTTAATTCAAGATATAGAGCCGCATATTCCTCACGCCGAAAGCGACACACTCGCTGTATGTGTTATAGCACAAATCCGCCAGATAATAACCGGCCATCACACCGCCCCCGGTATCGCCCGCGATGGCGTAGCCATAGACAAACTTGCCGTCTGGGGAACAAATATACAATTTTGTCCCATAGGGGATAATGTTAGGGTTAACCGCAACGATGCCGTACTCCGCTTTCAATCCGATGGAAGTGATGGATCCCCCGTTGATCCCTCCCGCCGACGGGGTGTAGGCCGTGGCTTTGCCGTCAATATAAGAGCTGTAGGAAATTTGATTCCCATTGTGATCAACCAATATCCCGTTACCGGCCGTCGCCGACCACCCTTTATTGTTCACCGCACCGGACGCCGGGGCGGAAACCTTCTTTTCCTCCACCTTGGTTCCCACCAGGGTAATCTCATCCACCGGATCGACGGTGATTTCATCGCTGATCACCCGGCTGGATACCACTTCGCCGTTTACGAGCATTTCCCGGCTGACGATAGTCCGCACGCCGGGAACCCCCTCCTGACTCACCTTGGTCTTTCCCTTCAGTAGGGTATCCGATTTCTCAGAAACCGACTCAAAGGGGACTTCCTCTGTCACCGAGGCGTCCCGGTAGGTTACCCTGTCCAGCGTGATTTCCATTCCAGATGTCAGCGGCGCGTCCAGAGGGAGGTTGCACAGATCGGTCTGGTTTACTTCAATTCCCGCATAGGCAAAGGCGTCGATGACGCTTCCTCCATACAAAACCAAATCCTGAGACTTTCCGTCCGCGGTCACCCTTACGTCTATGGCCCTCTTTACGGAGAGGCTGAGGGTATTTGAGGTCCGCCGCGCGACAACGACCTTGTCATTTTCCTCAAGATCTATTCCCGCCTGCTCCAAAATCTCATCCGGATCGTCCTTCATCGTCATCAGGGTAACAGATTCTTTCCCATCGGTAATTGTCACCTTCCGGGTATTGAATCCAACCGCAAGCACCGAGAAAGCGCAAATCAGGGATAAAGCTGCCGCAATGAACCCGCGGCTCTTAAAAAAGCCGTACAGGTTAACTTTGGCTTTTCCTATGGTAAACATAAGTCAAACTCCTTACTTTAATTCATGAAATCGTTTTCCGCCCAGATTGTTTCTCCAGAGGACTTCTTAGCCTTTGGAGTTCAAAATCTTTGGACATCTAACCTGCCCTTTACTCACAGACAAAAAACGCTGGAAAACTGTTACATGAATATTTTTACCTGCAACGGTGTCATTATATTCATGCAATTGTTCAGTGTCAACTTTTTCTCATAGAAGTCATTTGTGCAAAACAGACAAAGTTTAACTATCCAATTTTTCCCAATTCCCAGACACATCCCCGGTTTCTGCCAAAAACGGCCCTCTCTTCCTAGGAAAATCATCCCATTCTTTTGTGCACTTTGTTAGAACTTCAATAGTTACAAGTTTGTAACTATTGAAATGTATTGTATAAATATTCATTTCCGCTCGTCTTTTTCTAAAATTTTCCTCCCATAAGTCTTCAGGATTTAGAATTCCCATACCTTTTTCCTTGCCGCCCCCCATGAATAAAAAACCAGCCTTCGGTTTCCAGGGCCGCCATCCTCGGGAAATCAAATTTTTCAACGTGGGCAGGGGGATGGGTAAAATTTTCCGGATTCGCTTCATTTTTCAATAAAAATGTGTCCTTCATACAAAGACATATTTTCCTATTTATAAAGTTTTTCTTTCTTCTTCCCTCTCCATATCATAAGAATTTTTCTTGACATCCGGCCTTTCTCTCATTAAGATAGGGATAGAAAAAACGTCGCTCATAGGCGCACACACAGTATGCCCTATGTGTCCTAAATGGAAAAAGGAGTCGCTTTTTATGCAGGTGAAAAATCCGATTACCTATCGTGAGCAGGTCCAGACGCTCAAGCAAAAGGGGCTGGTCATCCTCGACGAGCAGCGATGCGAACGGTTTTTGGAGCACGTCAATTATTACCGTTTCGCTTCCTATTTATATCCTTTCCGAACCGGAGAGGGACGGCATATCCCCGGGATTTCCTTCGAACGCATCTACCGTGTTTATGAGTTTGACCGTAAGCTTCGTTCCCTTCTGCTCACCATTATGGAGGAAATCGAGCTCTTCCTCCGCTCCCGTTTTTCCTATTATCACGCGCACGCGCATGGTCCTTTGGCCTATTTGGACGCTTCCTATTATAATAAGGGCCACCGGCACAGGCAGTTTCTCCGTCTGGTGGAAAATGTTATTTCGGATAACGAGGAAAGCAATATCGTCCAGCATCACCGAAAAAAGTATGGCGGATATTTTCCCTTATGGGTTGTCATCGAATTTTTTTCAGTTGGCATGCTTTCCTATTTTTATATAGATTTGAAGGAGGAGGATAAAAATGCCCTCGCGCGGCAGCTTTACCATACCTATCCCCCTTATCTCGACAGCTGGCTTCTCTGCCTGACTGATCTGCGCAATCAGTGCGCCCATTATTCCCGCCTCTATGACTGGGATTTTGAACATCAGCCTGAGCTGCCTGCGGATTTTGATTTTTCCGGCACCTCTAAGGTATTCGGACAGATTTTAGCTCTAAAATGCCTATATTTTCAGCCGGATGAATGGGAGGAACAGTTTTTCCCCAAGCTGCGCGGCTTGGTGGAGGAATACCAGGACGATATTTCCTTTGACCATCTGGGATTTCCTGATAACTGGATGTCCTATTTAAGCGGTCCCGCGTCCTGGCGGCACTATTATCATAAGCCTTAGTCCCCAACCGTCTGAAAAACAGAAAGGAGAAATCTTTATGGCGGAATTTATTTTTATGATAGTTTTAGGCGCAATCCTGCTTCTCTTAGGAATTTTTAATTTTCAGGGGAATATCGCAAGCATCCACTGGTACAACCGGCGGAAAGTATCCAAAGAGAATCAAAAGCCCTACTGTAGATGGATGGGGATTGGAACGGGAATAATAGGAATAAGCCTCATTGTCGCCGGAATTCTGCAGCTGACTTGCGAGAGGGAAGAATATTCCTATATCATTATGGCAGGCGCCGCCATAGGATTGGGCTCCATGCTTTACGCCCAATTCAAGTATAACAGAGGGTTATTTTGACCCAAGAGCCATCTCCTCTTGATTCCTGTTTTATCCCGAACACATCCGAGGAAATTAAATATTGGGAGGAAGGCGTCCCATTTTTCTCTTTTGGGTTTGGGAGAAAAGCGGCAATGGGGCGGACCTGCCTATTCCGCGCCATTCATGCCAAATTCTTCCGGCCTCAACACTGCCGGAAGCGGCGCTTTCTTCATTTATATATAAAAGCGTGTCCTCTCAAAAAACGTGGGAGGCGTTGAAAATTTTGCCATCCGCCAAACAAAAAGCCCGCTGTTTTTTCTGTCATGCTTCTTATTCCTAAAATCCACTTCCTAATCCTGATGCTTGGCGTTTAAGCTTATCCCCGTTATATCTTCAGTCATAAAATCCGCCTATATCCAATATTGGATATAGGCGGATTTTATGAAGAATAGGAGTAAACCCAGAAACACAGCCAAAACTTCTTGTTCTTTAACACCAACCGGCCGTTTTCCTGTTTTGCAGCTTATAAGCTCCAGCCGATGTGAGACAGGACATGAACCGCTCCTGCACGTCACTCTTCCAAGGCCAGAGGAAACCCGCGGGCTATCTCCCACAGGTAAAGACAGGCCACCGTCGCGCAGGGAGAATAAATTTTATAGTACCGATAAAATAGTTCCCGGTCAATCTTTTCGAGCCGGTATAATATTCTCATTCCCCTATGAATGGCCAAATCGCCATAACTCATGACATTGGGACGCTGCAGACAGAAAATGAGTATCATTTCCGCTGTCCACATACCAATACCGTTGAGCTTTGTCAGCTCCTGGCAAAGCTGCCCATCGCTCTTTTTCACCAATTCCTCAAGGGAAAGGCTTCCGTCCATTACCCGGCCGGCAATATTTTTCATATAAGAAACCTTCCTGTATGAAATTCCGAAAGCCTGAAGGCGTTCCGCCTCCATCTCCAGGACAGCCTGGGGCGTTACCATTCCAAAATGGTCTTTCATTCTTCCCCAAATGGTTTCCTGCGCTTTTGTGGTAATCTGCTGGCCGACGATGGAATTTATGATCGCTTCAAAAATATCGGGGATCACCTGTCGGTGAATATAGCCAATCTGTTCGATGGCGCGGCCAAGGCGGGGTTCCCTCGCCTTTAAATAGTCAATTTCCTTTTGACCATATTGAAATTCAGTCATGGAGAGACACCTCCCCAACGGCAGACGCTTCCTTTTTGATCAGCGTCCTGCCCGTTTCCTCTCCGGGAACATTCCCTTTCCATCCGGTCTTTCCGTAAAAAATAAAGATACTTTTCTTCTTTTCTTCCCCGGCTTCTCCCTCACCCTCTGATTTAAAAAAGAAAAGGGGGCCGCCGCAAACGTGAAAAGAATATTCCGCCTGTAATCCTCTGTTTCCCATTTTGTCAATCTCCCTGCTGTCTGCCAATTCCCGCTTGTGCCGGAGGCTTACTTGTCGCGAAAGCTGGTATCCTGATATTGCAGGCAGATCTGCTCTGTGCCGAATACAAAAATCGCGCGGACACTTCCGAACTGCCACTGCACCCCCATGGTAAGGCTTCCGTCAGCCAGCCCTTCGTCTTTTGTGCCAGGATTTGAGGAAACCTCCTCAGACCAGATTTCCTGTTCCTTAAGAGGCTGTCCCAAAAATTTTATCAATTCTTCCAAAACGCCGCGATACCCCTCTTCAGTCAAAAGCTGGGGATCCGCGTCCTCTCCGGCCTTCATTTCATAATTAATCACCCACAGCTTTTCCATGGAATTAAATCCATATGCTAATGTATCCGCCCTTAATCCGCCTAAATTTTCCCCCTCGCTGGCATCATAGGCAACTTCCCCCGCTCCCTCCTGAAGCAATTTTCTCTCCTCGGTCTGCCTGACCTGAGTTTCCAGCATACCAAAATTGACTCCCTGGGGGATTCCATAAGGGAATCCCTCCATATCCGGCAGATCGTTTTCCCCGCCCTGCAGATGTGATGTCTGAGGGCCTTCTTCCATACTGGAAATATTCCGTGCTCCTTGGCCGCAGCCTCCTAAAAGTAATACCGCCGTCAATACGAACGACAGGCAAATTTTATTTTTTTGCATATTTCCCACTCCTTTTAAGATTACTATATCAACTTTTTTAGTAATTTACAATGGTTAAGTTGACATATATTTTTGCTTTTTTCTATCTTCTTTTATTCCTGCTTTATTTCCTCATCTCCTCCTATTCTCAACTTATGCCGTCCGCGTCCCGTAGGAATAACTGTCAAAAGATATCGCGGAAAAAGAACGCCCTTTCCGCCCGTGGACTTTGTAAGTTTTTGCGGAAGAGTATTGACAAAAAGCCACTTTTCTTTTATAATATTAGCTGTTATATTTTTATAATATCCGCTGGTGTAGCTCAGTTGGTAGAGCAGCTGATTTGTAATCAGCAGGTCGGGGGTTCAAGTCCGTCCACCAGCTCCATAAAAACCGCGTGGGAAAGCTGTTTTTCGCTTGCTTCCATGCGGATTTTTTTATACGTTTTTCTTTTTGACTACTTTCGTTGTAATACTCATCCAGCGCGGATTTTCATTCTATGATTATTTCGTAGGAGGATATGTCACCGGACACATGCTTAAAAGTCTTGATGTTGTTTTACATCAGGGCTTTTTATTTTTTGCGGAAAAACGCAGAGATATTTTTTAACTCGCTTTCAATTTCATAGCCGGAAACGGTTTTATAAATATTTTTTAAATATAAGCTGTTGCAATTAAATTATATAATATGTTATAATTTATAAAAAGGAGGATGATATTTAATGAAAAAAATTTGCGCTTTACTTATTGCGGCGATTCTTTCTTGTTCTTTAGCAGGCTGCGGCAGCTCAGGAATCAGTCAGGAGGATTATGACAAAGTGGTGTCTGAACGCGATGCCCTCCAACAACAGCTGGACAGCCTGCAAGAAAATCAAGAAGAAACCACCAGTAAAGAACAGGAACCCGAAGACTCCTCTTCCAAAGAAGAAACTCCGCAAGGAAGCCGGCAGGTCCTTATCGATCAGGATGGCATCAAAATAACCTATATGGGAATTGAACAGGGTTTTGGCACAGAGATCAAGCTTCAGATTGAAAATAACTCCGAAAAAACAATTGTTGTTCAGCAACGCGACATGTCTGTAAACGGTATTATGATTGATGGAATTTTTTCCTGCGACGTAAGACCCGGCAAAAAGGCAAACGATTCTATTTCTATCTTAGATACTTATCTGGAAGAAAATGATATTGAAACCATAGAGGATATTGAACTATACTTCCATATTTTTGATGACGATACCTTTGATACCATCTTGGAATCCGATATGATAACCATCCAAATGAAATAAAAATTTCCGTTTTTCTATCGCGCGCCTTTGGGCGCGCTTTTTTTATGAATTTTCCCAAAAATCTGGCAAAATAATTTTTCGCGGTCATTTCCATGCAGTCGTTTAATTCGGCGCCTTTTCTTCTTATACCAAAATTCGAGTACAACCTTTGTACAATATTACCTATTGAAATCAGAACAAATGTTCCTTATAATAGAATATATAAAGAATATTTATTCTTATCAATGAACTTCTGTCATCTACAGTCACACTTTGGCTGTCTAACACAAAAAAGAGCGGAAAATTCCGCTGCCACCTCTCCTTTGTTCAAATTCCGCAGCGTATGGTCAAACGGACAAACAGATAAAAACATTTCGGGCGAAAGGTTGAATGCTATGATAATTACTGACCCACGGCAGGCCGCAGAATCTCAATGGAATGCCAATCAGTCAAAGAGATACGCCGAGAGAGCGCGGCAGTCCTCCACAGCCGTCCTTCCCAACTTTGAAAAATTGACAGCCTTCCTTAATTCATTTCCCAACCCGGGAAAAATTCTACATTGCATCACCGGAGGCTGTGCCAAACCATCTGCTGACCGCATCAATAATAGACATTAAAAATCTGACATCTTCCTCCGTCAAATCTTTTCCCCGCGGCACAAGTCCAGCTGAAACAAACGCGCTGACCACCTCGCCGACTGAAAGCTCCTCTGTGTCCTCCTGAATTAAGCCTGGGGATTTTTTTTGTTCCAAATCATCCAATGTATAGCCCAATGAATAAACCACCGCCCTGAGGGTTTCGACCTTGGGATCCTTTGTCTGACCTGAAAAGAGTTTATTCAGGGTTCCAAGAGGAACCCTTGATTCCTCAGAAATCTGCTTGATGGTTTTTCCGCTTTCCTTCTTCATTCTCACTAAAATATCCAGCCACATGACGCTCACCTCCCTGGTTAGTATATCTCCTTTACGGTTGCATGTCAATAATATTTTACCGTCAAAGATAAAAATAAGATGATATCGTCTTGACTTTTACCATTAATTATTGTATTATACTAATTAAAGTTACCGTTAACGGTAAAACAACTAAAAAGTACCGAAGGTCGTCACGGCTTCCGGCAATGTCAAAGAGGTGAAAGAACTTGAATCGAAAAAGCTGTATTGGATGTGTCTATTTCCGGCATATCGCTGAAAGCAATGTGCGTACTCCCTGGGTCTGCCACTATTTTCTGGATACAGGCAGACGAAGGGAATCAGATCCCGCCCACTGCGGCAAAAAGAAATGGAGAAATCAAAAAAACAATTCTACTCCTATTTTATTCCAAGCAGCCGGCTGCTCAATCCCGCCCCCTGCCGTGGATATTTCTAACTTTCCCATCCAATAAAAAGGCGCGGAAAGAGAATACGATTTCAATGGAATAAGGGATAGATTTCTGAAAGAAAAGGAGAGAAAAGCAGTTTGACAGCAAAAATTTATTTACAGCAGTATCTGGAGGCCGACAGCGCTCTCCAAAATAAGCTGGAGGAAATTCAAGGCTTGGAGGAGCTGCTGACAAAAATAACCCAGGCCTTCGGAGAAACGCAGGTCCAACTCAGGCCGTCGGATTATATTGGCGCCGGCGCCGCCCGTCTCGCCGACGCGCGGAATGAGGCGGAGAAAGCTATCTGCCAGCTGGTAAATCTGAAACAGGAAATTGAAACCGCAATCTTTGGACTTCCCGAAAAGAAAATGGGAAATCTTCTTTTTAAACGTTATGTGCTCGGAAAAACCTTTGAACAAATTGCCGCTGATATGAACTATTCATGGCGGCAGATTCACAGACTCCATAAGGCGGCTCTTGCCCAACTGGAAACCAGATTGTCATAGAATGTCATCATTACAGTATGCTAGAATATATCATGAAGGAGCAGCAAAAAGGGCAGTTCCCTATTCCGATTCTATGGATCTTTTGAATCCGTTCTCCAACACCTCCGCCTATGTAAAACCGGGCAGTCTGCCAAAAGCCCCTTTGGGTGGCGATACCGATCGTTCCAAGAGCCGGATTACCCGAAACCCTCGGCGGAATCATTGGAAAACCGCGTAAAAGGAGGGAAAATATGAACTGATCAAAAAATCTTTCCGGCATTCCATTGAGCAGCCTTTTCACCTGTTTTCTTTTCTGTAACTTTTTTCATTTCATTTGCCAGCGCTGCCAGCTCTTAGGGTATGTAATTGAATAACCTCTCACAAGCCACACTTATTGTCTAAGTGTGGTTTTCTTTCTCCCTGCCATTCTGAAAGGAAATAAAAAATTAATTTGCTGCCTCCGGAAAAGATCCCCTTTAAAAAGAACAGTAAATAGAAACGTACCGCTGTAAAATGAAAAATGGAAAGGTGGTCTGGATACACGGCATTTTTTCTTGACTCTTAATATTCTAAAATTTAGAGCATACCGCAGTTATTCATGACAAAGCGTCAGGTAATCAAATACTATTACGAATAAACCGAAAACTGTTTATAGAAAGCACTGGATTTTACAATACCAGTCAAAGGAGTGAATGAAATTGAATCCGCAAAATATAACCCTATCCGCTATTATCTCCGAGCCCACCGAATATATTCAAGCGGTTCAGGGGGAAAATAACGCGCGTGTTTTTTCCTTTACTGTCCTGGACGCGGCGGGACAAGCCATTGATATGGAAGGATGCACCGCGGCCTTCTATGTGGACCGCTTTTCCAAAGGGGTGGCGCAGGCGGCCGCTTCCGTTTCCGGCTGTACTGTCACTGTCACTCTCCCCTCCGGCACCTGTAACGTTCCCGGAGAATGGAACTGTTGGCTACAAATTATCAAGCCTGATGAATATGATTTGCGTGTGGACAATCTCAAATTGAGAGTACAGCCCTGTGACATTGACAGCGCGGCGGAAAGTTCTGACGAATTTTCCCTGCTGACACAATTAATTATATCTGCACAACATGCAATTAACACTGCGGATAGAGCGTCGAAAGTCGCGAATTCCTCGGCGGATTCCGCAAATTTGGCGGCACAGTCAGCCAAAGAAGCCGCTGCATTGGCTAACCTGAAAGCCGGAGAGGCAAACGGCGCCGCGACAGAGGCGAACAGCGCGGCCGGGACAGCGGAAAGGGCGGCTGGCGCGGCCAATAAGGCAGCGAAAGAGGCAAACACAGCGGCAAGCTCCTCGAACACCGCGGCACAATCGGCCAATGAAGCCGCGCGGCTGGCCAACCAGAAAGCCGGAGAGGCGAACAGCGCGGCGACAGAGGCAAATAACGCGGCGGGCAGCGCGAACAGCGCGGCAAATGAAGCCAATACAGCGGCGGGAGCGGCAAACACGGCAGCGGGTTCTGCGAACTCAGCGGCACAATCGGCCAACAGCTCCGCGGAACTGGCCGGCCAGAAGG